>VGDO01000051.1 GCA_016869645.1 Alphaproteobacteria bacterium
CGACGTACATGTGCAGCTTGAATCACGGCACAACCAGCCTGTCGAGCCTCTCAAACAAATTACATGACTACCGTCAAAGCCAAAATCCCCGCCTTTCAATTGCTTAGCTCGAAAATGGGGCAAAGTTCAGGCTAACGGGGCGCGGCGGCGGCCCGGCACACGGCCCGCCGGCCAACCGCCGGCCGGCCAGCCACGGGGCGAAGGGCGCGGGCGCCATCGGATCGAACGGTCAGGCGCCAAGGCGCAGAATGTCCTTGTACAGCTCGTCGACCGTGCCGATCACCTTGGCATTGGCGCCATAGGCGTTCTGCGTGACGATCATCTGCGTCAGTTCCTCCGCGATGTCGACGGTCGAACTCTCGAGCGCCCGGGACACGATGCTGCCGGCGCCCGCCGTGCCGGCAAGATAGGGATAGCCGGCACCCGATGCTACGGTCTCGCGGTAGATGCTGTTCTGGCCAGGTGCCAGGCCATTCGGGTTGGGAAACGTCGCCAGCGGAATTCTGTACAGGCTGCGCTTGGTTCCATTGGTGTACTGCGCCTCCAGAGCGCCGTCCGGATCGACGGTCAGGCCGGACAGCTGGCCGGCGGCGGCACCGTCCTGTGTGATCGATGCGACTTCAAATGGCGCCGCCAGCGAGGTCAGGCCGCCGAAGTCGAGCTCGACCGTGTTGGGAACCGGCGCCGTCGAGCCGGGGGGAGGGGGCGCCGCTCCGGTGACCGGCGTGAGGACGAAGGTGGCCGGGACCGCCAATGGCCGGACCGCGCCGTCCGGCGCGAAACCAATCGCAAACACGCCGAGCTGAAGCGGCGCCGGCGGAGCGGCGGCGCCAGCAGCCATGGGCACCTCCTCGAGGACCCTGGCCGTCCATTGTCCCGACGCGGCATTCGCCGACGTCCATTCCAATCGGATCTGGTGCGCGCCGCCGATGTTGTCGTATGCCGTCAGCGAAGTGGTCAGCGGCACCGTCGCGTGGGCGGTCCCCGCGTCGGCCGGCAGATTCAGCCTGACCGTCGCCCTGGTGGTCTGCGCCGCCGCCAGCCCGGTCTGCGGCACGCGGATCGCCCGGAGGTCGGCCGCCGCCGTGCCGGCGGCGGCACCGCGAGCATCGGCTGCGAAACCTTGCAGATACGCTCCGGTGGCGCTTCTCATATAGCCGTCGGCATCGATGTCGAAATTGCCGGCCCGCGTATATGCGAGATCGGTCCGCTCGAACGACGGACGAACGATGAAAAATCCGCTTCCCGCCACCGCCAGATCGGTCGCCGATGTCGTGGACTGGATCTGACCTTGGCGCGCCACGTCGGGCGCGTTGACCGGAACGACGCCGCCGGGCTGCTGATACAACGGCAAGGTGTCGCTCGCCATGAGCGTGGCGAAATCGGCGCGCACCGCCTTGTAGCCGATCGTGTTCGAGTTGGCGACATTGTCCGATATCACCCCCAGGCGATGAGCGTTGCCGGACAGGCCCGAAACTCCGCAATACATCGATTCAGCCAAGCTCATTTGTCCCTCCCACTGGTGAATTCCATAGCCGCCCGCCGACCGGGCCTCGATCTTCCGCGCCCGCGCGCCGCACCGACAGCTCATCGCCGTCCATGCTCGCGGCACGAGCGCTGGCGCCTCGGCCGGCGCTCCTGCCCCCGTTTCCCGCAGCCGCGCGCCAGTTGCGCGGCCCGTGAGGCGCGGGACGCGACTCGCGAGCTCGCGAATGCGGCACTAGAGCAGCCCGACCACGCTGCTCAGCAGCTCCTCGCCGATGTCGGTCTGCACCTTGATGTCGTTGCCGCTGCGGCTGACGCCGGTGACGGTCGCGGTGCCGATCGGAACCACGTCGCGTGGCTTGCCGTCAGCGCCGAGGGCTGCGACCTTCACTCTGTAGACGCCGTCCGGCAACAAGCGCCCGCGGCTGTCCTTGCCGTCCCATGCGATCGACTGCTGACCGGCTTCGGTCGGCCCATTCAGTGTCCGAACGACGGCGCCCTGGGTATCGAGAATCGACACCGTGACTCCGCGCGCGCGCGCATCGAGCGCGTATTTGACCTCCGCCCGGTGTGCGTCCAGCTTCAACCCATTGCTGTTCAAAGCGATCTTGCGCCCGACCAGCTGTGAGGCCTGCAGCAGGTTCGACTGTGCCGCCTGCCGCCCGAGATCGGCAAAGCTGGCACTCATGTTCATCATCTGCTCGACCTGGGAAAATTGGACCAACTGCCCGGTGAATTCATGAGTATCCATGGGCGACAGCGGGTTCTGGTTCTTCATTTGCGACGTGAGCAGCTTCAGGAACGTGCCAAAATTCCCGCGCGTCTTGTCGATCGACGCATCAACTTTGCCGGTCGCCGGGGGAAGCAGGGTCGAGAGTTCCATCTCATTCCTCCTTGTGCGGTCTGGTTCGCGCGGTCCGGCTCGAGGCCGTCAGTCCAATGCGTCGGCGGCGTCCATCTCCGGACGGCGCGTGCCATGGCGACCCGAATTGGCGCCTTGTCTGATCACCTTGAAGGTTTGCTCTGCGGTCTGCCGCTCGGCCGTCGTCCTCGGCCCGCTTCCGGCCAGCTTGACGATGGCGGCCTGGGCGACCGCGGCAGCGGTTTCCGAGCCGGCATAGAAGACGCCGCCGGTCACGAACCCGCCTTGGATGTCGAGATTTGCCCGCAGGCTTTTCAGCGCCGGATCGGAAAAGACGATGTCGACCTGACGATCGCCGCGCAGGCGGACCCAGGCCGCCGCGCGCGCCAGCTCGACGTCGAGGTTACTGGAATCGGGGGCCGGCGAGCCGCCCGCGTCGTGCGATGCCTCGATCGCGGCGCGGGCGCCAGATGCCTCGCCGAGCCGGCGTTCGGGCCGTCCGGCGGCATATTCGTTCCAGTGTTCGCCCGGCGCGGCCCGGCGCTGAAGGCCGGGTTCCGGATCGACCGGCTTGAGCGTCGTCGAAGCGACCAGCATTGCGCCGCGCTCGCCCTGCGAGGGCGCCGACGCGACCTTCCGGGGTGTATCGGACTGCGGCGGCGCGAGCCAGCGCGCGACGGCGTCGGCCGGGCTGATGCGGCAGATCGCCGGCCCCGCCTGGCGCGCGCCGGACGGGCCGGCTGCCGGCTGGCTGGCCGCCGCTGCCGTTCCGCCCGGAGAGCCGTCACCGCCGCTGCCGCTTGCGCGTCGCGGTTCCGGCGGCGGGGCGACATCGCTCCGATCGCCGAATGCACCGATCTTGCCTCGATCGTCGGCCAACCGATCCTTCCGTTGCCCGGCGGAATCTGTCTCGGGATCCGCTTTGCTACGCTCTGCCGCGACCGCTGCGCCGCCGCCGGAACCCCGTCGGTCGACGCCGGCAGGGCTGGCACGGTCGCGCCATGTGCCGACCGCTCCTTCCGAGTCCGATGGTTCGGCCCGCGACGCGGGCTCCGGCCGCAGCTGACCACGCGCCACCCGATCCGCCTGCATGACGGCGGCATACAGCGACAAAAACTGCCGGTTGACTGCGGCATCCGCACCAACCGGACCAGCGGCCGAACCGACGGCCGGACCAACGAGCGGGCCGACGGGCCGATCGATGCCGCCGGCTGCCTGCGGCGCGGCGCCCCGCGCCGAGATCGAATTCATGGTGTCTCTCCTGTAGGCCGCTACATGCCGCCGGCGGGCAATCAGTCGGCCGCTGCGAGACCAGCCGCGAGGCCGGCATGGCGGCCCGGCCGGGCTGCCGCCAGATCCAGGGACAAGGCCGCCTTGTCGTCCAGCGCGCGCCAGGCCTGTCGCAGGGGTTCGATCAGCTCAGCCAGCTGCTCAGCCAGATCAGCATCGTTGCGCGCGTCGACCAGCGGCAACTTGCCGATGATTGTCCGCAGCAGCGCATCGGTTTGACGGCTCCACGGATCGGCGGCATCGGACCGAATGCCCGACCGCAGGTCGCTGATCAGTTCGATCGCGCAGGCGACGGACCGGCACCGAAGCTCGATCCGATGGCCCCGGCTGTGCCGCGCCGCCTCGACGAGCATCTGCTTGATCTCGTCATAGATCGCCGCCACGACCGCGGTTGGCCGAATCTGAGTCGAGTTGGATTCGTCCTGCACGTTGCCGCCACACGTCATCGCGTCGTCCTCCTGCTGAAAACTTTGCGCTCGATCGTCACGCCTGGATGTTTTGCAAGTCCCGCGCCAATTCAGGAGACCTTTTTCTGCAGTCATCGGATCGGCCGCGGCGGCCGAGTGGCATCGACACGCCGACGCCACGGCCACGCCAGACCGACGGCCGGCGGCACGACGACGAGCAGTGTGGTCAGGCGCTGATTGACAGGCGCTGCCGTTCGCGCCCGGCAGGCGCGGCGCGATCCGGATCGGTCGTCGCGCCGGCGACCGGCATCGTGTCAGGCGATCGGGGCGTCTCCGCCGCGGGCTCGGCCAGGCTCCGCCAAGATGCCGCAAGCGGCGACAGAACGGTCACGACCTCGCGGGCAATGCCAGGATCGTTGCGGATCTCGAAGTCGACGAGGCGCCTGATGGCGAAGCGGTAGAGCGCGTCCAGATTGACGGCGATCTGACCGCCTTGATCGACATCGAGTGCCTGCTGGAAGCTGGCCAGCACTTTGCAGACCTTGGAAACGTGGGCATGACGCTCGTCGATATTGCCTTTGATCGCCGCGTCGATCGCCGCCTCGACCGAGACCAGTATGCCCTGCATCAGTCGATCGACGATTCGAATCGATGACATCGACTGGAGTGCTTGCTCGCGATAGGTCCGGCGGGCCAAGTCTGACATGACTCCCTGCAGATCGTAGTTGTTACTGGTTGTCCTTGTTGCCGGCGAGCGCATTGAATGCGGCGGTCATCGACTCGCGCAGCGATTGCATTTTCGCCATGGCCGCTTCCATGCGCTGATACTTGGCCATCAGCGCCGTCTTTTGACGCTCGACGCGCTGCCTGGCTTCGTCGACGCGCTTCTGGAGATTGGCGTTCGTGTCCTGCAGCGAGCCGAGTTCGTTGGCGATGTCGCCCGTATCCGCCGTCAGCAGCTGAGTGAGCTGGCCGTACATGAGCGCGGCGCGACCCGACTTGATGTTGACGACGGTCGGCGCCAGAGCAAGGTTGTCCGATAGATAAAGCGACAGCCCGCGCGCCGATCCGCTGTCCACGTGAAAAACGTTGCCGGTCCGGCTCACGTTGCGCGCGACGCCATTCTCCGTGAAGTTGAACGAGTCCGGCGACCCGCCCGCACCCGGCTGGTACGAAAAGCTGAACGGTCCCGCTCCAGCTCCGACCGTCTGCGCCGAGAAGCCGATCACGGTGAGCCGAGGATCGGCGGGCGCAACGGTGAACGCGAACAGCTTGCGGACGTCATCGGGTGCCTTGTCGATCGCCGCCGTCAGCTTGGCCATGTCCAGCGTCAGCAGCCCTTTGACCTTTCCGGTCTGGCTGTCGGTCTGCGAATTGTCGACCGAGATTCCGATATCGGGCAGCGTCTGCACCCGGCCGCTGACTCCCTCGCCGAAGGCCTGCGCGCCGATCGTCGAGACGAGGAAGGTGGCCAGACCTCGCAGCGAGCCCGACCGCGCCAAGACGCTGTCCGGGCTGAGCGCTCCTGAGGCCGGATCGTACGCAGTCTGCTTCCGGATCAACTCGAGCATGCTGTTGTAGGCGTCGACGAAAGCCTTGATTTCGTTGGCTATGCCATAGGCGGCGCGGCCGATCTTAAGCTGGATGTCGGTGCCGGGCTCGGCCTTCACGACGCTGAGGGACAGGCCGGCAACGATGTCGTCCGCCTGGTTCGTCGGGCGCTCGATCAGCTGGCCGTCGAGCCGGAGCTGCATCTTCTGCGCCATCTGAATGACCTGAGGCGCGGCCGCGGCCGGCTGGTAGGCCCCCACTGCCCCGACACCCTCGACACTCACGTCGCTGAAGATTCCGCCGCGGCGGTCCGTGATGGTCAGCGCGCCGTTGCCATAGGCGACGGATAGGTCGTCGCGCCCTCCGTCAGCGGTCCGCAGCGCGAGCTGGAGCTTGGCGGCCAGATCCGCGCCGCCGGTGGCGCCTGATGTGTCAAATCTGGTCAGGGCGATCGAATCGACGCCCGGTCGGGCAATCGCGAGGCGCACGCCGTTCAAAGCCGTGCCGGCGCCCAGCTGGTCGACCGTCTGCGAACTCGCCTGCCCGAACAGGCTGAGGAAGTTGCCGGTCTGCAGGCTGCTGGACACGCCGGAGACATGAATGTCGACCCCGAGCGAGCCGCCGTTGATAACCAGGTAGTTCTTGGCCGGGCCGACGGTGATCACTGATGCCATGACCGGTCCGGCCACCAGCTGGCTGGCGCCGTTGATCTTCGAACGGACGTCCTGCAGGCTGTCGCTGGCCACGATGGTCACCGCCGCGGCGGCGGCGCCGGGTTCCTGGCTCAACGGCGAAACGGCGGTGGCAGCCTGGACGTCAGTCAAGGTGATCGGCACGGCGGACGACGACTTCTCCTGCGCCCAAATGACCAGCAGATCGCCGACCACGCCGGCTCGGAACCCCGATGCGGTCGCTTGGCTTGACGCATTGAAAGCCGTCGCCCATTGCTGGACATCGGCTCCGCCGGCCGCAAAGGAGATCGTCTGCCCCCCTACGGTCAGCTCAAGCCTGAGGCTTCGACCACCGGCGAGCTTCGAGTTGAGCGAGGCGGTATGGTAGGTCTGTCGCTGGTTGGCACCGCCGACGGCGAAGCTTCCCTCGACGCCGAGCGCGACCGCCGGATCTACGACCGCAGCCGAGCGCAGCTTGGCCGCCTTGGCTACCTGGAGCACCTCCAGCCGATAGCTGCCGGCGACCGCCGTGTTATCGACGCTGGCGCTGATCAGGTCGGTGGCGGCCGACGCCGTGCCGGTTTGACCCGCCTGGCGTGCGGTTGCCGCGTCGATCACCTTGCTTTCAAAGATGTCGAACGACTTGTCGGCCGAGACCTTGCCGTACAGCTTTTGAATGCTCGAGTTCAGCGAACTGGCAATCGACCGGAAATCCGAAAGCGCCTTGATTTTCGTCGAATTCTGATCGATCCGCGAGATCACGCTCGACAGCCGCGCCTCTTTCGCTTTCGCGATGCTGTCGACCGCCGATTTCCAGTCGATGTTCGACGACAGGCCGGAAAACATGACCGACCCGTTGTCGCCCACCGACATGTTCTTGGTATTGACGGAGACTGCCATGGTCGCAACCTGCTCCTGCTCGTCCGAGCCAGCCTACAGGAAGTGCCGAATCGGGTACTGCTCGTCGGCCAGGATGTGCTGCCAGGCGCGCCGCGTGTTCAGGTCGAGCATGACCGGAGCGCGCAAATTGAGCGACAGCTTGGGTCCGCTCGGCGAGCGCCGCAGGTTGGCAATCAGGATGACGCCGAACTCGTGGTTGTCGATGCCGCATGCGCGCGCCGCGGCGTCGGCGTCGGGCGCCCGTATCAGCGGATTGTCACGATCGAAGGCCAGAACAAGAAAGGACAATTTTTCGTCTTCGATCACCTGCATGAGCTGGAACGGTCGAAGGCGGTCGCTTTCGAGCGGCACCAACGCGAACGAGCGGGCGGCGGGAAAGCCGAGCAGGCCGTCGGGCAGGGCCACGGCCCTGTCGAGATCGAACATGAATTGGCCGAAGCGGCTCTTGACGGGGACAAGACGGCCCGTCGATGTGGGGCCGCCAGCCGTCGAGCCGAAGAAGGCGGCGATCCGGGTCGACGAGCGCTTGTCGATGGTTTCCAGCAGCACGCGGCACTCCTACTTCATGAAGTCCAGCAGCGACAACGACGACAGGCGCGCCAGCATCATGTATGACGCCTGCAACTGCAGCTGCTGTGCCGAAAGCGTTGTCATCGCCTCGCCCATGTCGAGGCTGTTGATCTGGTCGACGATGTCCTGATGATATATTTCCGCCGTCTCGTTCTCCGTGCGCAGGCCCTCGATCGACTTCTGTCTCGAACCCACCTTGGCCGCCGTCTGGGCGATTTCCGTGATCGCGTCGCCGGCCAGGCTTAGCGCTTCTTCAACCGCCGCCCGATCCAGGTCGGGCACGGTGGTCGCTGTCTCGACAATGCGCAGGGCCCGAATCAGCTTGGCAAAGCCGGGCTCCTCTGCAGTCACCTCCGCTTCGAGCGCCAAACCGTCACCGACCAGAGCCCGGGGCGCCGGCTCGCCGGGAATACCTCGGTAGTAGGCCTGGTCGGCCAGGTCGCCGTCGGGCGGGAGTTGTCGAATATCGAGGTCCTCGATGGCCACGGGGCCGGCCGTCGACGTGTCGTCCACAGCGATGACCGGCGCCACGCCAGGGTCGTGCGGATAGACGCACACATGACCGTCGGCCGTCAGCAGCACGCGATCGATGCCGGTCTCGCCGCGCGCAAGCGCGCCTTGCAAGGCGTTCCGCAAAGCCCCGGCAATGTCCGCCTGCGTCGCGTCCGGTTCGACGTCGAACTCGACCGGAACGCCCGGCGCCGGTCCGACCCTGAGCGCAAGGTGCCCTGAGCTGCCAACGATGTCGGCGACTGACAGCCGCGTCATCCGTCCGAAGGCGACGGGCGCCCGATCGGAGGCAGCACCGGCAAACAGATACCTGCCCTCGAAGGTTGCGTTCAACCCCGACACGACCTGATCGAGCATAGTGCGGCTTTGGATGTTGAGCTGGTAGGAGTCCGAGCCCGGCGTGGCCATCCCGAGCGCCCTGACGAACAGCGCGCGAGCGCTTGCCGCGATATCGGCGAGCGCCGCGATCTGGGAATTCTGGGCCGTCAGCCTGCGTTCTGCGCCCTCGGCATTCTCGATGTAGATGCGCAGCTTTTCCACGTCCCCGTTGTCCCGCAGGAACCCGGCGGTTCTGCTGCCCAGTTCGCCGAATTTCAGATAGGCCTGACCGCTCGCGACCTTGGCCTGGAGAGCGGCGCCGTCGCCGGCCGCTCGCGCGCTCGATGCCACCAGATTGGCCATCTGCTGGCGGTCGGATATGCGGGAAATCGCAGTCATCGCACCACCGCCTGTTCGAGCTCATGGAGCATGTCGTTGACCACCGACAACAGCCGGGCGGCAGCGTTGTAGGCGTTCTGGTACTGAGTCAGCTCCGCCATCTCCTGGTCGATGTTGACGCCGCTCACGCCCGACAAACGCGACCTAAGCACGTCGTTCAGCGCCGCCGCCTGATTGGCCTTGTCGGCCGCATCGCCGATCGACATGGCGAGATCGCCGACAATATTGGCCGCGTGGCCGACGAAGCTGGCGCGGCGCGCCGCCGACTGTCCATTCCGCGCGATCGTCAGATCGACCGGCGCCTCGAGTACGGCGACCAGGTGCTTCAACGTCGTAGGGTCTCCCGGCGCGAAGGCTTGTGCGCCGATGCCCACCTCGATCGCCGCCTGACTGGCTGGGGCCGTGGCGAGAAGTTCGGGCTGCGCCGCCAGGTAATCGCGCACCGACAGGTTCGACGCGTTCGTCCCTATGAGAAAATCGTTCAGACCGAGGAAATTCACCAGCGACTTGTCGGTGTCGGCCGCGGTCGCGACCGTGCCTGGCTCTACGACCGCCCAAGCCAGCGCCAACCGCCGGTTCGGATCCGTCGTTTCCAGATGCAGCCGGCCGTCGACGACGCGGGCTTCCGCGTTGTCCAGCCGGAAACGCGATGAGAACGCCGCAAGCGTCTCGGCAGCCCCGCCGGTGCAATCGTAAGTCGACACCACACGTCCTGCCGTGTCGACCGTCATGAACCTGATCGTGCCCGTGAAGGCGAACGTGTCGCCAGATGCGAAGGCGGCGCTGCCGTCGATCGCGGTTCGACCGACGGCGCTCGCGGCGTCGGCATAGGCGGCGTTGAGGCGGCCGATGAGCGCCAGGCTCAACGCATCGAGATAATCGAGCGTGTCCACGGTCAGGCCGTCGCGCACGGCGAGCAGCGCCCCGATGCGCCCGGTCGCCAGCTTCGCGGTGATGTCCTGGTCGTCCAGCAGGACGGCGGCATCGGGAACGCCCTCGGCGGACACGCCGAGTTCGTGGGCGACGGCGTCGACCAGAATGCCGCCCGCACCGATCAGGAGTTCGACCGAGCCGTCCGGACAATCGATTGCCCGCGCGCCGACGAGGTCGACCAGGGTTTCGACATCCCGGGCGCGCTGGTCCTGGAGCAGGCCGACGTCCTGCCCGAGCCCGAAGCCTGTGGCAATCGTCTTGTTGAGTTCCGCCACCCGTTGCGCGGCGGCATTCGCACCGGCAACCGCTCTCTCGATTTCTTGCTGCGCCTCGCCACGCACGCCGGCCATGCGCGCGGACAGGTCGCGAACCGCCCGGGCGAAGCGGTCTGCAGCGGTCACCACATCGCGCTTGCGGCTTGCATCGCTGGGCACCGACGTCGCGGCCAGCAGGGCGTCGCGCAACTTCGCCAGAAGACTACCGAGATCCTGCCCATCGGCCGGCCGGCCCAGAATCGCGTCGATCGACCCGGCGAACTTGCCGAAGGTCTGGGCATAGGCCAGCGCTGCAGTCGAGCGATCGGCCTCGGCCTGCAGATACCGGTCGGCGAGGCGCGTGACCGCGGCGATGTCGACGCCGCCGCCGGTGCCGGGACCGAACGATCGGGCGGCCAGCAAAGGCGCTTTGCGCGCGTAGCCCGGGGTGTTGACGTTCGACACGTTGTTCGACAGCGCGCCAAGCGCCGAGTGGGTCGTCCGCAAGGCGCTGGCCGCGTTTGACAGTGCACCGATCAACGTCATGGTGATTCTTGTCCATCCATGGATCGCTGGACAGACGAAGCAAATAGCATGCCAACGATGCCGGGACTCCTTGACGTTCGGAGTGGAATTCGGAGGGGAACAGTAACGCGGAGCGGGCACGGCGCGACGGCGCTGCCGCCATGGAGGGAAAGGCTGGCGTCATTGCTCGGCACCTTGAAAAGAAAATCTTTCCGGACGCCGACAACGATCGTCGGGTGGTATGCGCGCAATGCAGGCGGGCTTCCGCTGCGGAGCCCGCAGGGTCGCCAGGAATACTCTGGTGGCAAAGTTTTGGGGCGGCAGGTTGCTGCTGAGGCCCAGGTTTGTCGCGGACCTCGGCCGCATGGTCAGTTCGAAGGAGCGCGTGTCTCCCCAATTCCACTTGAAACGTCGAGGAGCCGATACCGGAAAGGCCGGAGCGTCATTTTGGTCGCTCGGCACCAGATTGGTCTAATTTGGTGGCGACTTTGCGATCTGGACAAGCAAAAAACCGTCAGACTTTCGGTCACGTTGGCATCGCGGTTGCGCGGAGAGTTTCCTCCCATGCTGTTCGGAATCGGCTTGATAATCGTGTTGGTTTGCGTGCTCGGCAGCTATGTCGGGATGGGCGGCAAGCTCGGGGTTCTGTGGCAGCCTCTCGAGTATGTGATCATCCTGGGCGCCGCCATCGGCGGCTTCATCATCGGCAACCCCATGGCGATCTTGAAGAAGGCCGTCGGCGGCTTTACCGCGGCGATCAAGGGGCCCGCGCTCACAAAGCAGCATTATCTTGACGTGTTGTTGATGCTTTTCGAACTGCTCAAATTGGCCAAGCAGAAGGGCGCGGTCGCTCTGGAGTCTCATGTCGAAAATCCGGATTCGAGCGACATTTTCGGTAAATATCCACGAATCTCGAAAGATCATCACATCATGGATTTCATCCGGGATTATATGCGGATGCTGACTCTTGGCACCGACAACCCGAACGAAATTGAAAATGTCATGAACACGGAGATCGAGGCCCATCACAAGGCCGACCACGCCGTCATTGCAGCGCTGACGAGCTTGGCGGATTCGATGCCTGCGGTGGGCATCGTCGCCGCCGTGCTCGGCGTGATCAAGACGATGGGAGCGATGGACCAGCCGCCGGAGGTGCTGGGCAAGCTAATCGGTGCCGCGCTGGTCGGCACTTTCGCCGGAATCTTCTTCTGCTACGGCATGTTCGGTCCGATCGCCAGCGCCGCCGGCAAGGCGTTCGAGGCGGATTCCCGCATCTACGAGACGATCAAGGTCGCGATACTCGCACACATGCAGGGATATGCGCCAGCCCTTTCGATCGAGATGGCGCGCAAGTCGGTCGACGGTTCGCTGCGACCGGATTTCTACGAGATGGAAGCCGCACTCGCCAAATGACGCACAGGATCAGATTCTGACGGCGTCGACGAACGAGACATCGGACGATGACCGACGGAGCAGCGCCAGCCCATCACATGCGAGAAGCCTGCCTGCGCAGCATTGCCGAAGCCATTCGAAAGGCGGACGACCAGTATCTCCGGACCAGCTACGTTCGCCTCGGCGAGTCGGTCATCGATGCCCTTCGCGAGGCCGGGTATGCGGTGGTGCCCCGAACGCCGACGACGGCCATGATGGCCGAGGGGCACCGGCGCATGATCTATGGCATCCACTCGGCCGGCACAGTCATCGAGGTGATGTTTTCGGCGATGATCGAGGCCTGGGACGACGAAATGGCTCAATTGCGGCGCGTTGCGAGGATGCGGCAGCTCGCCGCACGCAGCCGCAAGCGCTGACCCGTAGGTCCTCGCACCGGTCTCAGCACCTGCCGTTCAAAGTATTCCAATTCGGAAGAGATCAGCATTGATCCGGTCCGGTGTTGTTCGTACGAGGAAACTCATCATCCATTATACGGGATGGACAACGGGCGGCTGAATTCCCAACCTCAGCCGGTTCGGTGTCCGAGGCGCGGGGGATCTCTTTGGGGGAGAGGCCCCCGCGCTGAATTGACCGACGCCACTATTCCGGCCTGGGCAGCAAGCGCTGCGTCGATCCTGCCGCTCATGCTCACGGCTTGGCGCACACGGCACGGGCGGCACCGTCGACCAAACAGACCAAGCCAGTGCTAAGCGTGTAGCGCCGACGGTCGTATGTGCGAAACAGCATCCCGTTGCTGAACTTGACCCAGCCCGATGCCGTTTTTTGTGCCGTCAGCCCGTTGGAGAACTTGAAGTCACCCGCGGCCGTCGGCTCGATCGTCGTGCCGTCGGAAAAAATCAGCCCCCCGGTCGACGTGCGATCTGCCGTCGTTCCTGTCGTGCACTTGATCCGCCCCCCCGCAGTCTCGGCAGCGCACGAAAACGGTTCGGCAATGCGGAACAGGATCGCCGCAAGGACGGCTGCCTCAAGCGGCCCCATGTCACTGGCGTCCGACCCGCCGTAGCGGTCATTCCACCATCTCGTTGCCTTCGCCCTCCTCCGGGATCTCGATGACGCCGCGGTTGATCAGTTCCTTCGTCGTCGTCACGATACGTCCCTGCGCCTCGTAGACGTCCTTGACCCGGACGGGCCCCATACTGTCGATCTCCTCTTGCAGGAGCTTGACCGCTCGCTCCGACATCGCAGAGAAGAACTGCTGACGCTGCTCCTGGCTGGCACCCTTGAGCGCCACCGCGAGCGCGTCCTTGTCGACTTCCCGCAGCACCGCCTGAATGTCGGCCGCGGTCAGCTTTTTCAGATCCTCGAAGGTGAACATCAGGCTCTTGACCTTCTCGGCGCTGTCGGGCACCCGCTGCTCGATGATCTCCATGAGGCGGTTCAGATTGGGCCGGTCCATGTTGTTGAAGATCTCCGCCATGTTCTCGTGCGGATCCCGCTTCTGGGTTCGCCCAAGGGTGGCCATGAATTCGGTCCGCAGCGTCATTTCAACATCGTCCATGACCTCGCGCGAGATGGTTTCCATCTTCAACATCCGAATGACGACGTCGCGCGACAGGGCCTCGGGCAGCAGGGCGATGACGCGCGCCGCCTGTTCTGGCTTGATCTTCGACAGACACACGGCCACCGTTTGCGGATACTCGTTCTTCAGATAATTCGCGAGCACCGTATCGCTTATGTTTCCCAGCTTTTCCCAAACTGTTCGCCCCGACGGACCGCTGATGTCCTGCAGGATTGCATCGACGCGCTCCGGATCCAGGACCTTCGACAGCAGTTTTTGGGTCGCGGCGATGGTTCCGACGACGGCGCCGCCGGACGACATCTGGTTGGCAAACTCCACGAACAGTCGTTCGACAACTCGGGCCTCGACCTTGCCGAGGTTAGACATCACCTGCGACAGATCGCGAATCTCGTCCTCGTCGAGCATGGAAAAGGTCTTCGCTGCGTAGTCCTCGCCGACCGCGAACATCATGATCGCAGCCTTCTCGGGGCCCGTCAGCTTGCCGAATTCCTTGATCATCGCCTACCTCATCCGCATGTCTGCGATTCGCTACTACCAGTTCGACCGCCCGACTTTCGTGCGCAGCCGACCGTCTGCCGAGGCACCCGCGCGGCACTCAGTGCTTTCCGCTCGCTTCGATTTCTGCTTTCAACTCGCTCCGGATCGTCTTCATCTCGCGATCCGCCTCCGTGAGCTGGTCGCACGCCAATCCTACCCTGGAGACCAACTCGGAATTGCCGGCCTCCAGTTCGCGCAGCTTGTCCTTCAGCTCTCGCACTTCGCCGCTGAACCTCATGTTCGACAGCATCAGCGCGACGATCATGACGGCGAGAACAACGGAAGCCGAAAGGAACACGAAGGTCACGGCCACCTCACTCGGCGTATATTTCCTGGAGCAAGACCTTGATGCGCTTGTGCGGCCTGACGAGGCGATCGATCTCGAGTTCGAGGCGTTCCCGGATCAGTCTGGCGTCGAGCGCTGCCAAAGTACCGGCCCGGCCGCTGGCCACAAACTCAAATGCCACCCAGAACACCTGATCGCGCACCCCGAACATCCTGCGATTGACTTCCGATTCGTCCTCCTCCGACGCAACCACGGAGACCTTGAGCGCCAACCGCTTGACTGCGCGGTCCGGTAGATGGACCAGCACGCGCGGCAACGGAATGACGATATCCTCCTCGCACAGGGCCGGGGCTGACGAGACGAACGCGGCCAACGCCGCTGCAGCCACAGGGCGAGCGTTCACTGGCCCGCCCGCTCGGCCAGTCCGGCGATCTCACTGGCGAACGGCGACCGCAGGATCGCGCTCGCCATCTTGGGATCCATCTCCGCGACAATCTTGGCGCGCTGGTCGTCGGGCAGAACGTAGAGAATTGCCGCCGCCTCGGACGCTTCGACCTGACCGAGCACCGCCGCCGCCCGCTTCGGCTTCATGTTTTGGTACACAGCCGCCGTCTTCTGGTTCCGCTGGTTGACATCCTCGGCGATCTTGTTCGCCAGCCGTTTGATCGCCGCATCTTTTTCCTTGATCGCCGCTTCGCGCTCGTCCAGCGCCTTGCGGCGCGCCGCCAAATCGGTCTCAACATCGTCGCGAATGGCTGCCTTTGCTCCTTCCAGATTCTTCTCGAACAGCGCAATCTTGCGCTCGAGCTCGGCTCGCGCCAACTCCAGCGTGCGCTCCCGCTCGGCTAGCTTACGTTCGCGAGTCTTGAGCTCTTGCGCCGTCTTGTAGGCGCGCCCGAGCACCTTGATCTGCTCCGGTGTCGCGTCCAGCGGATCGAAGTCTCCCACGTCGGAAATCGCGGCCAGAGGCGACGGCGGCACCTTGCGTTCGGCGTCGGCCATCCGTGGCGTGGTCGACGCGGCCTTGGCTTGCGGCGGCGCAGGCGTCGCCTCCTGAGCGGCGCTTGCCTGGGCCACCAGGGGTCGATTCTTGCCGACGGCGTCGGCCCCGAGCCAGGTTGCGACCGCCCCCAGCAAGGTGCTGACGACAAACGCCGGGACGAGCGCCCAGCGCAGCAGCTTCGCATTCATTTGAGCCTCGCCAACGGGCTGCCGTCGGCCTGGTCACGCGTCCGCTGAACGGTATCGTAAACGGCCAAACCTTCGCCGAAGCTGCCCTGACGCGCAACGGCGCCTCGGTCGGCGGACAAGGTGACCTTGCCGTCGGAATGCTGATCATTCGGCAGCTCGCAGACGTCACCGCGTCGTGGCGGCGCGCGATTCTTCTTGATGGCCTCGACGCCGGCGAGCACCTTGGGTAGCTCCTCCTGGGCTGTCGCAATGCTGACCCTCATATCGCGTACGGCCGACGTGCTCGCGTTGATCAGCCGCGCGAATTCATTCAGCCACACCTGCGCTTCGCCACGGGCATCGCGCAGCTCTTTCAGCTTGCCGCTGACCCTGAGCAGATAGGCAAGCACGGCGACCAGTAGGACCGTGTGAGCGATCTGCCAGGCGATGACAATTTCCGAACTGATCGTCATCACACTAGCCTTACTGCCAGATTGCCGCCGCGACGCCCCAGCTCGGCGCGGCCAATCGAGATATTGTCGACCCGGACATCAACAGGCGCGTTGATCTTCGTCTTCAGATCGATCCGCTGCCCCGGCCGCCAATTCATGATATCTCCGAGCGTCGACCGCACGGTATCGAGAATGACTTCGACGCCGACGTGCGTAACCAGCGTCTGCTGGTTGATCTGCGTGACCCACGACGAGTCGACCTCCGACGAATCGCCGAAAAACGGCTGGCTCAGGATGTCCCGCACCGGATGGAACAGCGCCGACGGAAAGCAGAAGAAGATCTTTCCGCCGCGGTCCTCCATGTAGAAACGCAGGATCGCAACGATCGACAATGCATCTGGCCGGGTCAAGCGCGCGAAACGAGGATTGATCTCCAGGCGGTCGAAAGCGAAGCCTGCTTCGGCCACCGCCTGGAACGTCGCCTCGAGGTCGCCGATGACGGCCTTCATCAGACGGGTCATCATTCTGCGTTCGATGGTCGTGAAGGTGCGCCCTTCCAGCGTACTCTTGTCGCCACCCCGGCGGCCGCCTAGAAGGACATCGACCACGGCGTAGATCAGCGGAGTTTCGAATACCATCAGCATGAAGCCTTGCCAGTTTGACGACCTGACAACGCCCAGCATCACTGGCGATGGCAGCTGGCTGAGAAACTCGCCGTACCGCGTCGTGTACATGTTGTCGAGGGAGATATCGACGTTCTCCGACGTGAAATTCCTCATCGAGGTGTTCAGCGCGCGCACGAAGCGATCGAGAATGATGTCGAGAACGGGAAGCCGGTCCTCGTCCTTGGTCTCTTGACCGAGCTTGGTAATGTATGCTCGGAGTCCCTGCTCGGCCTGATTGATCTGAACCTTGAGGATTTCGGCGATTTCCTTGCTCGACAACACGGACGTGCTGGCTGCCGCCTGGTCGGCGGCGGTGCCGGCGGGTGCCGGTGGCGGGCTATCCGCGCTAGAATCGGGCGGCATCGGCGATGTCCCGATACTCGGCCAGCATGGCGAAGGTACGGCGTCCGAAGTCGACCAGCTCACCGCCGACGAACGGACCGGTCAGCAACATGACAGCCAGCATGCCGAGCAACTTGGGCACGAACGTCAGCGTCATCTCGCTGATCTGCGTGATCGCCTGCAGCATCGAGAGGACCAGCCCGACGATCAGGGCAGCCGCCAGCGCAGGGGCCGAGATCTTGAGCGCCACAATCATGCTCTCGCGCGCCAGGGACAAGATGACGAGCTCATTCATCGGCGCTCACCGCCTCTAAAGCGGCGTTCTGACAAGATCGTTGTACACGCCGACGAGCTTGTCCCGGATGGTCACGAGCGTTTCCAGCATCAGCTCGGCGCGCGCCACCGCCGTGGAGATCTGGGTGAGATCCGCGCCGCCGAGCGCCGCGGCACCCGACGCCGTCTGCGCCCCCATCGCCACGCCCTTGATGTCCTCAGCGAGCCGGCTGAGCAGGTTGGAGAAATCCCCCGCTTCGCCGCTCGGCGCCGCGGCGCCGGACCCACCGAGGTTCGTTCGATCAACTTGCATCAGCTTCACCGCGACCTCCGTCCTGCTTGTCAGCGCATGATGTCCAACGCCGATCGGAGAATGCGCTTTGCGCTCTCGATCACCTGGAGATTGGCCTTATAACTCTTCTCGGCTTCGCGCAGATCCACCATTTCGATCAGCGGCGAGACGTTGGGATACAGCACGTATCCCTGCGCATCGGCCTTGGGATGGGACGGCTCGTATTTTTTGATCGGATCCGAATCGTCTTCGACGATATCGCTGACGCGAACGTAGGTTCCTCCCCCATGGCGCGCGACAACCGTTTCGAATATAGTCACCTTGCGGCGGTAGGGGTCCTCGCCGGCCGAGTTGACCGTTCCGGCGTTCGCCAGGTTTTCGGCGATCACGCGCATGCGGCGGCTCTCGGCCGACATGGCTGAGGAGGCTATTCCCAGGGTCTGGCCGAATTTCATCCTGATCGCTCCTAAGCCCTCGGCCCGCGCACGACGAGCTTGAGGAACTGCATGTTTTTCTTGTACATGGTCGATACGATCTGCGAGTTGGCATTGACCTCGGCGAGCGCCGCCATCTCGCTTTCCAGGTCGACACGGTTGCCCGCAATCTTTTCTTCGGTGTCGATCTCCGCCACCTCGACGGACCGCAGATTTCGGCCCATCAGGTGCCTTGCGTCGGTCGCCGCAACCGCGAGGGCTCCGGCCCTCGGCTGGCGTATGGCGTCAGCGAACGACCGCCTCATGTCGACCGGACGATAGCCGGGCGTATCGATCTGGCTCACGTTCTGGCCGATGAGATGATGGCGCTGCCCCAGCCATCGGAGCGCCTTCTCGAGCAGTTCGTTGGTGCCGATCCTCATACCGCGTTCTCTGCCCACAACTCGTTCCACAAGTCTGCCGATGGTATGAAATGCTTGAACGCTCCGCATCTCGGAATGGGTCCAATTCGGACACATCGTACGAGATCGGCGGAATGCCGAACTCTATGATCCACGCACGCTTGGTCCGTCGCCGGACGGACTTGGTCGCGCCCATCGGCCCGTGCCGCACTGAGAACCTGATCGATGACCGCGCGCTTCATCACCTGCCCGAGTTGCCGCCAGGAGGAGCCGCTCGGCGATCTCGAGGTGCCCGAGCGTGGCCGTCTCTATGCCTGCGGCACTTGCGACCATGTCTGGACCCTGCGGCGGGAGGCCATCGTTCAGGCCGCCGTGACGGAACAGGCCCCAGACGCCACGGCGGCGAATGTCGTGCTGCCGGCTGCGACGCGGCCCCGGCGCCGCTTCATCATCCTGCTCGCCGCGGCATCTGTGGCGGCCTGCTGCGTCGCCGGCGCCTGGCTTTACCTGCACGCAAGGGCGGCCGCCCCGGAGGTCTATCCAGAGCGCCCGCTGATGATCATCGATCCTACCATCGAAGCGAATGCGAGCGGCAATGCCGTAACGGTAGAGTTCCACGTCGAGAATCCGAACGCCCGGACCAAGACTTTCGAACAGGCGTGCGTAAGTCTGATCGACGAATCTGGACACTCCGCCTTCCGCTGGTGCTCCGACGGCACGCGCCGCGACCTGGGTGCGCATTCGCGCCTGTCGATATCGTTCGATGTCCTGAATCCGCCGGCGCGCGTGCGCAACCTCGAAATCCAGGTCAGGTAGGGCGTGCGGCCGGGTCAGACACAGCCCGAGCCAGTGTCTGCACCTGGCGGCAACCTGGTGCGCCCGCTCGCGGCGACCGCAGCCATCCAGGCTGCGGCATTTGCTATCCTGTATGCCCTGCCGCCCGGCTTGGCATCCGTTGGCGCCGCCACTTTGCCCGCCGCGGCGCTGGCTGTCAGCGCCCTCGCCATGGTCGCCGCTTCGAGGATCGGCGCGGGGTCGTGGGTCTGGACAGCCGTCAACGCGGCCATGCCGCTTTGCGGCCTGACCGTGGTCGCGTTCAAAGTGCCGGCGACCCCGTTTCTGGTCGCGGCCTTGTTCGCTCTGGCCATATTTGGCCCCGCCGCTGCTTACCGCGTGCCTCTATACCTCAGCGGCCGCTGCGCAGCCCGAGCGCTGCGCCTGCTCATGGCGGCTCGCAAGGCGCCGCTGGTGGCCGATCTTGGCTGCGGTGTCGGCACGATCCTCGTGGAAGCCAGCCGCCTCAAATCGTCGCGGGTCATCGGCGCAGAGGCCGCCTTGGTACCGTACCTGATCTGCCGCGCGCGCCTCTGGCTGGCCGGTGCCACGAACTGCGAAATCCGGTTCGGCGACCTCTTTGCCATGGACCTGCGCGGGGTCGATATCGCCTACGCCTTCTTGTCGCCGGCCCCAATGCCACGACTGATCGCCAAGGCCCGGCGCGAGATGCCCCGGGGCTCCCTGCTGGTCAGCAACACCTTCGGTTCAAGTGCCGACCCGCCCGATCGAATGATTCGACTGCCAGATGCCAAGCGTTCCTATCTTCTGGTCTGGATCATGCCGGGCGGCAGCTTGGTCAGGGCACCCGATCGATCGACATGATGTAGTTCTCGAGCTTGCCCAACGCGTGGTCGGTCAACCTGACGAAGACTCGACGCCGGTCGAACTGGTCAGGAAATTTTTCAACCAAGCCGCTCTTCTCCAGATCGTCGATCCGGCGCAGCGCAGTCGTCTGCGGGACGCCGGATGCGATGCAAAGGCTCGAGACGGATACGGTCTTGTCCGCGAGGCGGTGCGCCAGCAGGTCCAGCAACATGTCCCAGCAAGGATCGCTGAACAGCGCCTGGTCAAGGAACAGGGACCGTGCGTTGCGCGCCCGGATGATCTCCTTGATCCGCGCCTGCAGATCCTTTTCGCCCCCCGCCGGCGCGGCTGTACTTGCGCGGGGCGCAACCTTCGCCGGGACCTCGGGCGTCTTGCCGGCGCGGCCGTAATCCAGCCCATTGAGGGCCTCCAGCACGCGGTGCAACGCGCTCTCGCGCTGTTCATTGACCTTAATCTCCGCCATTTGCTCTGCATACCGCGTTACGGCTCGCCGAACCGCGTCGCGCAGCGCCGTCAACTCCAACGGCTTCAACAAGAAAGCGGTCGCCTGTCGGTCGATCGCCGTGACTGCGTATTCGAGCCTGCGATCACCCGTCACGAATACGACCTTGATGGCTGGCCGAGCCGACGACTGCAGACGCAAATTCTTGATAAACGTCAATCCGTCCATGCCGGGCATGACGATGTCGGTCACGATCACCGCCACGGAGCCGTGCTGTCTGACGAAGCGGAAGGCTTCGCTCGCGTTCGACACTCGGCTGCACGGGAACCCGGCCGCGCTCAGGCACTGGCTCATTTCGTCGGACGCGCATTCGTCGTCATCGACTATCAGGATCTCGTGTTTCGGCCAGTCCGGCACCCCGGTCGGCGTCGGCGCCGTTGCGGGGACGTGCCCGAGGTTTCCACCCGAATCCGACGCGTAGACTGAGTTTCCCATTGCTCCGGTTCCGCGCAGATCTGTCTGAACTGGATTAATGCTAGGCTGATTACCCCCGTATTGCGTTTTTATTTGCGCCATTTCGGACTGTCATCCCGCATCGTTATGTCGGAACGGACTGTTCGCATCCGAGCGGTCCGATCCAACCGGTATCTGGTCAAACTTGCCAGCATGGCGAAACTCTCTTGCCGCCTTGTTAAATGCCTTCGAATTGGTTTCGGTTAACCCAGCGAAATCGGACCAGGAGAGGCAGATTAGGATAGAAAACCTAAGAAGGTGTTAAGGGCTCCTCGACGTCGGAGTGGAATTGGGGTGCAACGGAAGTGTGGAGCGGACGCGGCTCAGTGGTCCTGCCGCCATGGTAGGAAAGGCGTGCGGCATTGCTCAGCACCTTGGAAAGCAACACTTTTCAGGCATCCATGACGATGGTCGGGTCGTTTGTGCACAGTGCACAGAAGGCTTCCGGCATTGAGTTCGCGGGGCGCGAAGAATACTTGGGCAGCGCGGTTTTGGACAAGCCGCGTGGGTGTGAGGTCTAGGCTTTTCACGCATCTTGGCCGCATGGTCAGTTCGCAGAGGGCATGTCTCCCCATTTCCACTTGGAACGTCGAGGAATCTTGAAAAATTTGCCCTCGCCTCCCCTGTCGCTTGGCGACCGGCTGAAAAAGCGGTGCTTCGAAGTGACGCCTCTGCTGCCTTTCAGGATGACTCCGTCAGCGTCGATCTAGACGGTCGTGGAACTCATTGACATCAACATGAATGTGCACGCCCGTCTGCGTAGCGACCAAGGGGAACCGTCGCGCCTGCTGGCCCTGGAAGCCGTCGCCCGACATTACGAACCGGCGACGAAACAGCTTGAGGCGATTTCGACAGAAATCACACGCTGGTAACGCGGCCGAAGCCGCCGCAACTGGCCGAAACGTAGTGGCGCGGGGGTGGGGACGCCGCGGCAAGGTCCGGAGCGATTCGTCCGTATTGGTGCATTCGGCGATTCCGCGCGGACGCCTGACGACATATTGGTGTCGTCATACCAATCGGTCGAATTGGCGGTCCACGCGCTTGAGCCGGTCGCCCAGACAGCGAGGATTGATATTTGGACAAATCATCTGGTCAATCCGTCGCTGGAGCCGTTAGCGACGCCGCCATGTTCTCCCGGGCTGCGGACACCGTCGAAACTCTGCTGGCGCGGATCGAGGCCAATGTTCTGGTCGGCGAAAAGCTGGAATTGGACGCCGCGCAGGGTGCCCTTGCCGACCTCGCCGGTTCAGTTCGACGCTTGGCTCCCGAGGATCAGGTCGCGTCGGTCGATCGTCTGTTGAATCTTGTCTCTGATTGCGACCGCCTGATCGCCAAGCTCAATCGCGATCTCGATTTGCTGCGAGGCGCCTCGGAAGCCGTGAACCGGCGCGCGGTCGGCGTCATCGCCTACGCCAAGGGTACGCATCGTTGAGCCGTCGGTCGTTGCCGTGACGACCCCATTCGAGCCCGTCCCCGACCACCCATGATGACGTCTCGGTCGGATTCTTCGGACGCCACAGGCGCTTGCATCCATCGATCAAGCTGCGGCGCCCTGCCAACCGTGACCGCGCGGGATCTCGGCGAAGAGGAGCGAGCGGACCCTGCGGCCACTCGCCGCTCGCGCCGCGCGCCGGCCCACCGGCACAATTGGCGCCATGCAATCCGCCCATGCGTCGGCGCCGTGGCAATCCTGCTGGCGGCGGATGCAACGGCCCAGACCGTCACGCTCGACCTCAGCGGCGGCGGCTCGCTCACGCGATCGCTCTTTCAACTCTTCATCCTCACGACGGTCCTCGCGCTCATGCCGACCGCCGCCGTCACTGTGACCTGCTTCACTCGGCTGATCATCGTGTTCTCGCTGATCCGCTCGGCAATCGGACTTCAACAAGCGCCGCCGAACATCGTTCTGACCAGCCTCGCGATCTTTCTCAGCTTGTTCATCATGGCGCCGACCTTCGACGATTGCTACAAGCAGGCCGTCGCACCCTATCTTTCCGAGCAGATCAACGAGACGGAAGCGTTGCAGCGGGGCATAGAGCCATTCAGGAGGTTCATGCTTCGCAATGTACGCGCCACCGAGCTCGATCTCATGGAGAGCGTGGCGCGCAAGAGGACCGGCCAGGGTGCCGCGGCGGCTTCCGGCGAGCCCGATTTGCGCGTGCTGATCCCAGCTTTCATGCTCAGCGAGCTGCGGGTTGCCTTCGAGATGGGCTTCCTGATCTTCCTGCCATTCCTCATCATCGACATTGTGGTCTCGGCCATTCTCATGGCAATGGGCATGATGATGGTTCCCCCGGTTCTCATCGCCCTGCCATTCAAGTTGATCTTCTTCGTTTATACCGACGGCTGGGTGATGCTCGTCGGCGCGCTGCTCGAAAGCTACCAAGTCTGATGTCGGCAAGCAGAATCATCCTGGCGCTATCGGCTGCGTCCTGCCTGACGCTCACGATCGTCTCGGCCCGTGACTCGTCCGCAGGTCAGGCGCCGTCGGTTTCGATTCGCGGCGCATTGTCGGGAGCGGCCGATCTGCTCGCCGGCCGGGAAACCCTGGCGGCCCAGCACCTATTGCACGGTGCCGTCGTGCTCCACGGGCGCAACGCCGGCCGATCGCCCTTCGCCTTCGATCTCGTATTCGCGCACGGACTCATCGGCGCGAGCCCGCAGGTGCTTCGGCCGTTCTCCGATCTGAGCGCACTCGCTGCCGGCATGCAATCACTGATGCGGAGCCTGGAGACCGGCTCCCCCATAGAGGTCAGCGGATGGTCAACCGGCCCGGACGCCGCCGGCCTGCTGTGCGACACTCTTTTCATCCGCAGCTATTTCGATCCATCCGCAGTGCGCGATGTCCTCATGTCGTCGCAAGCGACTCTGATGTCGGCTCTGCCCCGGGATTCGGCGCTGCTGCAGTGCCTCATGGCCGACGTCATCCCCTACATAGACTGGCCGGTCGGCATGGCGTCCCTGATCGAACGCTGGCTGACCGGCGTGCCATCGGAAGCGCTTGCCGGCGTATTGCGACGAAAGATCTTGGAGGGCCATTTCGGCGACGCGGTCGCCGTCACCTCTTTGTTGACGGATCAGCGACTTCGCTCGGAGCTAACCGAGGCGATCATTTCCGCGCGCCAGCTGGCATCGTTGAAGCTACCGGACGCCGATCGCCTCCAGAGTCTTGTCGCGAATTGGGAAGCCAGTCCGGCGGCCGCAGGCGGCATGTTCGGCTACCTTTTCCTGATGCAGGCCCCCGCTGCCGCGCTGGCCGCGTATCGCGACCGGATTGATCGTCTGACGGGCCAGTCATCTGACCGCAGGCTTGGCAGCCTCGCTCTGTTGGCCAGGCTCCACCGCGGCGGCGTCGAGGAGGCATCCGAGACAGGGCGGGCCGGTGGCTTTATTCCTCTGCGCGAGTTTCTCGGCGTCATGGAGCGCGCAGAGGCGGCGGCGAGAGTGAGGTTGCTGCACGACGCCCTCGGCCGCGCCGCCCTGGCTCCCGCCGCGCGCTGTCTTGCGCTTGCGCTTGCGGTGCCGGATATCGTGAAGCGCGACGGGCGTGACGCTGCCATCGCCATGACGACCGGACTCGTGCGCTCGATCGCATCGGGCCCCGTCGCGCCGGACACGTGGGCCGCCAGCGGCGCCCTCCTCGCTATTGAACAGATAGGTGCCCGCGCGCGATGAGCTCAACTCCGACACCTCGCGACCGGGTTACCGCTGGCGCCAGCGTGGCCCTGGCGGCGCGCGCTGCGCTTGTCCACGCGCCCCGGGCGGAGCGTCCGCTCGTCGGCGATCTCTCGTCGACCGCCCAGCGGTTCACCCGGCACGCGATCAATGCCGCGGCACGCCGCGACGCGCTCAAGCGTCTCGTAGCCGTTATTGCGATCTACACCGCCGTGGTCTGTGCCGCCGCAGGCGACGGTTGGTCCAGCGACGCCGTCGATCTGCCGGCTATGCGCTCCGCGGCCATTGCCGACCTGATATGCGCCGGCGATTTCGCCGCCGCGGCAGCCCAGTTGCAGCGCCGCGATGCCGGGCGTCCGGACGACGCGGCCGCATTGTTCATGCGCGCCTGGCTTGCACGTTTTTTCGGGGATCTCACCCGAGCGGGTCAGATTCTCGACCAGCTTGTCGCCCTTCAGCCGTCGGCGCCGATTCGCGATGCATGCACGCGCGAGATCGTCAACAGGGACTGGCTGACCCTTGCCGCACAGCTACGGAACGGCAGCGCCGACATTCCTCTGCCGCTTGCCGATGATGGCCCGCCGCAGCCGCCGAACCAGGGCCCAGCAGCGGTTGGCACCGGCAACTCCGTGGAGTCGGTCTGGACATCAGCGAGGATCCTGAAACCGGCAATCAGCGGCCAGGCCGAGGTCGCGTCGCGACACGCTGTGCTGGTCCAACTCGGAACCCTGCGCAGCGAAGCATCGGTAGAGCCGCTGATCGAGCGCGCGCTCCGCGCTGCGCCCGATTTGCTCGACCGGCAAAACCTCGAGCTGCTGCGGTCGGGCGGATCCAAGCAGCTGATCATCATTCGGTTTCGCGTTCGCGATGGCGAGCGGACCTGTGCTCTCTTGACCCAGGCCAAGCTCGATTGCCTGGTCGTGCCAGGACGTCAAGCTGGCTGATGAAGGTTGTGCTCGAGCCCGTCTCGGCTCCGAACCGCCATTATCGCCGATGGAATTTCGTGAACCTGACTTCCCGGGTCGCGTCGCCGTTGAAGAAGGCATTGACGGCATCTAGCAGGACATCACGCATGCGATCACGACCCGGCTGGTCGCTGGAATCGAGGAATTCGTACAGCGCGGCCTCGTACATCCGAAGCGACAGCTCCACTTTCTTCTGCCGCCCGAAATCGAGGGATGAGACGATCAACTCGAATTCCGGCGTGAACGCCAGGGCGACCTCGACCGTCAGACCGCGCCCGGGCTTCTTGAGCACGAACGGACCGAAGACGACATAGCCCAGATATGGCTGGGAGCTGCCTGTGTGGTTGTCGGCTGCCGAGGCCGGGCAGCCAACGCCCGCGACCAGCGCCGCGGTTAACATGAGCGGCGCCAGAAACCGCGCACGGCGCTTCATTCGACCACCGCGCGGCCAGGCCGACCGAGCTTTGCGAGCTGCACCGAAACCACCTGCTCGATTTCCCCACACACGGCCGCCAGTTCGTCGTCCGGGGCCTCCCGGCTGGCCGCCTTGAGACGGCGGACCAGCTCCTCTGCAAGGCGTGGGTCAATTCGATCGTCCAAATAGGACTGTTGCAGAGCGCCGAGGATGTCGAGTGTCCGTCTCTGACGTTCGACCAGCGCCCGACGCCTGGAACGGCCCCTATTTCCCGCCTCCCACAGGCCGAACGCGACTTCGTCGACTGCCTGCGCGGACGACACCTCGCCGCCCCCTGCCACCCCGGCTAGCCTATCGGCTGCGACCGCGAACGACTCCGTGCTGGCCTTGCCCGATCCGGTCTTCGACACGCCCGAACTCTTGCCCGTCCCCGAAACTCTCATCGTCCTCTCCAGATCGTGAGTTGGCCCGGCCGCAACGCTCGACAGGTGCCCAAAAACTTGCTGGCATACACCTTGCAGGATCCATGCCGCGGCAGGTCGACAAACGGATCGATTTTGGGGTTTTCCATGGCGAAACGAGCACGTCGAATCTTCGGAGGGGTTTGCTTCGTTCTGAACCTTTTTCTGGTGCTCGGAGGAGGCGCGCCGTCCTTCGGACAGGACTACAAGTCCCGGATCAAGGACATTGCCAATTTTGAGGGTGTGCGCGATAACATTCTCGTGGGATATGGCATTATCGTCGGTCTCAACGGCTCCGGCGACAAGCTCAGCAGCGCCGTTTTCACTCGCCACAGCCTGACGGGCATGCTCGAGCGGCTCGGCATCAATACCAAGAATGGCGGCCTCGACACCAAGAATGTCGCGGCTGTCATGGTGACCGCCACGCTGCCGCCCTTCGCACGGCCGGGCGGCCGGATCGATGTCATCGTGTCGGCGCTCGGTGACGCCAAGAGCCTCTTCGGCGGCGCCCTGGTCGTGACTCCTTTGCATGGCGCCGACGGCGAAGTCTATGCAGTTGCCCAGGGCCCGGTCATCGCCTCGGGGTTTGCAGCCGGTGGCGCCGCACAGACATTTGTGAAGGGCGTCCCGACCAGTGGCCGAATCCCCAATGGAGCGATCATCGAACGCAGCACCGATTTCCGCCTTCGCGACCAGTCGCGCATCATGGTGTCCCTCCGATCGCCGGATTTCACCACGGTCAAGCGCGTCGCCGAGATCATCAATGGTTCCATCGGCCAACTGATCAGCATGCCGATCGATTCGGGGACTGTCGAGGTCACCGTTCCGCCGGGCTATCCGGGCGGGGTCGTGGCGCTGCTGACGGAAATCGAGCAGTTGTCCATCGTCCCCGATCAGTCCGCACGCGTCATGATCAACGAAGAAACGGGAACGGTGGTCATCAGCAAAGATGTCCGGATCGATCCGGTCGCCATTTCGCAGGGCGGCCTGACGGTCCGCGTCACCGAAACCCCGCAGGTCTCGCAACCCGGCGCCCTGTCGACGGGAGGTCAGACGAGGACCGTCGACCGCACCCAGGTCGACGTGACGGAAACCGGCACCGGCAAGGTCGCCCTATTTGCCCGGGGGGCGAGCCTGCAAGACTTGGTCAACGGCCTCAATTCCCTCGGCATATCGCCACGCGACCTGATCGCCGTGCTCCAGGCGCTCAAGGCGTCGGGCGCGCTGCGCGCCGAACTGACGGCAATGTAGCCATGATCAACCGGCCTGTTTCCGCTGTAGCCAACTTCTCCGCCGACGCGGTCGCCGGCGACCGGTGGGCCGGTGCGCGGTTGCGCGCCGCCCGCAGCGCGCGCGATTTTCAAGCCTCTGCCATTGCGTCTCTGCTCAAGCCGCTCGCGCCGGCCCTCATGGGCCAGAGTTCGACCGACCCGTCGGATGGTTTTTCTCGAGAGTTCTTCGGCTTCCTGCTGATTGAGAATCTGGCACGCCAAATGGCCGACGGCGACGCGCTCCGCATCAATGTCCGCCTCAAGGAAGGGATGGAGCGGACAGTGGCAAGCCCCACCCCGGACGGAGCCCAATCGTGAACAGCGCCGCCACCGAGCCCGATGACGTCGGCATTCTCGACCTCGTGATTCGCCTCGCCGCGGCCACCAAGGGCGCGGCGCGAGATAGATCGAACCGGACCGCGCCGATCAGGGAGCTGACCCATATCTGTGCCGAGATCGAGACCCGCTTGCGTCGACGCCAAGCGCGCGCGGCGGCGGAAGCGGAAATAGGCCCCACCCTCGGACTAGTCCGTCGTGAACTGGATCGCGCGATGACGGATTTGCGTGCGCATATGAAGGCCATCGATCTCGCCGTGCGTGCTTACCGTCGCGCGGCGTCCGGCCCACCCGGCGCCGTGCTCGGCTATTGCGGCGACGGACGCAGCGCGAGCTTTCGCGATTTTGCCCTCAGCAGAACGGTAGTTTAGCCGCGTGCCATCGTTCCGCTCGCCTCGACTACCGGCGGTCGCTGACCGGACCAACGATCGGCCGCGACGCATGTTGACCGCGACCGGCCTCGGCGGCGGGGCACAGCGACGCGGCCGTGCCGTCGGCGTCCTAACGGCGGCGCGCGGCTACGGCGCCGCCTGATCTCACCATGTCTTCGGACCAAAAGGATCGGGACGACAAGACCGAGGAGCCGACCCAGCGGCGCCTCGACAAGGCGCATGACGAAGGCGAACTGCAAATCGCCAGCGACCCATTCCTGCTGGCGGTCATGCTCGTCGGCGTCGGATTGCTGCTCGCCGTACCGCTCTGGTTCGCTTCACTCAAAGGCCTGCTCGGCTACTTCTACGATACCTACCCGCAGACCGGCGACGGCCTCGCATCGTCGCACAGCCTGCTGCCCCTGTTGAGCAGGGGCCAGCTCTGGACCTTGGCGATCCTGACGATTGCCGGCGGCGCATTCATTGCCGTCGTGCTCGCCGGCGCCGCGGCCCTTCGCCGGTTCCGCGTGCCGTTCAGGCCGATCAAGCCGGACTTGGCCAATGTTTCGCCGGGCCGGGGTATCCACCGGATTTACGGTCGCGAAGGCCTCACCCGCAGCGCGCTCAACTGCGCGAAGGTCTTGGCTACCCTGGCCTGCCTGAGCGTCGTGGCGTACAACGTCGTTCTTCCCCGGCTCATGCATTTTTCGTTTGAAGACCGCAGCGCGCTGGTAGCGACGCTGGTCAACGCCCTCATCCCGCTGCTCGCTGCCGCGCTCGCCTTGCTTGCACTTTTCGCCGCGGGCGATGTCGTGTTGCGGTATTTTCAGAATCGGCGCCGAATGCTCATGTCGCACCAGGACATCCGCGATGAAATGAAGGAACAAGAGGGCGACCCGCACATCCGGGCTCGCCTGAAGAAGATCAGGCGCGAGCGTCGCCGAAAGAGCCGCTATGCCCTGGCCGACGCAGACGCCCTGATCACCAATCCGACGCACTATGCTGTCGGCGTAAAATATGTCCTGGCTGAACGGCGGGCTCCTTTTCTGATCGACAAGGGCGCGGGCATTGCTGCCCTAAGGCTGATCCGAGCGTCGCGCCGGGCGAACGTCCCGATCCTGAGATACCCAAGCGTCGCCAGAAATCTCTTTTTCAATGTAGCGATCGACGAGGAGATACCCGAGTCGCTCTATGAAGACGTCGCGCGCATTCTTCTGGTCGTCTACCAGATCAAGGAGCGTCGGCGAAAACCGCATTGATCCCCGTCGCCAACTCCCAGCGCCCCGCCCTCAGTGGGGTCAGTTCGATGATGCTGAACACCGACGGGATCGTGGCAGGCAAGATCGGCTCCTCAACGTTTGAAGAGGACATCTTCCGCACCATCATAGGCGGAGCGGATGGCGCCGACCGGGCGAGTGGCGGCCGGGCTCCTGGCATGCTGCCCAGTGCACGTGTATTTCCGCACCACAACGGAGCGGAAGCAGCAGTTCCAGCTCTGCCCGCCATGGTACGCTGCAGCGTAGATGGAAGACTTGTGTTGCGCCTTCTGGACACAAACGAGGAGGATTTTCCTTGCGATTCGCGATCTCCTTGGCCGGCTGGCCTAGCCTTTCCCATTCACGGTCTCCGTGAATAGGCGACTTTACCGCTGCATGTTGCGAATGCGACTGCCACAGGCTGAAAAGGCCCGGAATCAATGGACTCCGCATGTTCATTGCGCGCGATGTGATTGACCCTCGATGGGTATGGATAGGCCAAGCCAAATGGTCATGCTAGCTCCATGCAAAGCCACCCGCTCGTCTCGGACGATGAGGTGGCGTCGCCGCGCGATGCTGGCGGTGATCGCAGCAATTCTCGTGGCGCCGATCGCAACCATGGCTCAGGAGATCGGCGCCGCGCAAAAGGTGGTCCGCGATGTGTGGGGCGGTGGCCTGGCTTGGCGCATGAAACCGGAACAGAAGCTGCGCTTCCGCGAGCATATCAATGTCGGAAAGGAAAGCGGTCTGGACGTCCGCCTCGCCGATGGCACCGGCCTGAGCGTCGGCGAGAATGCCGAGATCCGTCTTGACGAGTTCGTCTACAACCCGGCGACCAACGTCGTCGACGGCACCATCAAGTTCACGAAGGGCGCCATGCGTTTTGTCGGGTCAAAGGCGCAAAAGAACGTGACGATCGAGGTGCCGGCGGGTACGGTCGGTATTCGCGGCACGGCGTTCAATCTTCTGGTCGACCGCACCCGGTTCGAGATCGAGGTCGTGTCGGGCGCGGTGGAGATTGCAATCGCCGGCGCGCGCCAAACGCTCGCTGCAGGCGAGTCCGCCACAGCGGATGGTGGCGCCATCCGGGTGGCCCCGCCGTCGCCGGCTTTCCGCCGCGCGATGGCTCAAATCACCAGCGCGCTGGGCCCGCCGGCCGCCGCTTCTTCCATCGGACTGGTCGAGGTGCGCAACAGCGCCGGCCGCCTGACGGGCTATCTGCTCACGCATCCCGACGGCCGTACCGATGCCCTCGATCCGCAGCGGCGACTCCTTGGCTGGTTCGACCCGCGCAGCAAGGCGACATTCGCCGCCGACGGCCGTCGCCTCGCCGACGGCGACCGGACGCCGGGCCTGGCGCGCGGCGAGCGATGACCCCCAAGCGGCGAGGCCCCGTTCGCGGCCTTTGAGAAGTCCTCGGCGCGGACCAACACGGGCGCACGGGGCGTCAGGCTCGGCGAGATCAAGCGAACCGACACGGTCGCGCACTGGCTCGGCGAGTTCGAGAAGGCGGACGAATTCAAGACCCTCGCGCCCAAGACACAGCGCGGCTACCTGCAATGCGCCAAGTTGGTCACGAAATGGGTGGGCGACCTTCGCCCAGGGCAGATCACCAAGAAATCGGCGAAGGCTTGGTACAAGAAACTACGCAAGGCCACGCCGGCCAAGGCGAACGCCGTCATTCGCTTCCTGCGCCTCTGGCTGAACTGGTGCGTCGACGAGGAGGTCCTGGAGAAGAACGTCGTGGCCAAGCCGCGACTGATCGGCATACCCGGGCGCACGAGGGTGTGGACCGACGAGGAGCTTCGCCTGTTCTGCGCCAAGGCTGACGAGGTCGGCCGGGCCTCGATGATGCTCGCCGTGCTCCTGGCGGCCAACCTCGGTCAGCGAGAGGGCGACATCCTCGCTCTGTCGCGCGCGGCCTATTTGAATAAGGGCTTTCAGATTCGCCAGCATAAGACAGGCGTTCTAATCTGAACTTTGCCCCATTTTCGAGCTAAGCAATTGAAAGTGCGGGGATTTTGGCTTTGACAGTAGTCATGTAATTTGTTTGAGGTGCTCGACAGGCTGGTTGTGCCGTGATTCAAGCTGCACATGTACGTCGCGATCGTTCCGAACCGCGGATCACCGCCAGC
>VGDO01000052.1 GCA_016869645.1 Alphaproteobacteria bacterium
TGAGCTGCACCGGGTTGTCGATCAAACCTGGAAAGAGCTGTTCGTTGTCCGGCATTGCGGATCACTGATTTGGGGGCCGTTCGCGCCGAAGCTGCTTAGCCCCGATCGGAACCGGACTCAAGCGGTGCCTGCGGTCAGGGGCTCCGGATCAAGCGCGAAACCCCTGGGTGACGCGCCCTGACGATGGATGGCCCAGATATTCGAATAGGCCCGCTCCAGGCTGCGTACGAAGCGCGCCGTGTCGAACAGCGGCATGGTCAGCCGATTGCGCGCCAGGCGCTGCCGCAGTTCCGCCAGCCGCTCGCGGTCGGCGGCCAGCGACACGGCGAGGTCGACATAGTCCGCGAGTGTCGGCGCGACGAGTTCCGGCAGTCCGACCGCGTGCAGGAGGCTTGCCGCGACCCGTGAGGCGAAGGTGTTGCCCGGCGTCGTGATCAGGGGCACGCCCGCCCACAAGGCGTCGCTGCTGGTCGTATGCCCGCCCCAATACAGGGTGTCGAGCGACAGATCAGCCAGCGCGACGCGGCCGAGATGCTCCGGCTTCTTCATGTAGCGCGCGAAGACCAATCGGCCCTCGGGCACGCCGCGCGCGGCAGCCTCGCGCCGCAGGTTTCGGGCCGCATCCGCCGTGAACGGCAGGACCCAGAGCACGGAATTGTCGGTCCGCCTGAGAATCTCCATCCAGGCGTCGAACACGACCGGCTCGAACTTGCGCATGGAGCAAAAGGAGGCGAAGACGAAGACGTCCTCGGCCAGCATCTGTCCGGCACGTCCGCCGGGACAAGGTCTGATCGGCTGGTCACAATCGTTGGCTTGATAGGTGTCGGGCAGGAAAACGAGCTGCTCGGTCCAGTCGCCTTCGCTGCCCGGCGGAGTGGCCACTCGATCGGTGAGGTAGTAGTCGAAGAAGGCCGCGCCCGTCGTCGCCGGGTAGTCGAGAAATCTCACCTGGACAGGGGCCGGCCGCATGGCGGCAACGACGGGCCGTGCATCGGGATTGAAGCCGTCGATGTCGACCAGGATATCGACGGCGTCGGCGCGGATGCGCGCGGCCGCGGCGGCGTCGGTCACCCCATGTAGGTCGACGAACCGGTCGCTCTCGGTCATCACGCGCCGACGGTAGATGCTGCCGTCGTCCGGGCCGAGCGAATAGCAGATGACGCGGAACCGGCGTCGGTCGTGCCGGCCGAACAGCCCGACCATGAGATGTGCGCTGGCGTCATCCTTGAAGCGAGCCGACAGGTAGCCGAGGGTGATTCGCGAGTCGGCGCCCTCCATCGGTCTCGTCCGCATCGGTCGCGGGCCGGCCGCCCGTTTCTCGGCATCGGCGGCGATCGCGCGACCGAGTAGGAGCTGCTGCTTCGGGCTCAGCGGCAGGCAGAGAGCTGCCAGAGTATCGAGCGACGGCTTGCGCCCGTCGCGCGCCTCGATCTCGGTCGCCGACCAGGCGTCTGCCACGGCCCGGTCGTAGTTGCGCCAGTCGCAGCCCAGGAGTTTGAAGCGCAGCAGGTCGCACGGGATCCGACTATCGGCGTGGAATTTCGCTTTCGCCGCGGTGAGGACCTCGACTGCTTCCCCGAACTCGCCCGAGCGGGCGAGGTCTCCCGCGTAACGTAGATGCGGCCGGGAGGTCGCTTCCTGCTCGACTTCGGACTCGAAGTGACGGCGCATCCGCGCAAGGCAAGCCTTGCGGGCCAGCGCCGCGCTGCGCGCGATGGCGGTATTGCCCGGTCCTGCTGCCAGCTTCGCGCGGCGATAAACCGACGTCAGGGTCTGGATGGCCGCCACGAACCGATCCAGGCGCGCCAGCAATATGCCGACATTGAGCAGCGCATCGGGCAGGTCGGGCGCGAGCTGATGAGCACGCTCGAAGGCGGCCAACGCATCCTGGATCCTGCCGGATTTTTCCAGCATCTCGCCGCGCAAGCGCAGATCGACGTCCGACCCCGGATTGAGCGCGATCAGCCGCGCGACCGTCGCGGCGGCACGATCCGTATGCCCACCGTCGCGCTGAACGATTGCGAGAAGCCGGAGCGCCGCGACATCGTTGCCGTCGGCGCCGAGCACGTCGCGGAGCGCCGCCTCGGCCTCGGCGAGCCGACCTGCGACATGGGCTCGGGCGGCCCGAGACAGAGACTGGGCCGATGCCTCAGCTGCAGCAGGCATCGGTGCGACGGAGGCGGATGCCGGCGGCGCGGCCGGCGATCAACCCTTGATCCTGCGACCGACTGCCCGCGCAACGCGGTCCATGTCGTCCATCAACGACGCAAAGTCGGCGAAATCGACTGGCTGCAACGGGTCGACCGCGGCATTGGCCGGATCGGGATGCACTTCAAGCATGATGCCGTCGGCGCCGGCGGCGACCGACGCGAGCGCCATTGGCTTGACCCATGGGCGCCAGAATGTCGCGTGCGACGGGTCCGTCATGACGGGAAGGTGCGTCACTTCCTTGGCCGCCGGCACGACCTGAAGGTCGAGCACGAAGCGCGAGCTCGAGCGATGGGTGTGCGGCGCCACGACGCCACGCTCACACAGGATCACATGAGGATTGCCTTCAACCAGAACGTACTCGGCCGCTCCCAGCCAGTCGCGCAGCGAGGCGCCGTAGCCACGCTTCAGCATGACCGGCTTGCCGGCCTTGGCGACAGCGGTCAGCAGCGGATAGTTCTGCATGTTGCGCGTGCCGATCTGCAGGATATCGGCTACCTCCGCGACTGCAGCGATCTTTTCGATCTCCATCACCTCGGTGATGACCGGCAATCCGGTCTCGGCCTTAGCCTTGGCGAGCCAGCCCAGGCCCTGCTCGCGTGTCTCGAAATATTTCGGACCGCGATAGGGGAAGGTCAGCGGCTTGAAGGCGCCGCCGCGCAGCATGTGGCCGCCCGCCGCCTTCACGGCCCGTGCCGTGGCCACAATCATGGCCTCGTTTTCGACCGTGTTAGGCCCGGCCATGACCGGCACGAGCGGCCCGCCGAATTCGACGCCGGCCACCGTGAAGCGGCTGACGTGATCCGGCGACCTCTTCGCCGCCAGCGGGAATTTGGAAACCAGATCGTCCGGCGCGATGTCCTTGCCCGGCGCCTTGTTTTCGATAGCCATGGCTGATCCCGAATGTCGCGGCGCAGCGGTCCAGGCCGCTGCGGGCCTCCGTGTACCAGATGGACCCTCCTGAGTCCACGCTGGCGCCGACAACATCAGTGGATTTCCGCCATGGGTTGCGCTACCAGTCTGCGCCATCCGCGTCAGCCGACGCATTGCCCGAGAGCCATTGCATGACGTCGCGCAACTTGGATCACACCGCGGCTTATCTCGACGCGGTCCAGCAAGTGGCACGCAGCCTGGACGGCGCCACGATCGACCGGATCGTCGCGGAGCTGGCGGCCCTGCGCGAGCGCGGCGGGCGGTTGTTCATCCTCGGCGTCGGCGGCAGCGCCGGCAATGCCGGCCATGCGGTCAACGATTTCCGCAAGCTGTGCGACATCGAAGCCTATGCGCCGACCGACAACGTGTCGGAGCTCACTGCGCGCACCAACGATGAGGGCTGGCACACGGTGTTCGCCGAGTGGCTCAAGACCAGCCGCGCATCCGACAAGGACGGCATTCTCGTCTTCTCGGTCGGCGGCGGAAACGCCGAAAAGAACGTCAGCGCGAACATCGTCCACGCGCTCGACGAGGCGCGCCGGCGCGGCTGCCGCATCATGGGAATCGTCGGCCGGGACGGCGGTTACACGGCCCGGGTCGGCCACGTCGTGCTGGTCATTCCAACCGTCGATGAAAGCCTGACGACGCCGCTGACCGAGGCCTTCCAGGCGGTGGTCTGGCACGGCATCGTTTGTCACCCCGGATTGCGTATCCGCGCGAACAAATGGGAAGGCCTGCAGGCGGCTGCCAAGGCATGAGCGCAGCCGCCCGGCGCGCCGTATTTCTCGATCGCGACGGCGTGCTCAATCGCACGGAGGTGCGCGGCAACCTGCCGTTTGCCCCGCGCCGTCTCGAGCATTTCGCCATACTTCCGGGCGTGCCGGAGGCCGTCGCCCGCCTTCACGCGGCGGGCTACCTGATGATCGTGACGACGAACCAGCCCGACCTGGCGCGCGGCGAACTCTCGCCCGAAATTCTCGGCGCCATGCATGACCGCCTGCGCCGGGCCATGCCGCTCGACGACATCCTGGTCTGTCCCCACGTCGACGCTGATGATTGCTCCTGCCGCAAGCCGAAGCCGGGCATGCTGCTGGAGGCGAGCCGCAAGTTCGGCATCGACCTGGCTGGCAGCCACATGGTCGGCGACCGCTGGCGTGACGTCGCTGCCGGGCGTGCGGCCGGTTGTCGCACATGGCTGGTCGACTATGGCTATGCCGACAGCGATCGGGCCGAACCCGATCATCGCGTCGGCTCCCTCGCCGAGATGGCCCGGACGTTGCTGAAGGCGTAGCGCAGGCCGGCTGGATGGCCGGCGCCCCAGCGCCCGGAAACATGGCCAAACCAGGCCGTTCCATGTATGTTTTTCCTGGCTTGTACGGCCGTTTTGACGCATCTTCCGCATCCCGCGCGGAGACGCTTCGGCAGGGGCCCGCGGGACCTCAATGGACGCACGAATGCCCGAGCAAGTGCCACGACCGATCGCCGACTGGCGTGTGAAGATCTTCGCCGATGGCGCCGATCTCGAGAGCATGCTGAAGCTCTACGCCAATCCGCTGATCAAGGGCTTCACGACCAATCCGACGCTAATGCGGAAGGCCGGCCTGACGGACTACGAAGCATTCGCGCGCGCCGTCGTGAAGGCCATTCCCGATCGGCCGATTTCCTTCGAGGTGTTCGCCGACGATTTCCCGACCATGGAGCGGCAGGCCCGCACCATCGCGGGATGGGGCGCCAACGTCAACGTGAAGATCCCGATCACCAACACGCGCGGCGAATCCGCCGCGCCGCTGATCGCCAAGCTGTCCGCCGCGGGAATCGTGCTGAACGTCACGGCGATCCTGACGCTTGACCAGGTGCGCAACGTCGCCGAGGCGCTTGCGCCGGCAACGCGCGCCATCGTCTCGGTGTTTGCCGGCCGCGTTGCCGATACCGGCGTCGATCCGGTGCCGCTCATGGCGGAGGCGTTGTCCATCCTGCGTCCACGGCCGAAGGCCGAGCTCCTGTGGGCGAGCCCGCGCGAGCTGCTGAACATCATCCAGGCCGACGCGATCGGCTGCCCGATCATCACGGTGACCAGCGACGTGCTGGCCAAGCTCGGATTGATCGGCAAGGATCTCGCCGCCTACTCGCTGGAAACGGTCGCCATGTTCCACCGCGACGCGGAAGCCGCCGGCTACAAGATCGACACGGCAGCGGCTCTCGTGTCGGCCTGACCGGCCTCGAACGGGCCGGGCGCCGATCGATGACGGATTGAAGCAAGAGGAAATTTCGGCAAATGACCAAGGTTCTGATCACCGGTGGTGCCGGCTATGTCGGCTCGGTGTTGACGCCCGACCTGCTCGCGGCAGGCTATGAGGTCACCGTCTACGACGTCATGTTCTTCGGGCACGAGCATCTGGCGAAGCATCCCCGGCTCAAGGTCATCGCCGGCGACATCCGCGACACCGCGAAGCTGTCCCGGGCATTTCAGGGCCAGGACATCGTGCTGCACCTTGCATGCATTTCGAACGATCCGAGCTTCGAGCTGGACGAAGGGCTGAGCAAGTCGATCAACTACGACTGCTTCGAGCCGATGGTCGTCGCGGCCAAGCAAGCCGGCGTCAGGCGCTTCGTCTACGCCTCGTCGAGCTCGGTTTACGGCGTGTCCGATCAGCCGAACGTGACCGAGGAGCACCCGCTGGTCCCGCTCACGCTCTACAACAAGTACAAGGGTCTGTGCGAGCCCCTGCTGTTCAAGCATGCAGCGCCCGGTTTCACCTGCGTGACGCTGCGGCCCGCCACGATCTGCGGATACGGCCCGCGTCAGCGCCTCGATCTGTCGGTCAACATCCTGACCAATCTGGCGGTCAACAAGGGCAAGATCACCGTGTTCGGTGGGGCCCAGATGCGCCCCAACCTCCACATCGCGGACATGAGCCGCGCCTATCGCGTGGTCATGGAGGCCCCGGCGGAGAAGATCGCCGGAGAGACCTTCAACATCGGCTACGAGAACCTGACCATCGCGCGTATCGCCGAGATCGTCCGCGAGATCGTCGCCGCGGAATTTCCCGATCGAGCGAAGATCGCCATCGAGACGACGCCGTCGGACGACAAGCGGTCCTACCACATCAACTCGGACAAGGTACGGCGTGTTCTCGGCTTCGCCCCCGAGCGTACCGTGGATGACGCGGTGCGCGACCTGTGCCGCGCGTTCAAGTCGGGATTGCTGCCGCGCAGCCTCGACGACGACCGCTACTTCAACGTGCGGACCATGAAGGTCCTGAAAGCGGCCTGACGCCGCCCCGGCACGGCGCCCCGTCTCATTGCCGATCACGCGCGCAGCACGAAGCGCGCGTCCTCGTCGCTCAAGTACTCGAGGTACTTGCGGCCCCAGGCCACCATGTCGGCGATGCCGGCCTTCAGGCTGATCTGCGGCTCCCAGCCGAGGTCGCGCTTGATCAGGCTGCTGTCGAGCCAATATTGCTGATCCTCGCCGACCCGGCCGGGGCTGATCTGGTAGAGCGCGTCGGGCGCCATGCCAAGCGAATCCGCGACCATGTCGACCAGTGACCGGATGCTCGATGGCTCGGCTGGTCCCGCATTGTAGGTGCGGCCGAACGGCGCCTTCTCGCCGATCAGCCAGATCGCGCGCGCCAGATCGCGTGCGTGAATGTACGACTTCTTGACAGTGCCGCCGCCCTCGAGCGGCAGCTTGCGCCCGGTCAAGCCGCAATAGACCGCGCGCGGCAACACGCGATAGAGCAGCTGGCCCGGGCCGTAGGCATTGGACGGCCGGATGATGTTCATCGGGAACTTGCGCACCTTCCAGAGCGTGTCGAGGTGCATGTCGCCCGCCAGCTTGGAGACCGCATAGGGGCTGGTCGGCTGCACGGGCGAGTCCTCCGCCACCGGGCGGCCGACCGAGCCATAGAGCTCGGATGTGCCGATCTGGATGAAGCGTTTGAGATAGTCGCGCTTCATGAGGTCTTCGCACATGTGCGCCAGGGCCACGACATTGGTATCGTAGTAGCGATAGGACTTCTCCCAGGACGTCGCATAGGCGAGTGCCGCGAAGTTCACGATGACCTCCGGCTTCTCGCGGTCGAATAGCTCGAACAGCCGGTCCTGCTCGAAGACGATGTGGACCTGGTGATAGGCGTACCGCGTATCGCCCTTGCCGACATCGAGCGTGTAGGCGGGCGACCGCGGCGGGTTGCGGCCGACGCAGATCACGCGCTCGGCAGAGGTTTCTTCGAGCAGGTATTTGGCGAAATGGACGGCAAACACACCGCCCCCGCCGAGCAGAACATAACTGCGCACGCCGCCTCCCATGGCCCATGTCCGGTTCGGCGTGGCTTATAGCAGAGCCGATCAGGCCGGACAAACCGCCGGTGACGTCGTCACCCGCGTGCCGGGCGGCCGAGCACGCGATGGTCGAGACCGCTCGCCCGGGCCGACGCGTTGTCCAGCAATCCGTGCGGATCGACGACGAGTCGCCCGCGCATTGCGGCCGCGATGGCGGCCGGCGCCAGCTGTCGAAACGCCGGCCAGGGCGTCATGATGCAGAGCGCCTGCGCATCGTGGCACGCTTTCAGCGGCGCCGAGGCGACGGTCGTGCGGCCATGAAACGACACGGCTTCCGAGCCGACCACCGGGTCGAACACGCTCAGACGGAAGGGCGCGAGTTGCCGGATCAGGCGAAGCGCCGGCGAATTCTTGGTCGAATGGGTGTTCTCCTTGTAGGCAAGCCCGAGCACGGCGATTAGCGGGTCGCGATCGCCCAGCACCGTCTCGTGCAGGATGCGCAATACCCAGTCGCGACGACGTCCGCTGTTCACCTGCCACGAGCGCGCAACGCACGCATCGGTGCCTGCCGCGGCGCTCAGCCGGCCGATCGTGGCAAGATCGCGTTCGAGGTTGCCCCCGGCGATGCCAAGGCCCGGCGCCAGATAGGCATGCGGCCCGATCCGCGCGTCCAGGCGCAGGGCCGGGGCGATCTCGCCCCAATCCGCGCCGATCTTCTCGCACAGCTCGGCCAGCATGTTCGTCGTGCTGACCGAAGCGACCAGGAAGCAGTTGATGGCGATCTTGGCGAGCTCGGCGCTTTCGTAGCGCATGCGCAAGACCGGACAGGCGAAGCTGGCCAAAAAAGCGGCGTAGGGTGCCGGCAGGTCCAAGACCGGATCGGACGCGCCGACGATGATGCGCTCCGGCTTCAGAGCGCGCGCCACGGCGCGCCCGAAGACCAGCGTTTCGACCTGGCAGAAAAGACCACGGTCGCCAGTTGCGCGCCTGCGCGTGAAACCGGGCGGCACCTGGCTCAAAATGACGATGACGGCATCGGAACGTGCCGCGCTGCGAACGGTGTCGAGCAGGGCTTCGACGCCGGAGAGGTCGCTGGACCCCTGGTCGTCGGTCGGGACGTCGGGCGCCACATAGATCAGGTCGCAGCCGGAGAGCTCCGCAGCGCTATCGACGAAGCGAAGCCGGCCTGCCGCGGCGATGGTCGCGTCGAGTTCCGGCTCGACGACGTGCAACTTGCCGGCGGAAAGCGCGGCGACGCGCGCGGGATCGGAATCGAAGGCGACGGTCGAAAAACCCTTGGCAGCGGCCGCAGCGGCGGACACCAGCCCCAGATGCGTCATGCCGGCAAAGCCGATGACGGGCTTGCTCATGTGGCCTTGCCGATCCGGCCGGACAGCCGGTGCATGACACGGCCGATCCAACGGTCGCCGCTTAGATCCGTCGCTCCACCGCGCGCGCACAGATCGACGAAATGCCGGTATTCCGCAGCCCAGGTCGGATCGCTCTGCTCGAGGGTCTCGGTCTCCTCGGGCGGCCGTCCGGCAGGCAGGACGCGCGTCCGGTGAACGAATGTGCTCGGTCCCCACTTGCATAGCGACTGGATGTGCGCCGAGCCGAGCTCGGCGAACAAGTCGCAGGTAAAATGATTGCGCCAGGCCAGCAGCGTCATCTCGAGCTCGAGACGCGGCACGCTGGTGCGCGAGGCGATGACGACGTGGTCGGGCGCGCGGTTTTCGAACCGTTCGCATGAAACGATCTCGAACTCCTCGCCGACATCGCCGAACCAGAAAGAGGCCGTATCGAGCAGGTGCGAACCCAGATCGGGCAGCACCCCGTCTCCGGTATCGCGCCATTCTGAGTTGCGCACGAGGCGCGCGGTGCCGTTGCCGTAGAACATGCGGCACCGGTACAGGCGACCCAGCCGCCCGCTGGCGACGAGCGCGCGCATGCGCTTGAAATGCGGCTCGAAGCGGTGATTGTAGGCGGTATAGCACACCAGCGAGCGCTGTTTCGCCAGCCGCTCCAGTTCGATGAGACCCGCATCGTCGCCGGCATGAAGCGGCTTCTCGACCAGGACGTGCTTGCCGCGCTCGAGCAGAAGCCTGATCAGCCCGAGCTTCGGCGCGTCGGGCGTGCACAACAACGCGGCATCATAGGCCGCGACGGGCACGTCGGCGACTGACCGATAGTCCGCCCCCTCGACCGAGGGATCGACCGTGGCGACGCAATCCCGCCCCGCGATCTGCCGTCGCTTGTGGCCCTGCACGCCAAGACCGGCGACGATCACGCGCATGGCGAGCCCTGCCGCCGGTCAGGAGAAATGGACAAGTCGTTCGATGGCATCGATTTTGGCGCGCACATCATCCAAGGTGATCGGCACATTGCCATCTCGCTCGCACTCGCAGGCGGCAGCCAGCGACCCCAGGATGGTGGCGATCGCCTCCGAACGGGTCGCGAGCATGGCGAGCGTTGCATAGGCGAGCAACGCATCGCCGGCGCCCACGGCATCGACCAGGTTTTCCACGAAGCTGTCGACGACATATCCGAAGATCGGGGTGTCGCGATCGCCACGGTAGCAGGTCATCACGCCGCGTTCGCCCAGCTTGAGAATGAGCGTGCCGCACTTGGCCTGCTCATAAATGGCATGCGCGAGCGGCCGGACGCCCGAATCCTGATCGCCGGTGGCGAAGCGGACCTCGCGCTCGTTCGGGGTGATCAGGTCGAAGCCCTGGAAGTCGAGGATGTTGCCCCACCGGCTTGCGACCTGGCTGTCGGCGACGCGGAAGACGCCGGTCGGGATCGCGTTGACCAAGGTTGGAATCGTTCGTCGATTGAAGATCCCGTGGCGGAAATCGCTGAACACCACCGCGTCGGTCGACGTCGTTGTCACCGCGGAGGCAAGCTTCTCCAGAATCAGGTCGGAGATGCTGCGATTGTCCACCGTATCGAGCTTGAGCAGCCGGTAGCCGCCCGCCACGATCGCGTTCTTGTTGGTCGTCGGGCGGGTGGAATCGATGACGGCCCGGGTATCGATGCCCGAGTCCCGGGTGCTGGACAGAACGAAATCCTTCATCGCGTCATCGCCCAACACGGTCGAGAAGACGACCTCGGCCCCGGCCGCGCGCAGGTGCTTGGCAACGATGGCGGCGCCGCCGATGAAATCGGTCCTGCCGCCATAAAGCAGGCTCAGCGTCGGAGTCTTGGTCTGGCCGCCGATGACGGTGGTCTGCGTATAGCTGTCGACGATGGTGTCGCCCAGCACATGGACGCGGCGCCCCTTGAGCTGTTCCAGCGTCTCGCGCAGCCGATCGAAGCCGAAGCTTTCTTGCTCCATCAGGAGCTGAAGCTTCTCGACCTTCAGATTGGGCGGCGCCAGGTCGATGATGCGCGAGGAGGAGTAGACGACGTCGCCAGGGGTGAATATGACCTCCCCGCCGTAGGACTCGACGATCTCGACTTCCGCCTGGGTCTTCGGCGGCAACCCGCTCGATACATACTCATATCCCTTGGCGAAGAAGTCCGGCTGTATCGCCGCAAGGTTCTTCAATGGCGTCGGCTCGCTGTCGACGATCACGTAGTCGACGACCTCGAACGCCGCGAGATTGAGCGCCCGGAGATCCTCGGGAATGTGCGGCCGATGGAGCCCCTTGGTGATGTGACGGTCGGCGGTCAGGCTCGCGACGAGAATGTCGGCCTTGCTCTTGGCGTAGATCAGGTGGCGCAGGTGCCCGGGATGCACGATGTCGAAGACGCCGTGGCACATGATGACCTTGCGCGCGCGCGGACGCGCGCCGATCACCTCGACGAGCTGATCGACCGTCTTGATCTTGTGCCGATAGAACTCGGACAGCGAGGTTGTCATGCTTCCTTCCTCAGGTGCTCGAACCAGCTCTTGGTCGCTCGTGCGATGGACTCGGGATCCCAGAGCGGCGCTTCGCGCCAATAGTCGATGTCGGCGAGGATGAGCGCCACTCCTTCCTCGAACGACACCATTTGGCGCCAGCCGAGCAAGTTGCTGATCTTGCCGATGTCCGCCCAGGTGCAGTCCGGCTCGCCCGGCCGTTTGGGGATGTGAATGACCTCGCCGCCGAGCAGCTCGACCAGGCGATTGACGCTTTGCGGCCGACCGGCGCCAAGATTGAAGACCTCGCCGCTGATGTCGGTCTCGGCGGCGCGCCAGAAGGCGTCCGCCACGTCCGAGGCGTAGACGAAATCGCGCCGCTGGGTTCCGTCGCCGACGACGGTGAACGGCTTGCCCGCCAGCTTCTGGCGCAGGAAGACGCCAAACACGGCGCCGTAGGCGCCCGAGGTCCGCGACCTGATGCCGTAGGCGTTGAAGATGCGGATCGAATTGACGGGCAGGCCGTAGACGGCATGCCAGTGCAGTGCGGCCATCTCGCCCTGCAGCTTGCTCAGCGCATAGGGATACTGCGGCTGGATCGGATGATCTTCGCGCGTCGGCACGGCGGCCAAACCATAGCAGGATGACGATGCGGCGTAGACCAGCTTGGCCACGCGGGCGTGGCGGGCGGCCTCGAGCACGGCGACCGTACCCTGCACGTTGATGGACATGTACTCGCTCGGGCGCTCGATCGACGGCACGATGTCGCCGATGCCGGCGAAATGAAAGACAAAGCGGGCGTCCGCCATGACGGTGTCATCGTGGCCGATCACCCTGATGTCCCGGCGATCGAGCGACAGGTCCGGGTTGGCCCGGTGGTGCCCCAGGTTTGCCTCTCGGCCGCCGCGCAAATCGTCGATCGCGCGCACGACGCAGCCGCGGGCCAGGAGCAGATCGACCATGTGGCTGCCGATGAACCCGGCCCCTCCCGTCACCACGGCTACCGGACGCTTGGCCATTGCCGATGATCTCCTCGAGCCGGGCGCGGCTGTTGAAACGATAGTCTGCCGGTCCGGACCGCCGGCCGTGACGGAACTCGCTGCCGCAGCGAATACTTCACCAAGCCCCTCGGCGACAAGGCAAAACTTGCCGACGGCCCGGCCGGTTGCTAGCGGGCGGACGGCGTGGCAGAAAGCGCGGGCGGACTGAAACCATGATCGGGATGGCCGGCCGGATGGCGCAGGATTTCACAGGCAAGAGGATTCTGGTCACCGGCGCATCGCGCGGCCTGGGCCATGTTGCCGCCCTTGCCTTCGCGCGCGCAGGGGCACGCGTGCTCGTGGCCGGGCGCACACGCGAACCACTGGAGACGCTGCGCGCTTCGATGCCGGACCCTGATCGTCACGAAATCTATGTCGGCGACCTCATCGAGCCGGGCCGAACGGACGAGCTGGCCTCGCTCGCCAGGCAGACACTGTCCGGCATCGACGTCGTCCTGCACGCGCTCGGTGGCGGCTATGGTTTCCGCGACCCGCTGCTCAGCCGACAGCAGTTCGTCACTCTGCACGAGGTCAATCTCGGGATCGGCGCCGAACTCAATCGTCTCCTGGTGCCGGACATGATCGCCGCCGGGAGCGGACACATCGTCCATGTCGGATCGATCGCCTCCGGAGAGGCCGTCGGATCGGTCGGCTACAACACCGTCAAGGCTGCTCTCGCCGCCTATGTCCGGAGCCTGGGACGGGAGCTCGCCGGCAAGGGCGTCGTGGTCACCGCCGTGCTGCCCGGTGCGTTCTTCGGTCCCGAGAATGCCTTTCGACGGCTCGAGACGCGCAGCCCCGAGGTGGTTCGCGACTTCGTCGATCGGCGTCTGCCGCGCGGCAAGGTCGGCGAGGCCGACGAGATCGTGCCGCTGATCATGCTGCTCGCCGGGCCGGCGGCATCGATGATGGCGGGAAGCTGCGTGCCGATCGATGCGGGTGAGGGCTTCGCCTATCCACAGCTTTGATCATCGCCCGCCGAGGTGAGGCGCCGACCATGCAGGAATACGATATCGGCTACTTCGACCCGTCGGTGACGCGCCGCATCGCGCGCGGCAGCCGCACCATCCGCAACAAACTGATCGCCTGGGAACAGGGGCGCGAGTTCTACGACGGCGCCCGCGAGAACGGCTACGGCGGGTATCGCTACGACGGCCGCTGGCAGCGTCTGCTGCCCGCCATCATCCGGCGCTACGGCTTGACGGCCCGCTCGGCCGTTCTCGACGTCGGCTGCAAGAAGGGCTTCTTTCTGCACGACCTCGGGGCGCTGCTGCCGGGCATCAAGGTCGCCGGCATCGAAACGTCGAGCTATCCGATCGACGAGGGCATGCCTTCGGTCCGGACGCACATGTCGGTCGGTCGCTTTGACGAACTTCCCTTCGCAGACGGCAGCTTCGATTTCGTGCTCGCCTTCTCTTCGATCTACATCCTGAACCTGCGCGGCGTCGTCGATGCGCTGCGCGAGATCCAGCGCGTCAGCCTCGGCCGCTCCTATGTCACGCTGGGCGCCTACCGCAACGACGTCGAGCGGGCACAGTTCGAGGCATGGTCGTTGCTCGGCACGACCGTTCTGCACGTCGACGACTGGATGGAAGTCTTCGCCTATGCCGGTTACACGGGCGACTACTACTTCACGACTGCCGGTTCGCTGAACCTGCGCTGGGCGGATTGACCCCCGAATGTCGAGGCGCCTGGCTTTCGAAGTCCAGGCACGGTAAGAGATCCGCTATGCATGTGAACACGCGACGTTCTCAAATCACCACGAAATTCTGAAGTCCATCGAATGCCTTCGCGGCCGACATTTCATGAGCATGTTGAGGGCCCGAAGTTTTTCGAGAACAAGACCGCCTATCACTACTTCAGACTCGGCCACGGCGAATCGCCGGATCGGCCTTTCAAACTCTTCGTTCCGCTGACCAACGATGCCTTTGGCGATTTCATCAATTCGCTTCACTTGGCTTTGCAGATCGCCGGACGCTTCGAGCACTCCGTCACAACCTTCGCAATGTTCAACAATCGTCCATACAAGATGGAATTGCTCGCGCTCTATCCACTGGCTCGCAAGTTAATTCTGACCAAGAGCCACGAGGCGCTGGACCTCATCAATCTGAAGTTTTTCGACGCGCCACACAGGCAAGGAGCTCCACCCGATGTGGGTGACTATCGTGAGGCGCCCGACATCATCGCGGACGTACGTTGGCAGGATTTCGTGCTGTTGCCGAATACCCAGCAGCGTGTGTTCAAGCCTGAACAACCCTTGTTGCCGCTGCGTATTCCGGCAGATGTTGCGTCGGACCTTCATCGCCGTCTGATCCAACTGGGGCTCGATGACAGGCGATGGTTCTGCTGCATGCACTACCGCGAAGCCAACTATCAATGGAAATACATATCGAATATCCGCGATTGCGACCCCGACGTGTACCTGCCGCTCATCGACTACGTTGTCGATCGTTTGGGCGGGCAAGTGGTCCGACTCGGGCATCCCGAGATGCGCGACCATCCGCCACGGCCTGGTTTCGTCGATCTCGCTAAGCTTCCGGACTCGACCATGCTTCAGGCCTATGCCGTGAGTCGGGCGCGCTTTTGCGTATCTGGGTCCGGCGGCGCGAATTGCCTGATGCACGCTTTCGACGCGCCCGTCGGGCTCGTCGATTCCTGCGGCTGGTTCGATTGCGCCTATCAACATGCCTTTCTATTGACGCTCACCGTCGTCACGCCCTCGGGACAGTCACTGCGCCAAGACGCGCTATTCGAGTCTGGCCTCATGAACCAGCGCGCCCTTCAGATTGCAATGGAACGACATCTGGAAATTCAGATCGTCAAATGCACGACCGAAGAGATCCTTCGTGTCGCCGATTTCATGTTCGACCACACGGCGGCGACGACTGGCTGGCGAGACGCGCCGGAAATGCCTCTGCAGCCGTTCGACAATTCGTTCACTTGGCCAATGCGCGGTTCGATTCGCCCCAAATTCATCGACTTGTAGGCAGCCGGCAGACGACGTCCTGCTGCCCAGCTAGCCGACCTGCACCGGCGGTATGACCATGTTGCGACGCAGTTCCTCGCGCTCGAGGAACGGGAACATGTCCTCGATCGGCGTCGGCATCAGCTTGCCCTCGGGCGACTTCATGGTTTGGACCCGTGGAATCAAGGCCTGCGCTTCAGGCATCTCGATCTCGCACAGGTAGGCCCCGGGTGCGGCAAGGGCCCGATCGAGTCCGGCGAGAAGGTCGGCGCTGCTGCGGATGTGGGCGCCTTCGATGCCGAACGACTGCGCCACCTTTACGAAGTCCGGGCAGCTCACGCCGCTCGATGGATCGGAGCCAACTAGGCGCTTGAAGTGATTCTTCTGCGTGATCTTCATGGTCAGATAGCCGTTGTTGGCCAGCACGAAGATCGCGATCGGCAGCTTGTACTGTACGATCGTCTGCAGTTCCTGAAGGTTGAACATCAGCCCGCCATCGCCGGTGATGCAGATGGTACGGCGCCGGCCATTGGCAAAGCACGCACCGATCGCACCGGGCAGGCCAAAGCCCATGGCCGCGAGTCCGCTCGAAGTGAAGAGGCGTTGGTTCGGCTTGGTCGCAAATGTCTGCATCGTGCAGGTGAAGCTCGTGCCCATGTCGGTGACGACGATGGAGCCCGAGGGCAGGCGCTCCGAAAGCTGCTCGATGAAGTAGTAGGAGTTCACCTGCTCGGGCAGCGTACGATATTCGTCGAGCACGACCGGGTAGCGCGTCTTCCAGTCCTGGCATACGCTAAGCCAGCGGTCGGTCGCGGGGTTGCGCCGGAAATTGCCAGCGCGGGCGAGCAGCCGGTCGATGAACGCCTTGGCGTCGGCGACGACCGGCAGGTCGGGCCGCAGCGTCGGCTTGTTGAGCTCGGTCTCGTCGATGTCGACCACGATCTGCTTGGCTTCACGCGCGAACAGCGCAGTGTTGTGGCCAGTCATCGCGATCGACATCCGGCAGCCGATGACGACTAGCAGGTCGGCATTGGCGACCGCGAAATTCCCGGCGCGCGAGCCGAACAGGCCGCAGCGGCCGGCATAAAGCGGATCGTCCGACGCGAACATGTCGCTGGCGTTCCACGAAGAGACGACCGGCATGCGCAGCTTTTCTATGAGGCGCTGCAGCGACTCCACGCCGCCGGCCAGCCGCACGCCGTAGCCCGGCACGATGACCGGACGCTCGGCGGCTTCGAGCATGGCGAGGCATTGCGTGACCTGGCGATCGAGATAGGCATCGCTGCGCCGGTGCGCGGGCGTCTCGGGCGTATAGCCCGGCAGGTCGTTCGGGTCGATCGCCGCACCCTGCACGTCGATCGGTATGTCCAGCCAGACGGGCCCGGGGCGCCCGGACATGGCGTAATGCAGTGCTTTTTCCAGGTGATAGCGGATCATGCGCGGCTCGGTCACCATGGCGGCGTACTTCGTGATGTGACGCACAGCCGACAGAATGTCGACCTCCTGCACGCCGAGCTGGCGCAACGGCGTGCCCGAGATCAGGCGGTCGGTCGAGGCCTGGCCGGAAACCACGAACATCGGAATGGAATCGATCCAGGCGCCATAGACGCCGGTGATCGCATTGGTGCCGCCCGGGCCGGACGTGACGTGCAGCAGGCCGATCTTGCCGGTGATGCGGGCATGAGCCTCGGCCGCCATGGCGGCTGATTGCTCATGATGGGTCGCGATGAACTGAAATTTCGGGTGGAAACCGAGCGCGTCGTTGAGGTACATGGCGCCGCCGCCCGACACCGAAAACAGTTCCCCGACGCCGAGCTTGCCGAAAAAATCGGCGAGATACTGCGAGACGTTCACGGCACGCACCTATCAAGGTTTGGCTATCACGGTTCGGCTGCATCGGCAGCGCAGATCACCGTATAACGGCCCAGATTCCTGGTCCGCCTCCGTTGGAGGCCTTCATACACTTTTTGGCCGCGGTGTTCACGAAAAAAGCCATTCGGCCAATCGATTGAGCCGGCATTCGGTTGACCCGCCATGGACGGCCTGCCTAAGTTACGTCGCCCGCACAATAGGCTCGGAGCTATGGGCCCATCGCACTCGTTCTCGTCGAGCCCTGTGAGACAATCGAACGCGCTGATGCCTGCGAACCCAACCTTCCACGAACACTTCGCCGGTCCTCAGTTCTTCGAGAACAAGACGCCCTACCACTATTTCCGGCTGGGCCATGGCCGATCTTCCGACCGGCCTTTCAAGCTGTTCGTGCCGATTACCTTCGACACCTACGGCGACTTCATCAATTCGGTGCATCTCACCCTGCAATTTGCCGCACGGTTCGAGCACTCCATAACGACATTCGCCCTCGTCTTCAACCGGCCCTACAAGCGCGCCATTCTGAAGCTCTATCCGCTGCGCATGCATCTCGTGGTCTGCAAGACCAATGAGGCGCTCGCGCGACTCAACCTTCAGTTCTTCGAGCCGTCGCATTGGGCGGACGGCTTGGAGTATCAAGTATATCGTGATCCCGCCGAAATCGTATCGAATGTCCACTGGCAGGATTTCGTCTTCCTGCCCAACCAGCAGCAGCACGTCTTCAGCCCCGACAAGCCGATGGTTCCGTTTCGCATCCCAGAAGCCAGCGTCGCGGAACTACACGAGGGCCTAGTCAAGCTCGGCCTGGACGAGAGCCGCTGGTTCTGCTGCATGCACTACCGCGAGCCGAACTATCGGTGGAAGCCGGTCTCGAACATGCGGGATTGCGATCCCGACGTCTATCTACCCTTGATCGACTACGTCATCGACCGGCTGGGTGGGCAGATCATCCGAATCGGGCATCCCGAGATGCGCGACTACCCGCCCCGACCCGGATTCGTCGATCTGGCAAAGATCGAGAACAGCACGCTGCTGCAGGCCTATGCCGCCAGCCGCACGCGCTTTTGCATCTCGGGGCCAGGCGGCGGTGCGTGCATGTTCTATCCCTTCGATGCGCCGATGGGCTTTGTCGACTCCGGCGGCTGGATGGATGGCGCCTATCAGCATAGCTTTCTGCTGACACACACGGTGGTGACGCCGGATGGCAAAACGCTGCGCCAGGACGCGCTTTTTCAATCGGGCTTGATGAACCAGCGCGCCCTCGACATCGAGATGCACAAGCGGCCGGGATTCCACATCGTCAAATGCACAACGGAAGAGATTTGCCGGGTGGCCGACTTCATGTACGACCGTACGAGCGGCAGCGACGGTTGGCGTACTCCACCCTCGGTGCCAACCGGGTCCTACGACAACTGCTTCGCTTGGCCGATGCAGGGCGAGATCAGGCCAAAATTCATCGATCTCTGACTGGCCAATCGCCCGGTCCCGCATGGCGCTTCGGTCGGCCGCGGACATCCCGAACAGCCCTCGGCTCGGCATGAAAGCGGGGGTTCACCTACCAAACAAGACCACTCGACACTTTGGAAACCGCCACCAATGACAAAGTTCCGGACCCACATCGCAGGCGAGGCGTTCTTTCGGAATGCAACGCCCTACCATCATTTCAGATTGGGCTTGGGCGAAAGCGAGAAGCGACCCTTCAAGCTCTTCGTTCCCATCATGACCGACAATTTCGGAGATATCGCCAACGTGGTGCATCTCGTGCTGCAATACGCTGGCCGGTTCGCGCATTCGATTGCGACGTTCGCCTTCACGGATAATCGTCCGTACAAGCGCCACCTGCTGGCGCTCTACCCGTTGCCCTATCAAAGCATCATCCTTACGGCGGCAGAGGGCCTGAACCAATTGAACATTCCGTTCTTCGCGCCCAGGCACAAAGTCAAGATCGGCGATGAGACGACCTATCGAACGCCCGAAGACATCGTCATGGATCGGCGATGGCACGACGTCATTTTCCCGCCGGCCCACCAGCATCAAGTCCTGAATTTCGATCGCCCGCTCATTCCCTGCCAGATCCCGCAGCAGTTCGAATCCAGATTGCATCACAAATTGGTCGAGTTGGGGCTGAAAGACGATCGGTGGTTCTGCTGCATGCATTATCGCGAGCCGAACTACCATTGGAAGCACGTGCCGAACTTTCGCGACTGCGATCCTGCGGTGTATCTACCCTTGATCGACTATGTGATCGACCGGTTGGGCGGCCAGGTTGTGAGGCTCGGCCATCCAGAGATGCGCGATCACCCCGCCAGGCCCGGATTCGTCGACCTGGCCAAGATCAGAGATTCGACTTTTCTCCAGGCCTTTGCCGCGAGCCGTGCGCGCTTCAGCGTCATGGGTCCCGGCGGCGGCACCTGCCTTGTCCGGATATTCCATACGCCATTGGGCTTGACTGATGCCGGCGGCTGGTTCGACGGCGTCGAGAATCAGCACTACCTGCTGACGCACACCGTCGTCACGCCCGAGGGCGTCGTCCTGCGGCAGGAGGCGCTGTTCGAGTCCGGACTCATGAACCAGCGCGCCCTGGAGATCGAGATAGCCCGGCGGCCAGGTTACAAGATCATCAAGAACACGACCGAACAGCTATGCCAAGTTGCTGATTTCATGTATGAAATCACTACCGACGTGGCAGGCTGGCGCGATCGGCCGGAGGCGCCAAAGCCGATCCACGACAACAAGTTCACCTGGCCGATCGGTGGCGACGTCAGGACGCAGTTTATCGATCTCTGAGCGCCTCGGTCCAGGTCGGCGATCGGCCGCGACAAATGCGCCAGGTACGGCTGCCAATGCCGGCGAGATTGAGAGGCCGGCGCGTCCGTGATAGATATTCGCCACGCGATCCAGGCCACGCGGCGGGGCCTGCGCGGGACATCAGGCAGACATAGCACCATGGCGCCATCCGGGCACACTCGGCTTCTCGATCGCGAGCCCGACCACGGGTTTATCGCGAAGTTCAACGAGCCGGGGCCTTACTACAGCAGCTATCCGACGCTCGGCCGGTGGCGGGAAGGAATGGGCCACGACCAATACGTCAGGGCCTTGGTCGAATTCTTCGAGCGCGAGCCGAACGCGCCGATCTATCTCTACCTGCACATTCCGTTCTGCGCCAAGCTCTGCTGGTACTGCATCTGCAACATCCAAATTTCGAACAACCGTGAGCGCATCCAGCGCTTCGTCGACGTTCTGCTGGCGGAAATCGATCTGCTCAAGAGATTTTTCGATTGCCACGGCATCGTGCCAAACATTCGCGAGATCCATTTCGGCGGCGGCACGCCTTCGCATCTTGACAACGCGCAGGTCAGCTCCGTCGTCGACTCGCTGCGGCAGCTCGCCGATGTCGGCGGACTCGACGAATTTGCCATGGAGATCGATCCGCGCACGGTGACGCGGGACAATCTGGCGCACTATCACGCGCTCGGCGTCGATCGAATCTCATTCGGCGTGCAGGACTTCGATCCGGTGGTCCAGGAACGGATCAACCGCATCCAGCCCTTCGAAATGGTGCGCGACTTGTTGAGCCCTGATGTCCGCAAGATGTTCTCCGGCGTCAATTTCGACCTGCTCTACGGCCTGCCGATGCAGACGCGCGATTCCTTCCAGAGGACAGTCGCACTGACGCGGGAGCTGTCACCCAGCCGCATCACGCTCATCAAGTACGCGCATGCGCCCGAGATCCGCAAGCATATGAAGATGATCGACCGCAGCGAACTGCCGGCCGTCGAGCAACTGCCGTTGATGTTCGTTGACGCGGTCGAGGCGCTGGTGGCGGCAGGCTACGACTGGATCGGCATCGACAATTTCGCCAGGCCGGATGATGCGCTTGCCGAGGCGGCGCGCCGCAAGTCGGTTGGCCGCAACTTTGGCGGTTCGACGCCAGGGCGAGCCGACAACATCATTGGGCTCGGTCCCACGTCGACGGCGACCTTCGGCCGCCATTACTTTCAGAGCGTGTACGACACCAACGACTACACCAAGGCCGTGCGTGAGCAGCGCTTTCCGATATTCAAGGGCTTTGAGCTGAGCCAGGATGATCTTATCCGACGCGACGTGATATTCCAATTCCAGTGCGCGCAGGAGCTGGACTTCGGTGCGATTGAGCGGAAGTTCGGCATCGAATTCGATGGCTATTTCGGCCGGGAGATCCGCGATCTCGAGCCATTCATTGATCAAGGCATGCTCGAGCACTCAGAGAACGGTCTGCGCGTCACCACTCTTGGGCGTTTTTTCGTTCGCCACATCTGCCGACCCTTCGACCGTTTCCTGCAGGACGGCAGCCAGTACCGGATTCACGGTCCCTGACCTAGCCGAGCGCGCGCCAGAAAGCCTCCATCGGCGTGCTGCCCGCGAATGTGACGGGACTAGCACGGCGAGCCGCACACAGCGGAAACCACGCCAGCATCAGGAATCGACCGCCGATGGTCCATTCGTCGCGCCGGTGGAGCACCGACGGCAACTCGTCGAACCCGATCGGCAGGATGTCCCCTTCAGTTGACGACCGCATTTTGCACGCGTCGGCCGGCTGCAGATCGAGGCCGAGCAGCACGAGTTCCAACGACCCGGTGCCGGCGTCCTTGAAAATAGCCATGGGCACGGCGCCATTGGGCTCCACTGCCAAGTGGGTTTCCTCCTGCAGTTCGCGCAGAGCCGTGTGGATCAAGCCCATGCCGGATGCGGCAGCCGGATCGGCGTTCGGACCGGGAGGCTGGAAGGCCCCGGCAAAGCAATGCAGCCGCGACGGCGCCAGGTCGACCGTGCGCGCGCGGCGCTGCAGGTAGAGTTGCCGGGTGTGCCAGCACACCGGCAATGCGCTGGCGCTGATGATGTCCATCTCGGTGCGCAGCCGGCGCAGCACGCGCACTGCCGCATACTCGATCGTCCGGTAGCGCATGACGATGGGGTCGGAAGCGGCATCGATCGCTTCGGTCAGAAGCGCCTGAGTCTCGTTGTATCGGCCGGGCTGGCGAAGGAAGCGCCGCTCCGATTCCACTGCGTCGGCCAAGTCGGATGGTATTTCGTACGCGCCGGTACAGATCATGATCGGATCCGAACTGGGCTCGGCCACGAGCCGAACCGCGCCGGCGAATTGAGCGTGGAGCGCTGAGCGCCAGTCGCCGTGCATCAATCGGTCACGGCCAGCAGCGAGGGTCTGCGATGGCTACCACAGATCGATGGCATGCAGGCGGGCTAGGCGACTGCCGACACATTGCTCGCCAGCTCCTTGCGTCCCCGCAAGGCCGGCATATCGGTCTCCACCTTGAGCAACTCGATCGTGTGGCCCGAACGTGTCCGCATGCCGTTGAAGGCGAACTTGTCCTTGGCCTTCGTCGGCTCGACGATGAAGGTCGCGCGGCTTGGCACGCGCTCGAGCGCCGGCACCGGCAGGCCGGCGGTCAATGCGGCAAAATATTGGGGAACGTTGTAAGTGAAGTCGATGGTCGACCGGCCGACCGGCTTTTCCCAGATCGGCATGCGCGCGCGCTGGTAGGTCACGATGTCTTGAACTAGCGACTCATCGACGACGTGATCGTGCGCGGCCAGAAAGCTGCCGACAAGCGCCGCGAGATCGCGATAGAGCTGATCGGGATCGTCGAGCATGATCGACAAGATCGCTTCGTGCGGCAGCGCCATGTTGCCGCCCAGCTCCGGAATCGATGACAGGCAGGCCACGCCGTCGAGGATCATCGCGTTCTGCTTGCGCACATGCGATAGCGCGCGGGCGATGTTGGGATAGCCTTCCGGCCGGGCCGTCACGGTTTCGATGACGTGCTCGATGAACGCCGTGTGGTCGGTGCCCAGCTCCTGCTGGATGTAGTTCATCGGGAAAAACGCGACGCGAAAGTTGTAGAGCGCGGCACTCATGTAGCCGAGCGCGTAGGAGCGCTGCCATTCCGGGATCGGCATGGTGCGCGTGCCGACCACCAGCTCTTCGGTCTCGGATTCCTCCGACTGGTCGAATGCCCGGCGCGAAATGCCGGCCGAACAAGTCCGCGATTCGATCCCGTAGCGCTCGCGGTATGCGCCGGTCCACATCTCCGTGTTCTCGAGCAGCGTGCAGAGATGGAACACCCAATGATCCGCGAGGCGCGATGTCATGGCCTTGTTGAGACCATATTGGAACGTCGTGTAGTCCTCCTCCGGCAGGCCGAGAATCATTTCGGTGTAGGTCGGCAAATCGCGGTCGTGGAATTCCTTTTTCAGCTTGATCAGGCTGTCATGCTTGATGTTACGCCGCTTGATCGCTGCCAGCGTGCTGGGGTTGAAGGATTGCATGGCGAGCGTCACGCTCGTGACGATGCCGCCGGCAGCCAGCCGATCGGCGATCGTGACGATTCGCTCGTGGCTGTTCTTGGTCCAGTTCATCGCGATGAACTTGGGATATCCGGAACTGCTGCAGCGATCGGCCAGCTTGCCGGCAAGTTCCAGATCGCGGTCGTAGAAGATGCCGAAGTTCGCATCGGCGAGGTAGATGTAATAGATCTTGTTGCGGCTCAGCCAGTCGATCTCGGCCTCGAGCCGCGCCATATCGAACTGCTTCACCTTGTTGACGTCCGCATTGCCCCAATCACAGAAGGTGCAGGCAAACGGGCAGCCGCGATTGGTCTCCCAGACCGCTCCCGTCACGTGCTGGCCATAGCGTGCCATCACGCGATCGAACGAACCGTTGAGGAACGGCGAGGGTATCTCGTCGAGGTTCGCGATGCGCTCGCGCCGTTCGGTCGTCACGAAGCCGGCGGCAACGTCGGGCGTGCGGAACGTCAGTCCGCGGACCCCCACCAGCTCGCGATCCTCGACCAGCGCGCCGAGCATGTCGGCGAAGGTATGCTCACCCTCTCCGTGAATGAGCACATCGACGTAAGGATGCAGCTCGAAGAACTCCGCAATGCGCTGCGGTTCCTTGGGGACCGAGTAGCCGCCGAAAACGATACGCGCTGCGGGATGATGCTGTTTGACAACCGCCGCCAGTCGAAGCGAGGCCTTCAGGTTCCAGACGTAGCAGGCGAAGCCGACGACAAACGGATCTTCAAAGCCGTTGGCGATCTCGGCATTGTCGCCCCGCAGAAAATGGATATTGAAACTGCACGCTTCGTTCAACGTCGGAATGCTGGCGCTGTAGGCCGAAATCAGGCCACTGCCGAGCGGCAACAGGTTGCGGTTGCTACCCGTGCCGAGGTCGACGAAATAGACGTTGCGTTTCATGGTTCCTATCCAGAGCTTGGCCTTGTGAACGCCGTGCTAGTCTCTAGCCCGCTATAGCTGGATTACTAATAGGATACCACGAAACCGCCTGTGTCTTGCACCAGGCTGATACTGGGTGGACTGCGGCTGCTTCAGACCTCGGCCCTGCCGTCGTCGTCGACGCGCTGAGCGGTCACGCGCTCTTGGACGTGATCGGAGTCCACGATGCTCAGGCCAAGGAACCAGCGGGCATCGATCGTGTCCCAGTTGATCTCCTGCCCTTGGTCAATCGGGTCGACGCCATGGAGCACAGTCGGATAGGTCAACATGAAATCGCCGGCCTCCATCGACGATTCCAGGTCGATCGTTCGGCTGTCCCCGGCAAGACAATAGATGCCGCCGGTCCTGAAGTCGACGCCGCGGGTGCTGAACATGCCGCCCATGACGATTTTTTGATTGTTGATCGGATCGACATGCGTCTTGAGTCTGCCGCCACCCTTGGGGTAGCTGTACAGCATGAGCCTCTCGATCACGCCGTCGCTCGGAAGGTTGGTTTCGTATTGCGTCGGGTCGAGGCCGCAGCAAATCTTGAAAATGCGCCAGCGCTCCGTCACCTGCGCAAACAACTTGAGATGATCGCCATTCCAGCGGAAAAAGTAGTAGCCGTGGCGGACGGACGTCACGCTATAGGCATTGGTGACCTGCGAATCGATGATGCGATGAAAGTCGGGACAGCCGTCGAGCATCTTGTGAAAAGATGGCGGACGACTCCTGCCGAACTCGTAGACGCGCTCAACCATGCCGCGACACTCGGCACGGGAGAACGCTCCTTTGAGAACATAGACGTCGCCAGCGTATAGCGACGTAACGAAGCGTCGGATGGCTTGCGCGTCGGCTGCGAGGATCCGGGCGGCGAATTCATCATATGGCACGGGCACGACGCTCCGCGCGTACCGTGGCGGCGGGCCGACCGATTCGGTTTCGGCCCAGCAAGCACGAAACAACGAGGCAGCTTCGTCACCGAGAGAGGCGATGGCCGCTGCGTGGCGGACTGCAAGCATCGTCACCGATCCCTTGTTGATTCGGCTCAAAGTATAGCGAAGAGCCACCTATTCCCCTCATGCAATTGCATCCAGCAAGCACCAACAGCGGGACCGCGGGTGCCCGAATAATTAATTGATATTACAGAGTTTTCTCTAATAGCCCGTCCTCCAATCGGGACATGCGACACAATGCCCGCGATCGGCTCCGCCAGCGCTGACGCGGGAGATGTCTCGAGCGGCGCCCGCGTGAACCTGGTCACAGGTCGACAAACTTCGCTCCGACGGTGCCGCGCAAGGGCCAGCAGAAGACATTGTCAAAGGGTCCCGCCGGCGGCGTCGGCGATGGCCGCCAGCCAGGCGTGCTGCTCGTGTACTCGTACATGAAATCGGCCGTCTGGCAGATCTGCTCTGAGGTGTTCTTGACGATGCGGAAGCCCTCCTGGCGCCGCATTGCTTCTTCCAGGGCGCGTTGATTCATCAATCCTGACTCGAACAGCGATTCCTGGCGCAGTTCTCGACCGTCCGGTGTGATGACCGTGTGGGTTAGGAGAAAATCATGCTCATTCACGCCATCGAACCAAGTGGCGGCATCGGTCAATCCGAGCGGACCATGAAACAACCGGACGAGACAGGTGCCGCCTCCCGGCCCCATCACGCTGAAGCGCGCACGGCTGGCCGCATAAGCCTGGAGCAGCGTTGAGTTAGGTACCTTTGCGAGGTCGACGAAACGGGCGCGCGGCGGGTGGTCACGCATTTCGGGATGCCCGATCCTGACAACCTGGCCGCCCAAGCGATTGATGATGTGATCGATGACGGGTAGATAGACTTCGGGATCGCAATCGCGCAAGTTTGGCCGGTTCTTCCATCGGTACGTCGGTTCCCGATAGTGCATGCAACTGAACCAGCGGTTCTCGTCCAGGCCGAGGCCGACGAGCTGGCTGTGAAGTTCCGCCTGAAGCCGCGAAGGAATGACGCACGGAACCGAGGTTCGTTCGTAGCGAAGCACCTGTTGGAGATGGATCCACGGAAAGATGATGTCGTACCAATGCGGATCGGCGACGATGTCCGTCGCAGGTCGATAAACGGGCTTGTTCTTGTACAAGCGTTTGTGATTGGGCTCGAAAAACGTCAGATCGACCCGCTTGAGATCCTCCGGCTTGGGGAACACCATGAATTCGCGCGGCAGGGGATACAGCTGCAGCAGATCGCGCTTGTAGAGGCGATTGTCGACGAAGGCCAGCCGCGTGAGGGAATGCTCGAAACGGGCCGCATACTGCAGAACGACATGCAGCGCATTCGCAAAATCCCCGAAGCTGTTTGCGTTGACGAATGCGAACAGCTTGAACGGACGCTCGGGTGTTTCGCCGATGCCGAGCCGGAAGTGATGATAGGGCGTCGGGTTCCGATAGAATTCGGGTTGTGCAATGTACTCGCGGTACTTCGCCATCGTGTGCTTTCGCGCTTGCCGGATCGGGACGTGGACTTGACGTCGCGACGCGATTGCCTGCTTCCCGAGGCGGAAGCACGGGGCCCTTAGTTCGGCCGAGATTGGTGGAATGCGCCCTTGATTGCAAGGTCTCGAGCCATTCCAGGGCAGCGGCGCTCGGATCGCGAACCGAGCGTCAGCCGCCGGACCCCGTGCACCCTCGATCGCCAAGACGAAGGAGGTTTGTCGTGAAATTCCTGGGACTGGTCGGCTATAGTCGCCGGCGACGAGGTCTGCGGACCGCTTTCTGATGAGGTCGGGCATGGCGCTTCAGCGTCTTTATCGTCGGGGCGAGGGCTGGCTGTTGCGGAGCGGCGTGCTCGCCAGCGAGGTCCCCCAGGCCCAGATTGCCCATCTGTTCGCTGGCCGAACGAGCGTTCAGGACTTCGTGGCGCAGCACAAGCCGACCCTGCCCTACAAGGCCGCGGACAGCAGCGATGCGCCGGTCTTCATGCAGGAGATCTGGGCTGCCGGCGTCACATATCGGCGCAGCCGGGAGGCGCGCGTCGGCGAATCGGCCTCGGCCAGCGTCTACGATCGCGTCTACGATGCGGAACGGCCGCAGATCTTCTTCAAGGCCTGTCCCGGCAAGGCAGCCGGATCGGGCGGCTGGATCGGGCTGCGCGACGATTCGCGCTGGACCGTGCCGGAGCCCGAACTGTGCCTGGTCGCCGATGCGCAGGGCCGCATGGTGGGCTACACGCTGGGCGACGATGTGTCGGCGCGCGACATCGAGGGCCCGAATCCGCTGTACCAGCCCCAGGCCAAGGTCTTTCGCAACTCATGCGCACTCGGACCATGCGTCGTCCTGAACGACGGGTCGTTTGATCCGCTGGACTGGTCCATCACCATGACCATCCAACGGGCGGGCGCGACCGTATTCTCCGGGAGCGCCGAGCTGCGCCAATTGAAACGCACGCCGTCCGAGCTTCTCGCCGCGCTCTTTCGATGCCAGGAACTTCCCGATGGGGCGGTACTGATGACCGGCACCGGCATTGTGCCCCCTGACGAGTTCGCGCTCAGCGCCGGCGATCGCGTCGCGATTTCTTCTCCGGAGGTCGGCGAACTCGTCAGCGTCGTCCGCCTTCTCTCGCGGTCCGGGCTTCCGGGCGGCGCGGATTGACTACCCGCCGACAGACTGTCGCGTGCGACGCGCGGGTCACGGGCCACCACGGGAATTGATACGCCGATGTTCGAGCTTGTGCAGCAGCAGCCCAGCCGCCCGCAACGCGTCGTCGTCATGGGCGCGGGCGGATTCGTCGGAGCGTCCGTCGTGCGGCAGCTCAGAGCGGAAGGTATCGATGTTTCGCCCTTGACGCGACGGGAGGTCGACTTGCTCTCCGACGACGCCGCGCAAGGGCTGGCGGACCGCTTGAAACCGTCGGACTGCCTGGTCTTCATCTCGGCGGTCGCACCGGCGCGCACGGCAGCGCAACTCGCAGACAATGTCGCCATGGCGCGCTCTGCATGCGAGGCGCTCGGCCGCGTCAAGGTCGCCCATCTCGTCTATCTGAGCTCGGATGCCGTCTACGCCGACGACGCAAGCCTGGTCACTGAAGCATCCTGCCTGCGACCGGCCGGGCTTCACGGCGCGATGCACGTCGCGCGGGAGGCCATGATGGCGTCGACGCAGGTACCGCTCTGCATCCTGCGTCCGACGGCGATCTACGGCGCAAGCGATCCGCACAACAGCTACGGTCCGAACCGATTTCGCCGCCAAGCGGCGGCGGCCCAGGATATCGTGCTGTTCGGCGGCGGCGAGGAAATGCGCGACCACATTGCGATCGATGACGTGGCGGCGCTGCTCAGCCTCTGCATTCAGCATCGTGCGAAGGGCATTCTCAACGCGGCGACCGGCGAATCGGCGTCGTTTCGCCAGGTTGCCGAGCTCGTCGCCGCGGCCAGCGGCCAGCCGGCGCGAATCGTCGAGACGCCGCGGCAGGCGCCGATTACGCATCGCCATTTCGATACGGCGCGGCTCATTGCGGCATTTCCACGCTTCGCGTTCACGCGGCTCAGCGGCGGTTTGGCGGCGGCCGGAGCGGCTGCGAAGGGGAGTCCATCATCGTGATGGCATTTCAGACCACGCCAGGATCATCGAGCGGAGCCGGCGCGCCATGACCGGCGCCGCGCGGAGACCGGCTGGCTCCCGGCCCATGCATGTGCGCTACTCGCCGCTGGCTCAGCAATACGCCGAGCCGGACGAGATATTCCGCGAGTTGCGCGAGCTGGTCAGAACCGGCGATTTCACGCTCGGCAAGCCCGTTCCCGAGTTCGAAGCGATGTTCGCGGCTGCCTTGGGCATGCGCCATGCCATCGGCGTGGGCTCCGGCACCGATGCCCTGAAGCTGCCATTGCGGGCCCTTGATCTGGCTCGCGGAGCCGAAGTCGTCACCTGCGCCAATACGTTCTACGCCACGGCCGGAGCGATCGCCGAAGCCGGTTGCCGGCCGGTCTTTGTCGACTGTACGGATGACTTCTGTCTCGATGTCGACCAGCTCGAGGCCGCCATCACCGATCGGACGGGGGCCATCATGCCGGTCCACCTGTCGGGCGAGGTGGCCGATATGCCGCGCCTCATGTCGATCGCCGGGCGCCACGGCATCCCCGTGATCGAGGACGGTTGTCAGAGCTTGATGGCCAGACATTCGGGCCGGCTAGCCGGGTCATGGGGAATCGCATCCGGCTTTTCAATGCATCCGCTCAAGATCATCAACGTCTGGGGCGACGCCGGCGTCGTCGTTACGGACGATGCCGAGATGGATCGCAAGCTTCGCCTGCTGCGCAATCACGGTCTCAGGAACCGCGATGAGATGGAAGTCCTCGGCTACAATTCGCGTCTGGATTCCGTCCAGGCGGTCGTCGGCAAATGGATACTGCGGCAGGTCGACGACATTGTGGCGCGGCGCATCAGCAACGCTGCCTACTACGATGCGGCTTTCTCTGGGATTTCCGGCGTGCGCGTTCCGCCGCGGAGCGCCGAGACGCGCAACGTCTATCTCCTGTACATGCTGTTTGCCGAGCGCCGCGACGAGCTGTTGCGGCATTGCATCGAGCGCGGCATCGAGGCGAAGGTGCACTATCCCATTCCGCTCTACCTGCAGGACGCGCTGCGTTTCCTCGGCCACAAGCCCGGCGATTTTCCGGTGACCGACCGGCACGCCGAAACCTTGATCAGCTTCCCCGTCGATCAGCATCTGACGCGCGAGGAGCAGGACTACGTTGTCGAAACCGTACGGGGTTTCTATTCGGGGGAGCGTCCATGAGCGACGTCAAAGTACCGTTTGTGGACCTCAAGCAGCGCTATCACGAGGAGAAGGCCGAGCTTCTTGCCTGCGTCGAGCGCGTGCTCGAATCCGGCCAATTCATCCTTGGCGCGGACGTCGACGAGCTGGAACGCCGTGTCGCGAAATTCACCGGCGCCAAGCATTGCGTGGCGCTGAATTCGGGTACCGATGCATTGATGCTCGGCCTTTGGACGGCCGGGGTCGGTCGCGGTGACGAGGTCATCACCACTCCGATCACGTTCGTAGCGACGAGCGCCGCGATCGCCCATCTTGGCGCAATTCCCGTCTACGTCGACGTCGACGAAGACCAGAACATCGATGTGACCAAGATCGAACAAAAGATCACGCCTCGAACCAAAGCCATCATGCCGGTGCATTGGACCGGTCGGATTGCCGACATGGGTGCCATCCTCGACATAGCCCAACGCCACGGCCTCAAGGTCGTCGAGGATTCGGCGCAATCGATGGGCGCCTACTGGCATGGCAAGCATGGCGGAACCTTTGGCATCGCGGGCGCGATCTCCTGCCACCCGCTGAAGAACTTCAATGCGGTCGGCGATGGCGGCCTGCTGCTCACGGGCGATGACGGGATCGCCGAGAAGGTGCGGCTCTACCGCAATCACGGCCTGGCGCGGCGCGACTACTGCGTCGAATGGGGCATCAATTCGCGGCTCGACGCCCTGCATGCCGCCGTCCTGCTGATGCGGCTCGACCGGCTTTTGTCGGTGATCGAGCGGCGGCGACGCAACGTCGAGCTTTACCGGTCGCTGGTCAAGGCGCCGCAATGCCGCCTGCCGCAGTGCAAGCAGCACGAGATCAATTCATTTGTCATGTTCATCAGCCAATCCGACGACCGGGATCGACTTCAGGCATTCTTGCGCGATCGAGGGATCGAGTCGCTTGTCTACTACGGGACGCCAATCCACCTGCACCCGGCAGCCGCAAAGCTGGGCTACAAGCGCGGCGATTTCCCGGTCGCCGAAGGCCAGGCCGACCGCGTGCTGGCTCTGCCGCATCACCAGCACTTGACCGGCGCGCAGATCGAGTACGTGGCGCAGTCGATCAACCAGTTTTACGGCGCCTCGTAGGTCGGTGCAGGCACGCCTCAGATCCGCCCGTTCCGACCGGCGCGCTAGAGCGGGTTGAAATCAGGTTGAATCGGAAAGGGGATTCCCAAACTTTTCCGGATGTGATTCACCATGATGGCTGGAGTGGAGGCCAGCATGGATGGGCAAACCTTACTCGATTGA
>VGDO01000053.1 GCA_016869645.1 Alphaproteobacteria bacterium
CTGCCCGACAGCCCACCACAGGGATAACCGAGGACGCAGGAAGGCCCCCCGCGGGGGGCCTTCCTGCCATCAGCCGTGACGCACTTTTACTCCGGCCAGCCGATGCATTTTTACTCCGGCGTTGACATCGATCCTGTTCCTGAGCTCGCTCAGCTTCCTCGGCCTCGGTGTACAGCCGCCCGCCGCCGATTGGGGCTTCATGGTGCGCGAGAACGCGCAGGCTCTTCTGTTCGGTTTGCCGACACCGCTCATCCCCGCGGCCGCGATCGGCCTCGTCAGCGTCGGTGTGAACTTGCTCGTCGATTGGCAGCTTGCGCGCCATAACCGCGACATGGCGAGCGAGGGCAGGTGAGCGCCTTGCTCCGCTTCGAGGGGCTGTCGATCGAGGGCTGCCCGCCTGGTGGTGCCTGGCAGACGATCGTCCGCGATTTCAACCAGACCGTCGACCGTGGCGAAGTCGTCGCGCTGATCGGCGAGTCCGGCGCCGGCAAATCGACGATCGCGCACGCAGCATTGGGCTATGTGCGGCCGGGTTGCCGGGTTGCTGCGGGACGCGTGTTCCTGTCTGACATGGATGTGCTGTCGCTCGATGTCGTCGCCAAGCGCGCGCTGCGCGGGCGACGCGTCGCCTATGTGGCGCAGAGTGCCGCCGCCGCCTTTAACCCCGCGCTGACGATCGAGTCCCAGATCAACGAGATCGCCGAGGTTCACCGGATACCGTCGGCCGAGCGCACGCCGCTGCCGCAGATCTTCCGCCGCCTTGGCCTGCCCGACCCGGACCGGATCGGAAGACGCTACCCTCATCAAGTCAGCGGCGGCCAGCTTCAGCGCCTGATGATCGCCATGGCGATGAGCGGCCGCCCGGACGTTTTGGTTCTCGACGAACCCACGACCGCTCTCGACGTCACGACGCAGATCGAGGTGCTCGCGACCATCCGCGAGGTCATCCGGGATCGCGGGACGGCCGTCATCTATGTGAGCCACGACTTGGCCGTGGTGGCGCAAGTTGCCGACCGCATCGTCGTGCTGCTCAAGGGCGATCTCGTCGAGCAGGGTTCGACCGACGCGGTGATCGGTCAGCCCAGGGCGGATTACACGCGGCGCCTGATCGGGGCCGTGCGACCGCGGCCGGGAATCGCGGGAACGAGCGCTTCGATCATTGAGCCAACGCCGGATGCCGCTCCAATCCTTGAATGCGACGGCATCGTCGCTGCCTATGGTGGAGCCTCGGGCATTCCCGTCCTTCATGACGTCGTTTTGCGCGTCGATGCGCGGCGCGTGGTGGCGGTGGTGGGCGAATCCGGTTCGGGCAAGAGCACGCTGGCGCGTGTCATCGCCGGGCTGTTGCCGCCGCGGACGGGCAGTGTGCGTCTGCAGGGGCAGCCGCTCCCGGCATCGGTTTCTGCGCGGCAGCGGGACACGCTGCGCCGGGTGCAGATCGTGTTTCAGATGCCCGATACCTCGCTCAATCACCGCCAGTCGATCGCCACGATTCTCGGCCGGCCGCTGCAATTCTATTTCGGCATGGACGAAGCGGGGCGCTGCCGCCGGGTGGCGGAGTTGCTCGACATGGTGGAAATGCCGGCCGATTTGGCGCGCCGCTACCCGGGCGAGCTCTCGGGCGGGCAGAAGCAGCGCATCGGCATTGCCCGCGCACTGGCGGCCGAGCCCGATGTGGTGTTATGCGATGAGGTGACTTCCTCGCTCGATACCATCGTGGGCGCGGCCGTTCTGGAGCTCATGATGCGGCTCAAGCAGTCGCTTGGCATCGCCTATGTCTATATCTCGCACGATCTGTCGACCGTGGCGGCGGTCGCCGACGACATCGTCGTTTTCTATGCGGGACGGGTGGTCGAATCCGGGCGCGCCGAAGCCATCTTCCGTGCGCCTATGCATCCCTATACGCGCATGCTGCTGTCCTGCGTGCCGGAGATGCGGCGCGGCTGGCTCGACGAGCGCCTCGCCCTGCGCGATGATGCCCAGCGACTGTCCCGATCGGTGACGTTCGCGGCAGAAGGCTGTGCCTTCGCCGATCGCTGCGCCGTCGCCATTCCCGACCTTTGTCGGCGTGTGGCGCCGCCGCGGCGCGATTTCGGCGAGGGGCATGTCGCCATTTGCCATCGCGAGGCCCGCGAACTCGCTTCCTCACTGCTCATCGCCTGACGAGAGAAACCATGAAATCGGTCATCAGCTTTCCGCATCGTTTCACCGAAATCGCCCCGGTGTGGATTCCCATGCCTGACGGAACCCGTCTTTCGGCTCGGCTGTGGCTGCCCGAGGGCGCGGAGCAGAACAAAGTGCCCACTATCTTTGAATATGTGCCCTATCGTCAGCGCGATGCCTATGCGCTGCGCGATGCGGTCCATCATCGCTACATGGCCGGGCACGGCTATGCCTGTATTCGCGTCGACATCCGTGGCAGCGGCGAATCCGACGGCGTGTTGCGCGACGAATACCTCCAGTCGGAGCTGGAGGATGGAGTCGAGATCATCAAATGGATTGCTGCCCAGCCATGGTCTTCGGGCGCGGTTGGGATGATGGGGATGTCCTGGGGCGGCTTCAATGCGCTGCAAATTTCCGCGCTGCGGCCACCAGCGCTCAAGGCGATTGTGACGGTGTGCTCGACCGACGATCGCTATGCCGACGATATGCACTACATGGGCGGTTGCCTGATCCACGGCATGATGCAGTGGGGATCTACATTCTTCGCGTTCAATTCGCGGCCACCCGATCCCAAGGATGTCGGCGCGCGCTGGCGCGATATGTGGCGTGAGCGGCTCGACGGGATGACGCTGCCGATTGCCGATTGGCTGCGCCACCAGCGGCGCGACGATTTCTGGCGCCACGGGTCGGTGTGCGAGGATTACGACGCGATCCGCATTCCGGTCTATGCGGTAGGGGGCTGGGCCGATGGCTACACCAATGCCATCCCGCGCCTGCTCCAGGGGCTGAAGACCCCGCGCAAGGGCCTGATCGGCCCATGGGCACATCTCTACCCGCATATCGAGAAGCTGCATCCCATGGGCTTCATCCAGGAGATCCTGCGCTGGTGGGATCGCTGGCTGAAGGGCGAAGCGAATGGCATCGAGAACGAGCCGATGGTCCATGCCTGGATCGAGAACAGCGCGCCGCCGGCCGAGATCGGCGTCAGCGGCCATTGGGTCGTCGAGCCGAGCTGGCCCGCCCCCTCGGTCGCGCCTCGCCGCTTCTATCTGGGACGCAACGTGATAGGGGCCGCCGTGCCCGTGGCTGCCGAGCTGAGTCATAGACCGGAGCAGACGGTCGGACTCGCCGGCGGGCTTTGGAATCCCTTCGGCCATGGCGTCGAACGGCCGGGCGATCAGCGTCCGGACGATGAGCGTTCGCTCTGCTTCGATTCCGAGCCACTGGTCGAGCCGCTGACCATCCTCGGGGCGCCGGAGGTCACGCTGACGTTATCCGTCGATCGCCCCATCGCCATGGTCGCCGTGCGGCTCTGCGATGTGGCGCCCGACGGTACCTCGACCCGGGTGAGCTACGGCCTGGCCAACCTCACCCACAGCGAGAATCACAGCGTGGTCACGCCGGTCGTCCGGGGTTCCAAGCGCGTGGTGCGGGTCAAACTCAACGATATCGGCCATCGTTTCGCGGCCGGTCGGCGCTTCCGGATTGCCGTGTCGAGCTGCTACTGGCCGATAGTCTGGCCTTCGCCGGAGCCGGTTCGGCTCACCATTCACGCGGGCGAGGGCTCGACGCTCGACCTGCCGGTCCATCCCGACCGGGCGGAGGATGCGCGCCAGCCTATCTTCCCGCCGGCCGAGGGCGCCGCCGTTAACGATCTCGAGGCGATCCGGCCGTTGCTCCGGCGCATCTCGACCGACACCGATGCTGACGGCAATACCGCCATGACGATCCGTTCAGACCGCTACGCCATCCGGCGCAAGGATGAGGGGCTGGACGTCGAGGCGAGCGCGGTCGAGACCTACCGCGTGCGCGCCGACGATCCGCTCGCCGCGTCGATGGAGGCCGATTGGAACATCGAGCACGCGCGTGGCGACTGGCGCATCCGCTGCGAGGCAAAGGTGCATCTGAGCGCCACGAAGGAGGCCTTCCGTCTGACCGCAGCGGTGAAGACTTTCGACGGTGACGTGCCGTTTGCAGAGAAGAGCTGGGACGAGACGATCAAGCGCGACGGGATCTAGCGCCGTCGTTTCATCCGCGCGAGAGCTTCGATTGGCAGGTAGTGGCGCCGACCGGCGGCGACCTTTAAGCGTTCGCGGCGACCGCGCGGCGCTGCCAGGGGGCGGCCCCGGCGGTGCGGCCGTCGAGCATGGCCCAGCGCCAGGCGGCCTCGTCCGCGAACAGCGCCTGCAGCAGCTTGTTGTTGAAACTGTGGCCGGCGCGCACGCCGTGATAGTGGCCGATGATCGGCGCGCCGGCGAGCGCCAGGTCGCCGACCGCGTCGAGCACCTTGTGGCGCACGAACTCGTCCTCGTAGCGCAAGCCGTCGTGGTTGAGCACGCGGTCGCCGGCGATGACGACGGCGTTGTCGAGCGAGCCGCCGCGCGCCAGTCCGGCCGCGCGCAGCTGATCGATCTCATGGGCGAAGCCGAAGGTCCGCGCGCGCGCGATCTCGGCGCGGAACGCCGCGGGATCGAAGGTGAGGCCGCACTCCTGCCGGCTGATCGCCTTGCTGTCGAAGTCGATCATGAAGCTGAGCGAGAAGCCGTCAGCGGGAACCAGCGAGGCCGCGCGCGTGTCGTCGCCGACCGAAACCGGGCGGAGCACCTCGATGGCGCGGCGCGGCGTATCCTGCTCGATCGTGCCGGCGCACTCGATCAGGAAGACGAACGGGCCGGCGCTGCCGTCCATGATCGGCACTTCCGGGCCGTCGATCTCGATCAGCAGATTGTCGATCTCGCAGCCGGCGACCGCCGCCATCAGATGCTCGACGGTCGACAGCTTCGTGCCGGCGGCATTGGACAGCGTGGTGCACATGCGCGTGTCGGAGACGCTGTGCCACATGGCCGGCAGCGTGGCGGCGACCGGGTCGCAGCCCGCGCACAACACGTCCGTGCGGACGAAGACGATGCCGCTGCCGGCCTCAGCCGGCTTGAGCGTCATGCTGGTGCGAGCGCCGCTGTGCAGGCCGACGCCGGTGCAATGGATGGCGGATTTGAGGGTGCGCTGAAGCGTGGCGCGGCGCCGTTCGGTGCCATTCGGTGAAAGCTGCCGCGCGCGCGCGATGGCAACAGCCTGGGCTTGGGCAATCGTTTCAGCCATTAAACTTTCCGTAGGTATATCTGAGAGCGCGTTATTGGGGGGTCGGTGGTCGACGGTCGGCATTTTTTAAGAAGGAGACCCCGGGGTCATTTTGAACCCCGGGGTCGTGGGGCAATGTTAAAGCTTAAGACGCAACCCGTAAGCTTCCAGGGATACCTACCAACTGATCCGGAGCCCGCCAAGTCACAGTTTGTTACCGTCTGTTACGTCCTAATACTTTGTTCCTGCTCGTGTTTTCCTAGTTCGCCTGGCGCCGCAGGAAGGCCGGGATATCGAGCTGGTCGTCATCGGCGGCCCGCGCCGGCCGCTCCATTTCTGGCATCGCCTGCTGAGCCGGCCCCGCAGCCGGGCGGACCGTGGCCGGTGCGGCCGGCTGGGTCAGCTTCGGCTCGGTCGGCTGAGGCGTCTTCGGCGTGGACCGGCCAAGCCCCAGGCCGGTGATCTTCTGGAACAGGTTGGTGGACCGGGGCTTGAGCAGGGGCTGCTTGCCGGCATTGAGCATGTCCGCCTCGGCGATCGGATTGGCCGTCCGGACAGGCGTGCTCGTCTGCAGCAGCGGATCGACCGGCGGCCGCGGGATGAACGGCCCGTCGGCACGTGCCGGCGCCGCGGCCCGCGAGCTTTGCGGGATCGGCATCTGCAGCCGCGGCTCGGACATCGGCGCCGGCTGCGGCGTGGTCACCTGAGCCGGGACGGTCTCGGCCGCCGGCTCGACGATGATCGGCGTCGCCTCGGCCTTGATCGGCTCGGCCGCCGGGATCGCTTCGGCGGCCGGAGCGGCTTCAACCGGTGCCGGCTCGATCGATGTCTGGATCGCGAGCGCGCCCGCGGAAGCGACGATCGGAGCCAGCATCGGCGCCACCGGGACCGAGGTCGATGCGGCCGGGCGGGCGGCCGGCGCCGGCTGAGCCGCGGACGGCGTCGACCGGCTCGACACGACGTTGAGCAGCGGCCGTTTGACCGGCGGCGACTGGCTCGCGGCCTCGGCCTCGATGCCGGTTGCCACGATCGACACCCGCATCCGGCCCTCGAGCGCGTCGTCGAAGGTCGAGCCGAAGATGATGTTGGCGTCGGGATCGACCTCGCTGCGGATGCGCTCCGCCGCCTCGTCGACCTCGAACAGCGTCATGTCCATGCCGCCGGTGATGTTGATCAGCACGCCGCGCGCGCCTTTCATCGTCACATCGTCGAGCAGCGGGTTGGAGATCGCCGCCTCGGCCGCGAGGATCGCGCGCTTGTCGCCCTCGGCCTCGCCGGTGCCCATCATCGCCTTGCCCATCTCGCTCATCACGGTACGGATGTCCGCGAAGTCGAGGTTGATCAGGCCGGGCATGACCATCAGGTCGGTGACGCCGCGGACGCCGGAGTGGAGCACGTCGTCGGCCATCTTGAAGGCGTCGGCGAAGGTCGTTTTCTCGTTCGCCACCCGGAACAGGTTCTGGTTCGGGATGATGATGAGGGTGTCGACGAACTGCTGCAGCTCGATGATGCCTGTCTCCGCCATGCGCATGCGGTGGGCGCCCTCGAACTTGAAGGGCTTGGTCACCACGCCGACCGTCAGGATGCCCTGCTTGCGGCAGGCTTCGGCGATGACGGGTGCGGCCCCGGTGCCGGTGCCGCCGCCCATGCCGGCGGTGATGAACACCATGTTGGAGCCCTGCAGGTGCTCGAGGATCTCGTCCAGCACCTCCTCGGCTGCGGCGCGGCCGACCTCGGGCCGCGATCCGGCGCCGAGCCCCCGGGTGATCGAGCGGCCAAGCTGGATGCGCCGCTCACACAGCGACTGCTGGATGGCCTGGGCATCCGTGTTGGCGATCAGGAACTCGACGCCTTCCAGGTTGGCGCGGATCATGTTGTTGACCGCGTTGCCGCCGGCGCCCCCGACGCCGATGACAGTGATGCGGGGCTTCAGCTCGGGTTCGGTGTTCGGCATGCTCAGGTTGATGGTCATGTGCTTTCTCCTAGGCTCCACTCCAGGTTTCGATGCCGGTTCGCTGCCGGCGTTTTCTCGTCGCTAAAAGTTCTCGCGCAACCAACTGCCGAGCCGGCCGATGAAGCCGGCCTGGCCCGCTCCCGCGCCGCGCGAGCGGCGGGAGGAAACTGGTTTGTTGTAGAGGGCGTACTGCAGCAGCCCCGCGCACACGGAGAAGGCGGGGCCGCCCGTTGATTCAGCGAGGCCGGCGATGCGCAGCGGCCGGCCCATGCGGACCTGCTTGTCGAGGATGAGGGCGGCCATGTCGCGCGCGCCGGGCAGCTGGCTGGCGCCGCCGGTCAGCACGACGCGGCGGCCGGCGACCTTGTCGAAGCCGCTCGCCTCGAGCCGCGCACGCACCATCTCGAAGGTCTCTTCGAGGCGCGGCTGGATGATGCTGACCAGCGTCGACTTCGGCACGGCGTTGACGTGCGCCTGCAGATCCTCGCCGACCAGCGGCACTTTGATCGTCTCGCGCTCGTCCAGGCCCGACTGCATGCAGCTGCCGTAAAGCGTCTTCATGCGCTCCGCGTCGGCCAAGGGCGTCGACAGTCCACGCGCGATGTCGTTGGTGACGTGCGCGCCGCCGAGCGGCACGCCGTCGGTGTAGACCACGTTGCCGTCGAAGAAGACGGCCATCGTCGTCGTGCCCCCGCCCATGTCGATCACGGTGACGCCGAGATCCATCTCGTCCTCGACGAGCGCGGAGAGCCCGGCGGCGAAGGGCGAGACGACCCAGGATTCGATGTCGAGATGGCAGCGCCCGACGCAGGTCTTGAGCGTGCGCACTGCGCCGGTCTGCGCGGTGACGACGTGGATGTTGGCCGCCAGCCGGTGGCCATACATGCCGCGCGGGTCGCGGATGCCGCGGCTGCCGTCGATGATGTAGCCGACCGGGATCGAATGGATGAGCGCGCGCTGGTCGGGTTCGTTGGTCTGGCGACCCTGGTCGAGGATGCGGCGCAGATCGGCTTCGCCCACCTCGTGGCCGGCGATCGATACCTCGACGCCGATCGTGCGGCTGGCCGGATAGCCGCCGGACACGTTGACCACGACCTCGCGGATCGTCTCGCTCGCCAGCTTCTCGGCGGCGTGCACGGCGTTGAGGATCGAGGCCTCGGCCTCATCCATGTCGACGATGGTTCCGCCCTTGACCCCGCGCGAGAGCTGATGGCCGATGCCTTCGACACGCAGATTGCCGCGCTCGTCGGCACGCGCGATGAAGCACACGACCTTGGTCGTGCCGATATCGAGGGCGGCGAACACGCCGTTGCGCGGCTTGAGTTCCTTCTTCTTCACCGGACATCCCCCCCATACATCGCGTGTCTCTCAGGTGCTCTTGGCCGGTCTGGCCGGCGTGCCGGCAGGAATTGACTTCGGTGCCGACCTGGTCGGCTTTGACGGCAGAGCGGTCCGCTCCGCATCGGGCGCCAGACGCACGACCAGGCGGTCGGGCAGGCGCAGATCGATCGCGGTGACGTCGCGCGCGAGCACGCGATGCTCGCGCTCCAGATTGGCGACCCAGGCCCAGGCGCGGCCGGCGTCGGTCTCGGGCAGGCGCAGCTCGATGCCGTTGTCGAGCAACAGGTTCCAGCGCCTCTGGCCGACGCGCACGGCGGCGCCGACGCGGCTCGCCATGTCGGGCTCGGCGGCCAGCATGGCGAGCAGCGCCGGCGTGTGTGCCGGGGCATCATCGCCGACCACGATCGGCAGGTGACCGAAGTTCTCGACGTCGCGCACGGCGATCGCCGTTCCCTCGCGGTCGACGAGCTGAAGGCGGCCCTGGCTCTGCCACAGCGCGATCGGCTCGCGCTCGGCGAGCCGGACGAAGACGGTGCCGGGCAGGCGTCGCTCGACGGTCGCCATGCGCACCCACGGAAGCTGCTCGAGCCGCGCCTTGGCTGCGGTCGGGTCGATCGCGAAGATCGGCATGCCGCGCACGGCGCCGATCGCGGCCAGGACGTCGGCGCGCGGCGTCTCGGCGCGGCCGACGACGAGCACGTCATCAACCTTGAGGCCGACGGCGGCGCTCGATGTCATGGCGTTGTCGCTGACCATCGCGGCGGCGTGCTGGATCAAGCCGGCGCGCCACAGCCAGCCCGCGCCGAAGCCGATGCCGCCGATCACGAGCGCCGCCGCCGTGCCCTTGAGCGCCGGCTTGAGCCAGCGCGGCGCCACGCGCCGGCGCGGCGCCTTGATGCGGGATGCGGCGCGGCGCTTCAGGAATCGCATCGTGCGTTCTCCACCATCCACGACACGAGCTCGGCGAAGGAAATGCCGCAGGCCTGGGCAATTTCGGGCACGAGCGACAGTGGCGTCATGCCCGGCTGCGTGTTGACCTCGAGCATGTAGAGCTGGCCCGGCTCGCCCTTGGTATCGTCGTAGCGCAGGTCGGCGCGCGATACGCCGCGGCAGCCGAGCGCCTGATGGGCGCGCAGGGCGAGGTTCATCGCCTCGTCGTAGACCGGCTTCGGCAGGGGCGCTGGGCACAGATGGACTGCCTCGCCCTCGGTGTACTTGGCGCGATAGTCGTAGAAGCCCTGGCGCGGGCGGATCTCGGTCACGCCGAGCGCCCGGTCGCCCATGACGGCCACCGTGATCTCGCGGCCCGGCACGTAGCGCTCGATCAGCACCTCTTCGCCATATGGCCAGCTCTCCTCGGTGAAGTTCGGCGTGCTGCCGTTCTTGATGACGCGCACGCCGACGCTCGAGCCCTCGTTGGGCGGCTTCATCACGTAGGGCTTGGCGATCGGGCTGCCCTCGGCGAGATAGGCGGCCTTGCTCACCACGCGGCCCTCGGCGCAGGGAATGCCGGCCGCGGCGAAGACGCGCTTGGCCTGCGGCTTGTCCATGGCGAGCGCGGAGGCGAGCAGGCCCGAATGCGTGTAGGGCAGCCGCAGCATCTCGAGCAGGCCCTGGATGCAGCCATCCTCGCCGCCGCGCCCGTGCAACGCGTTGAACACGACGTCGGGCCGGGGCGTCAGCGCCGCGATCAGCCGCACCGGATCGCGCGGCACGTCGATCAAGGTCACGCGGTAGCCGGCCTCCTCGAGCGCATTAGCGCAGTCGCGGCCGCTCAAGAGCGATACTTCGCGCTCGGCCGACCAGCCGCCCATGAGAACGGCGACGTTCTTGGTCATGACGCATCTCCTGCTCCGGCAGCGCGCGCCGCCGGCTGCGACGGCACGCCGATCCGCCGGATTTCCCATTCGAGGATGACGCCGCACGTCGCGAACACGCGCCGGCGTACCTCTTCGCCCAGGCCCTCGATGTCGGCCGCGGTCGCGCCGCCGTTGTTGATGAGGAAGTTGCAGTGCTTGTCGGACACCTGGGCGCCGCCGCGCACGAGGCCGCGGCAGCCGGCTTCGTCGATCAGTTCCCACGCCTTCTTGCGCGTGACCGACGGATCGGGGTTCGCAAACGTGCTTCCGCCGGTCCGGCTGCGCAGCGGCTGCGAGGACTCGCGCTGCTCGCGGATCGAACGCATGCGGTTGTCGATCAACTGAAGATCGCCGCGTTCGCCCTGCAGCACCGCGCTGGTGAACACCCAGCCCTCGGGCACGCCGCAATGGCGGTAGCTCAGATCGAGGTCGTCGTGGTCGAGACGATGGCGGCCGCCGTGCGGGTCGATCGCCTCTGCCTCGATGGTGACGAGGTCCATGTCGCCGCCATAGGCACCGGCGTTCATGCGCAAGGCGCCGCCAATCGTGCCGGGCACGCCGCTCAGGAACTCCAGTCCGGTCAGGCCGGCCTGCTGGGCGGTGAGAGCCACGTTGATGTCGAGCGCGCCCGCGCCGGCGACGATCTGCGATTCCTCGACGCGCACCGCGGCGAAGCCGCGGCCGAGGCGGATCACCACGCCCGGCACGCCGCCGTCGCGCACCAGCAGGTTCGAGCCAACGCCGATCACCGTGACGGCCAAGTCGGCCGGACGCGCGGCGAGGAACACGGCCAGGTCGTCGGGATCGGCCGGACGGAACAGGATCTCGGCCGCGCCGCCGACGCGGAACCAGGTGGTCGCGGCGAGCGGCACGTTCTCGGTGTAGCGGCCGCGCACGCGCGGCAGGCGTTCGATGAGCGGCATCTCCAGGCGACGCGAATTGATCACGACGTCGTCCCCAATCGATGGACGTTGCTCGGTTCGGAAACGCCCGGGGCCCTGGCCGGCTGCAGCAGCCTCTCGAGCTCGGCGGGCAGAGCATGCGCCCAGGAGGTGATCGAGCCGGCACCGAGGCAGACGACGAAGTCGCCGGCCTTGACCAGCGGCGCTACCAGGCCGGCCAGCGCGCCCGGTGCGGGCAGCGGCACGACGTTGCGGTGGCCGCGCGCGCGCAGGCCCTCGACCATCCGGTCGCGGTTGGCGCCTTCGATCGGCGTCTCGCCCGCGGCGTAGACCTCGGCAACGATCACCGCGTCGGCGTCGTTGAAGCAGGTGCAGAATTCCTCGAACAGGTTGCTGAGGCGCGTGTAGCGGTGCGGCTGGACGACGGCGACGATGCTGCCGGCCGGGCAGGCGGCGCGCGCCGCCTTGAGCACGGCGGCGATCTCGACGGGATGGTGGCCGTAGTCGTCGATCACCGTGACGCCGTGCGCCGTGCCGGTGCGCGTGAAGCGGCGCTTGACGCCGGCGAAGCCGGCGAGCGCCCGGCGCAGCACGTCGTCGTCGATGCCCATCTCGTTGGCGACCGCGATCGCCGCCAGCGAGTTCTGCACGTTGTGCGCGCCCAGCATGGGCAGGCGCAGGTCGGCGATCTTGCGTGTGGTCCCGGAGCGGTCGGTGATGACGGCGGCGTAGTGCGCGCCGCTCGCCGAAAGGCGCACGTCGATCGCGCGCACGTCGGCCTGCGGGCTCATGCCGTAGGTCACGATGCGCCGATCGGAAACTCTGGGGATCATCGCCTGCACGACCGGATGGTCGATGCACATGGCAGCAAAGCCGTAGAACGGCACGTTCTCGATGAAGGCCTCGAAAGCGCGCTGCTCGGCCTCGAAGGTCTTGTAGTAGTCGAGATGCTCGGGATCGATGTTGGTCACGACGGCGATGGTCGCGGGCAGGCGCGTGAAGGAGCCGTCGGACTCGTCGGACTCGACGACCATCCACTCTCCGGCGCCGAGCCGCGCGTTGGTGCCGTAGGCGTTGATGATGCCGCCGTTGATCACGGTCGGGTCGAGACCTGCGGTGTCGAGCACGGCGGCGACCATCGAGGTGGTCGTGGTCTTGCCGTGGCTGCCGCCGATCGCGATCGACCACTTGAGGCGCATCAGCTCGGCCAGCATCTCGGCGCGCCGCACGACCGGCAGCAGGCGCTGGCGCGCGGCCAGGATCTCGGGATTGTCGGCCTTGACCGCGGAGGAATAGACGATGACCGCCGCCTCGCCGAGATTCTCGGCGGCGTGGCCGACGGTGACCCTGATGCCGCGCTCGCGCAGGCGCTTGACGTTGGCGCTCTCGGCGACGTCGCTGCCTTGCACCGAATAGCCGAGGTTGTGCAGGATCTCCGCGATCCCGCTCATGCCGATGCCGCCGATGCCGACGAAATGAATGGTGCCGATGGTGAGCGGCATGGCCCTCATGCGGCGGCTTCCTTCCGATCAGGGGTGTCGAGGTGCAATTCGATGATGGTCTGCTCGACCAGGTCGGCGAGCCGCTCGGCGGCGTCGGGCTGGCCGACACTGCGCGCGTACTCGGCGGCCTGGATCAGCATGCGGGGAGCGGCGAACAGCGACTTGAGCCGGTGCGCCAGGCGTTCGGGATCGCACTTGTCCTGCGGCATGACCCAGGCGCCGCCGGCGGCCTCGAGCAAGCGCGCGTTGGCGGTCTGATGGTCGTCGGTCGCGTGCGGGTAGGGCACCAGAACGGCCGGCCGGCCGGCCACCGTCAGCTCGGTAATCGTCGAGGCGCCGGCGCGGCAGATCAGGAGCTGCGCGCGGGCCAGGCGCTCGGGCATGTCGGGGAAGAACGGCGCCAGCTCGGCCGTGACGCCGATCTCGCTGTAGCGCTGTTCGACGGCCGGGATGTCGTCGGCCAGGCATTGCTGCTCGACCACGACGCGCCGGCGCATCGGCTCGGACATCATGGCGATGGCCGCCGGCACCAGCTCGCTGAATACGCGGGCACCCTGGCTGCCGCCGGTGACCAGCAGCCGGATCGGATCATTGCCGTTCGGCGCCGGGTAGGGCAGGTCGCGCAGCGCGATGATCGCCGGGCGGACCGGATTGCCGGTCATGTGCAGCTTGCCATGATCGGCCTGGCGCACGGCGGCGACCTGCGCGAACGAGGTGGCGATGCGCTTGGCGCACGGCGCGAAGAGGCGGTTGGCGCGGCCGAGCACGGCGTTCTGCTCGTGCAGCATGGTCGGAATGGCGAGGCGAAGGGCGGCCGCCATGGCGGGCAGCGAGGGATAGCCGCCGAAGCCGACGACCAGCACCGGTCGGAGCTCGCGCAGGATGCGGCGCGCCTGGATCGTGCCGACGACCAGCTCGACCACGCTGCCGATCTTGCCGACGATGCCGCTGCCGAGCCGCTCGGCGCGCACCCGGTGCACGCTCGCGCGGTTGCCGAGATTGTCGAAGCCCTGGCCGCGCCGGTCGGTGACGACTGCCACGCCGTGGCCGCGTGCGATCAACGCTTCGGCCAGCGCGCGCGCCGGCACGGTGTGGCCGCCGGTTCCGCCGGCGGCGAGCACGATCATGCGCCGCATCATCGGATCTCTCCCGCCCGGCGGCGCGTCAGCGCCAGCGCCATGCCCATGCCGAGCGCAAGCGCCAGCAGCGACGAACCGCCGAAGCTGATGAAGGGAAGCGTCATGCCCTTGGTCGGCATGAGGTGGAGCGACGAGCCCATGTTGACGATCGCCTGCAGGCCGAACTGGACGAACAGGCCGGCGCTCGCCAGCAGCACGAACAGGTTGGTCTCCTGCATGGCGCGACCGAAGCCGCGCAGCACGACGAAGGCGAAGATGGCGACGACCACCAGGCAGGCGATCAGCCCGAACTCCTCGCCGGCCACGGCGAAGACGAAGTCGGCATGGCCGTCGGGCAGCACCAGCTTGACCTGGCCCTCGCCGGGGCCGCGGCCGAGCAGGCCGCCGTTCATGAAGGCCTCGAGCGAGCGATCGACCTGGTAGCTGTCGCCCGAGGACGGATCGAGGAAGCGATCGATGCGGCTTGCCACGTGCGGAAAGCTGAAATAGGCGCCGACCAGGCCGCCGAGACCGGCGGCGCCCAGCCCGACCACCCAGATCAGCGGCAGGCCGGCGAGGAAGAACTGGGTGAACCACACCGCCGACACGACCACGGCCATGCCGAGATCGGGCTGCAGCAGGAGCAGCGCGACCACGAGGCCGTAGAGCAGGATCGACAAGATGTTGCCGGGAAAGCCTTCGCCGCGACGCTGCTCGGCGAACATCCAGGCTGCCACCACGGCGAAGCTCGGCTTGATGAACTCCGAGGGCTGCAGCGAGAAGCCGGCGAGGTTGATCCAGCGCCGGGCCCCCTTGATCTCGACGCCGACGACGAGCACGGCGGCGGTCAGCGCGGCGGCCGCGATGAAGCAGAACACGGCGAGCCGGCGGATGCGCAGCGGCGACTGCAGCGAGACAATGATCAGGATGCCCAGTGCGACCGGCAGCAGCATGGCGTGCCGGCGGACGAAGTAGAACTGGTCGAGCCCGATGCGCGTGGCGACGGGCGGGCTGGCAGCGAGCGCCATGACCGCGCCGAAGGCGATCAGCATGCCGAGTGCCGCCAAGGTCCAGCGGTCGACCGTCCACCACCAGCGGCCGAGCACGCTCGTATCGGTGCGGGCGACGGCGGTCATTGGAACCTGCCTGAAGCGGCCGTCATGCCGCGGGCCGGAGCCTCGGCGAGTTCGTGGACGGCGGCGCGGAACGCCTCGCCGCGCGCCTCGAAATTGGCGAACTGGTCCCAGCTCGCGCAGGCCGGCGACAGCAGCACGACGGCACCCTTGCGCCGGTCGATGCGCGCTTGGGCCGCGGCGGCTGCGACGGCAGTCGCCAGGTCGCCGCTGATCGTGCAGGGCACCCGGCCTTTGAGCGTCGCAGCGAAGTCGTCGGCTGCCTCGCCGATCAGATAGGCATGCGCGATCGCGGGAAAGAACTCGCCAAGCGACGCGATGCCGCCTTCCTTGGCGCGGCCGCCGGCGATCCAGTAGATCGTGTCATAGCAGACCAGCGCGCGCGCCGCGGCGTCGGCATTGGTCGCCTTGCTGTCGTTGACGAAGCGGATCCCGTCGATGGTGGCGACCAGCTCCTGCCGATGCGCCAGGCCAGGATAGGAATTGATGCACCGGGCGATGACCTCCGGCTCGACGCCGGCCATGCGGGTTGCCGCGTAGGCCGCCGCCGCGTTCTGCCAGTTGTGGCGGCCGGGCAGGGTGGCGACGCGGCTGAGGTCGATCGTCGGCTTCGCCTGGCCGTCGGCATCGTCGGTCAGCCAGCCGCGGTCGACATAGATGCCGCCCGGGACGCGCCCTTCGCCCGAGATCGCGATGACGGTGCGGTCGCGGCGCGCCTTCAGCGAGTCGTGGATCGTGCGGCAGATGCCGTCGTCGACGCCGACGATGGCGCTGTGCGCCTCGCTCTGGCGGTCGAAGATGTGGCGCTTGGCCGCGACGTAGCCGTCCATGCCGCCATGGCGGTCGAGATGGTCGCTGCTGATATTGGTCAGCACGGCGACGTCGAAGGTGAGGCTGGGCACCAGCTCGAGCTGATAGGACGACATCTCCAGTACGTAGCTGCCGTCGGCCGCGACCGGTTCGAGCTCGAGGGCGGGAATGCCGAGATTGCCGCCGACCGCCACCTTGTGCCCGGCGAGCGCCATGATGTGGCCGACCAGCACGGTCGTCGTCGACTTGCCGTTGGTGCCGGTGATGCCGATGTAGCGGGCTTTGCGTTGCGCGCGTGCGAGCAGCTCGACGTCGCACACGATCTCGCAATCGGCCGCGCGCGCCTTGACGGCGACGGGGTGCGGCCTGGGATGCGTGTGGGGGATGCCCGGGCTGAGCACGAGGGTCTTGATCCGCGACCAGTCGCACGCCTCGAGCTCGACGATCGGGACGCCCGCCGCGACTGCCTCCTGGCGCCGCGCGGCGTTGTCGTCCCAGGCCGCCACATCGGCGCCGCCTCGCAGCAGCGCGCGCGCGGTCGACAGCCCGGACTTGCCGAGGCCCATGACGGCGATGCGCTGACCGGAGAAGGAGCGAAGGTCGATCACCTGGTCACCTCAGCTTCAAGGTGGCCAGCCCGGCCAGCGCCAGCACCGCGGCGATGATCCAGAACCGGATGACGATGGTGGATTCGCGCCAACCCTTCTTCTCGAAGTGATGGTGCAAAGGCGCCATGCGAAAGACGCGGCGCCCGGTCAGCTTGAAAGACGCGACCTGGACGATGACCGAGATGGCCTCGAGCACGAACAGCCCGCCGACGATGGCGAGCACGAACTCGTGCTTGGTCACGACGCTGATGGCGCCCAAGGCGCCGCCGACCGAAAGCGAGCCGGTATCGCCCATGAAGACCATGGCGGGCGGCGCGTTGTACCAGAGGAAGCCCAGGCTGGCACCGACCAGGGCGCCGCAGAACACGGCGAGCTCGCCGGTACCGGGCACGTGGTGGATCTGCAGGTAGTTGGCGAAGACCGTGTTGCCGACCAGATAGGCGATCAGCGCGAACACGCCGGCCGCGATCATCACCGGCACGATCGCGAGCCCGTCCAGTCCGTCGGTCAGATTGACCGCGTTCGAGGCGCCGATCATGACGAAGACGCTGAACGGCACGAAGAACCAGCCGAGGTCGATCAGGATCGCCTTGAAGAACGGCACCGCGAGCTGGGTATCGAGCGGATCGCGCGTGATCGAGATGATCCACAACGTGGCGACCGTGCCGATAACGATCTGTGCCGCCAGCTTGGCGCGCGCCGGCAGGCCCTTGCTGTTCTGCCGGCTGAGCTTGAGATAGTCGTCGGCAAAGCCGACCGCGCCGAAGCCGATCGTGACGAACAGCACGACCCAGACGTAGCGGTTGGTCACGTCGGCCCACAGCAGCGTGCTGGCGGTCAGCGCCAAGAGGATGAGGAAGCCGCCCATGGTCGGCGTGCCGCGCTTGGAGAAGTGCCCCTCCGGCCCGTCATCGCGGATCGGCTGGCCGTTGGTCTGCCGGCTCTTGAGCCACGAGATGACGGACGGTCCGAGCAGAAAGCTGATGATCAGCGCCGTCACCACCGCGCCGCCCGTGCGGAACGTCAGGTAGCGGAACAGGTTGAGCACGTTGAGCTGTTCGGTCAGCGGGACGAGGAGGTTGTAGAGCATTCGCCTTCAGCCTCCGTTGACGACACGACGCGGCGGTTCGCCCGGCTTTGCCGAACCCAGCGCGGCGATCGCCTGCATGACCGGACCCATGCGGCTGCCCAGCGAACCCTTGACGAGCACGACGTCGCCCGCGCGCAGCGCCGGGGTGACGATCGGGATGAGGGCGGTGGAGTCGGCGGCATGGCCGCCGCGCCGCCGCGCCGGCAGCGCATCGACCAGGAACGCCATGTTCGGCCCGCAGGCGAAGACGAGGTCGATGCCGAGCGCGTCGATCTCGGTCGCGAGCTCCTGGTGGAGCTGCGGCGCGGCCTTGCCGAGCTCGAGCATGTCGCCCAGCACGGCGATGCGCCGCCCGCCGACGCCGATCGGCCGCCCGGCGAGCACGGCGAAGGCGGCACCCATGGCCGGCGGGCTCGCGTTGTAGCTGTCGTCGATCAGCTCGAGCGCGCCGCCGGGGAGCGTCACGTTAAGCCGCTGGCCGCGGCCCTTGGGAGCGGACATGCCGGCGAGCGCCGCGGCGGCGGCGCCGAGATCGGCGCCCAAGGCATCGGCGGCAGCGAGCACGCCAAGGCTGTTGATTGCCCAGTGCCGGCCTTCGGCGCCGATCGTGTAGCCGTGGCGCCGGCTGGCAAGCGCGGCGGTGACCCGCGTCTCGCCGCTGCCCACGCTGCAGTCGATCAGGCGGTAGCGCGCATCGGCGTGGCGGCCGAAATCGATGACGTTGCCGACGCCGCGGCGCAACGCCGCCTCGGCAAGCCGGTCGAAGTGCCGGTTGTCGCGGTTGAGTACGGCGACGCCTGCGCGATCCATGCCGGCGAAGATCTCCGCCTTGGCGTCGGCGATCGCCTCGACCGAATCGAAGAATTCGAGATGAACCGGCTCGACATTGGTGATCAGCGCCACATTTGGGCGCGCCAGCTTGGACAGCGGCTCGATCTCGCCGGCATGATTCATGCCGATCTCGAACACGGCAAACTGGGCCTCGCGCGGCAGGCGCGCGAGGCTGAGCGGCAGACCGAACTGATTGTTGAGATTGCCGGCACTGGCGTAAGTCCGGCCGTTGCCGGTCAGCGCCAGGCGCAGCATCTCCTTGGTGCCGGTCTTGCCGACGCTGCCGGTCACGGCTACCACCTTGGCCGTGGCGCGCGCGCGCGCGATGCGGCCGAGGCCGTTGAGCGCCTCCAGCGTGTGCTTGACCAGAAGAAGGGGCGCGCCGGCCGGGAGTCCCATCGGCACGCGTGCCACCACGGCGGCGGCGGCGCCGCGCTTCAGCGCATCGGCGACGAAGTCGTGGCCGTCGTGGGTATCGCCGGTCAGCGCGACGAAGAGATCGCCGGCGCCGACCGAGCGGCTGTCGATCGACACGCCCGAGGCCTGCCAGTTTCCGACCGACTTTCCGCCGGTGGCGACGGCAGCCTGCGCGGCGGTCCACAGGATCTCGGGGTTCATGGCTTAGCTCCGCCGAGGCGCCCGGTGATCTGGGCGACGATCCGGCGCGCCACCGCGGCGTCGTCGAACGGACGCACGTCCGTACCGACGATCTGGCCCTGTTCGTGGCCCTTGCCGGCGAGGACCAGGACGTCCGAGCCGGCGAGGCCCGCGATCGCCGTCTCGATCGCCTGCGCGCGGTCGCCGATCTCCTCGGCGCTGTCGCACGCCCTGAGGATCTGCTGGCGGATCTTGGCCGGCGCTTCGGTGCGCGGATTGTCGTCGGTGACGATCACGCGGTCGGCGAGGTCGCAGGCGATCGCGCCCATCTGCGGGCGCTTGCCGGCGTCGCGATCGCCGCCGCAGCCGAACACCACGACGAGATCGCCCGCCGTGTGCGGACGCAGCGCGCGCAGCACGGTCGCCAGTGCGTCGGGCGAGTGGGCGTAGTCGACATAGACCGGCGCGCCGTTGGGATGGCGCGCGACGAGCTGCAGGCGCCCGGGAACGCCTTCGAGGCTTGCGAGCTGACCGGCGGCGCTCGCCGGGTCGGCGCCGGCGCCGATGACGAGGCCGAGAGCGGCCAGCGCGTTCATCGCCTGGAACTGGCCGGCGAGCGGCAGCTCGACCGTCATCGGCCGGCCGAAGAGCACCAGCTCGAAACGCTGGCCGTCGGGCGTCGGCGTGCGCTGGGCAAGACGCAGATCGGCCTCGACCGCCGCGCCGTAGCCGATCACGCGCTGGCCGCGCCCGCGCGCGACGGCGGCGAGTGCGGCGAATTCGGCGACATCGCGGTTGAGCACCGCGGTGCCATCGGCGTCGAGCACACGCTCGAACAGCAGGCGCTTGGCCGCGAAGTAGGATTCGAAGGAGCCGTGATAGTCGAGATGGTCGCGCGTCAGGTTGGTGAACGCCGCAGTCGCGACGCGCACGCCGTCGAGCCGGGCCTGGTCGAGGCCGTGGCTCGAGGCCTCCATGGCCAAATGATCGATGCCGCTGGCGGCGAGCTCGGCCAGCGTGCGGTGGAGTGCCACCGGGTCGGGCGTCGTCAGCCCGGGCCGCGGCGGCAGGTCGGGCGCGCGCAGCCCCAATGTGCCGAGGCTGGCGGCGCGCCGGCCGAGCGCCGACCAGATCTGGCGCGTGAAGTCGGCGGTCGATGTCTTGCCGTTCGTGCCGGTGACCGCCGCGATGGTGCGCGGCTGCTGGCCATAGAAGCGTGCCGCCATACGCGCCAGGCGCCGGCGCGGATTGGCGTCGGGAATGACGCGGATCGCCGCATCCGTGCCGACTTCGAATCCTGCTGGCGCCAAGACCGCGACAGCGCCGCGCTTGATTGCGTCGGTCACGAAATCGCGGCCGTCGGCGTGGCTGCCGGGCAGCGCCGCGAAGAGGTAGCCGGGCCTGACCTCGCGCGAATCGGCGGCGATCCCGGCGATGTCGATGTCGGCGAGGGCCGCCAACTCGGTGCCGTTGCCGTTCGTCCCCGCGATCAGGTCAGAAAGACGCAAGTTTGCGCTCTCCTTGCTTGGGTGCGCCCTTCGGCGCCATGTCGATCGACAGCGCCTGGCGGATCTCGTCGGCGTCCTCGTTGACGGGCGGCACGCCCAACACGGGACCGATGCGCTGCACGATCCGGCTGAATGCGGGCGCCGCGACCCAGCCGGCGGTGGCGAAGCCGAAGCTCTTCTTGTTGCCCTTGGGCTCGTCGACCGAGACGAGCACGACGTAGCGCGGCGCCTGCATGGGAAAGGCGCCGACGAACGAGGACAGCAGCGCCTTGCGGCGGTAGCCGCCGTTTCCGGTCTTCTCGGCGGTTCCGGTCTTACCGCCGACCACGTAGCCGGGGGCATTGGCCTTCTTGCCGGTGCCGCGCTCGACGACGAGGCGCAGCAGGCGGCGCATCTGGTCCGAGCTCCTGGCCGAGATGACGCGCTCGCCCGGGATCGATGGCTCGGGCCGCTTGAGCAGCGTCGGCTGGCGCAGGATGCCGCCGTTGACCACCGTGGCGACGCCATTGGCGAGATGAACCGGCGTCACGGCGATGCCGTGGCCGAAGGCAATGGTCATGACGTTGATCGGGCGCCACGGATGCGGCGCGAGCGGCTGGCCGTTCTCCGGCAGCTCGAGCTGGACCGGCTTGAGGAAGCCGATCTTGTTGAAAAATGCGCGCTGGCCCGCGACACCGAGATCGAGCGCCATCTTGGCCGACCCGATGTTGGACGAGTGCATGAAGATCTCGGGCGTCGTCAGGTAGCGCTTCTGCGGGTGGTCGTCGCGGATCGTGAAGCGCGAAATCTTGATCGGGTGCGTCGCGTCGTAGCCGCCGGCGAAGCTGGTCGTGCCAGCATCGAGCGCCATGGCGAGCGTGAAGATCTTGAACGCCGAGCCCATCTCATAGACGCCCAGCGTGTTGCGGTTGAAGCGCGTGTCGGCAGGCAGGGCGCCCGGGCGGTTGGGATCGAAGTCGGGCAGCGAGACCATCGCGACGATCTCGGCCGAGTGCACGTCCATGACGATGCCGGCGGCGCCGATGGCGTTGAACTCGACGACCGTGTTGTGCAGCTCCTCGCGCAGGATGTGCTGGACGCGCAGGTCGATCGACAGCGCGACCGGCTCGCGGCCGCCGCGCACGACGTCGTCGAGCGCCTGCTCGACGCCGGCGATGCCGCGGTTGTCGATGTTGGCGAAGCCGACGGTGTGCGCGACCAGGTTGCCGTAGGGATAGACGCGGCGGTCCTCGCGCTGGAAGTAGAGTCCGGGAATGCCGAGCCGGTTGATCTGGTGCTCCTGGCGCGGCGTCAGGTTGCGCTTGAGCCAGACGAAATTCTTCTCCGACCGGAGCTTGGCCAGGACCTCGGCCTCGTTGAGCTCGGGCAGCGCGCCGACGAGGCGCGCGGCCGCCTCGACCGGGTCGATGACGTCCTTTGGGTCGACGTAGAGCGACGAGGTCGGCAGGCTGGTGGCGAGCAGCAGGCCGTTGCGGTCGAGCAGGTCGGCGCGCTCGGCGATCGGCGCGGCGCGACCATGGCTGGCGTGGCGCGGCTCGCCCGCGCGCTTGATCACGGCGACATCGACCAGCCGCCCGGCGATCAGCAGGAAAGCGAACGCGAACAGGGCGCCGGTCACGAGCAGGCGCGTGCGCCCGGTCTCCAGCGCGTTCTGCGGCAATCCCTCGAGCGTCACCCGGGCGCTCGGTGCCGGCAGGCTCGGCAGCTCCGGCCGCGGCGCGAACAGACGCAGCCGGCTCATGGCGCCACCTTCGTGCTGGTCAGCACGGGCGTCATCGCCGGCACGTAGGGCGGTTTGGCGCTCGGAATGGGGATGACGGCCGGCTTGGCCGGCTCGTCGTCCAGCGAGCGAGCAATGAGTTCGGCAATCCCGCCGCCGGTGACGCCATCGGCCACGGCGTCGGGCCCAGGGGCGGGAGGCGTCATGCCGGGCTTGCGTGCCGGCAGGCTGGCGAGCTCGCCCATCTGGGGTGCGAGCAGCGGCTGCAGGTCGAGATGGCGCTGCGCCATCTCGGCCAGCTGGTCCGGCCGGTTGAGGTAGCTCCATTCCGCGCGCAGGACGTGGATCGCCTCGCGCGTGCGCAGGATCTCGCGGTTGAGATGCGCGTACTGCTCTTCGAGCGACTTGACCTCGTATTTGACGACGAAGAGCGCCACGCTGACTGCCGCGGCAATCGCCACCCACAGGATGAGCGAGCGCCGGATCATGCGGCGGTCTCGTCCGGCTCGGCGCGGGGCCACGGCGCCGCCGCGGTGCGCTCGGCCCAGCGCAGGCGCGCCGAGCGGGCGCGCGGGTTGGCGGCCATCTCGGCCGCCGTCGGCCGCACGGCCTGGCGCTCGATCAGGCGGAACGACGGCGGGCGTTCGGCGCCGGTCTCGAGGCTGGGCTCCGGACGATGACGCGAACCGCGCGGGGCCGCGCCGGCGCGCCGGCGCAGGAAGGTCTTTACCCGGCGATCTTCGAGCGAATGAAAAGAGACCACGGCGAGCCGCCCGCCGGGCGCAAGGATCGCCTCGGCGGCGCTCAAGCCGTGGTCGAGTTGTCCGAGCTCGTCGTTGACGTACAGGCGGAGCGCCTGGAAGGTGCGGGTCGCCGGGTCGATGCCATCGCGGCTGCGCGGCACGACGGCGCGCACGATGTCGGCCAGCTCGCTCGTGCGCGTGACGGGCCGGGTGGTGCGGCGCGCCACGATGGCACGCGCGATGCGGCGGGCATGACGCTCCTCGCCGAGGCGGAAGATGATGTCGGCCAGGTCGGCTTCAGTCTTGGAGTTGACGACGTCGGCGGCACTGGCGCCTTGGCTTTCCATGCGCATGTCCAGTGGACCGTCCTGGCGGAAGGAAAATCCACGAGCCGGATCGTCGAGCTGCGGCGAGGAAACACCGAGGTCGAGAGCAACGCCGTCGACCGCGTCGAGGCCGCGGGCGCGGATCAGCCGGTCCATCTCGCTAAAGCGTCCGTCGATGACCGAGAGCCGGCCGTCGTAGCGCGCGGCCAGGGTCTTGCCGTGGGCGACCGCCTGGGGATCGCGGTCGATGCCCCAGACCGTGCAACGCGCGGCATTGAGCAGAGCCTCGGCATAACCGCCGCGGCCGAACGTGCCGTCGACGAACACGGCGCCGTCGCGCGGCCGCAGCGCGGCCGCAACCTCCCGCCCCATCACCGGGACGTGGCTGCCGACCAAGGATGTGCCGGGGGACGGTTGATGTGCCGTCATGTCTTGGGCCCCATGAGGCCGATGTCGCGCAGGCTCGGCTGATCGGTGCGGGCGCGTTCCTCGGCACTGCTGTAATGACGCCCGTGACCGCCCGGTTCCCAGATCTCGAAGATCGGACCGAGGCCGACGAACAGCGCTTCGCCCGCGATGCCGGCGTACTCGCTCAGCGAACGCGGCAGCACGACGCGGCCCTCGGTGTCGAACTGCAGGGTTTCGACCTTGGCCATCATGGCCTCGGCGTGGCCGCGCGCCGTGTCGGACATCGCGCCCGGGGTCTGCAGCAGCTCGTTCAGCCGCTCGAGCCGGTCGTAGCCGCAGCCCTCGATGGCGCGCGCCCGATAGGAGGGCAGTACGACGATGCCGTTGAACGAATTCTTGGCGAGACCGAGACGCCACAGGGCCGGCACGGAAACCCGGCCTTTCTTGTCCAGTCTGTTCAAGTGCGTCGACGTGAACAGCGCCATCAATTCCCCACAAAACCCAACCGGTTAGCCCGGGTTCCTCATCCCTGGTCTGATGCCGGTCACGGCCGAGGAGAACAGTCCTGGGATGAAATGGGATATCATGGGATTTCATGGGCGTCAATGGTTTGCACAGTGTTGTTGCCCGAATTTTTCAATGGTTTCAGGCACTCCCTAGCGATTCAGCCGGGAAATCCAGTCCTCGCCGCCGACCATTCAAGTCATCGAATACGGCAGTATTGTGTTCGCATAATGTTCTCCTTGAGATTGATGGCAGGCCGGCTGCGGACTCGGAGGCGCGGCGGATCGGGCGCTGGCCGGGCAGCAGCCGAGGTCAAAGCGCCAGACGGCCTGTAAGCCGGGTTCTGTCCCTGCCAAGCAGGGGATGACCATTCCTCTGGGACGCCCGTCGCCGGGCGCCTCGCGCGACCTACCCGAGCGGCGGCGCGAAAACCCGCCCGGCCGGCGTTGCCGCCGGCCTGCCGCTCCTATTCGGTCTTGCTCCCGGTGGGGTTTGCCGTGCCACCCCCGTTGCCGGGGGCGCGGTGCGCTCTTACCGCACCCTTTCACCCTTGCTCCCGCTGCCGAAGCAGGCGGGAGCGGTTTGCTTTCTGTTGCACTTTCCCTGGGGTCGCCCCCGCCGGGCGTTACCCGGCACCGCGTTCCCGTGGAGCCCGGACTTTCCTCCAGCGCCCGCGGTGTCCCGCCGGCGCCAGCGGTCATCCGGCCGTCTGGCCCGGCTCATGTAGTCTCCGGCTGGCGCGACGTCAACGCCGGCCGTTTGTTCGGATTTATCCTATTACGGGGTGCGCCGCGGGGCCGCGCGGATGATCACGATCGCGACGCCGACAATGGTCGCCGCACCGCCGATCGCGGTGTGCCACGTCAGCGGCTCGTCGAGCGCGACCGCACTGGCGACGACGCCGATGATCGGGATCAGCAGCGTGAAGGGCATCACCGTGTTGATCGGGTAGCGCTGGACCATGCGGTACCACACGGCGTAGCCGAGAATGGTGACGACGACGGACAGATAGAGCACGGCCAGAATCGCCTGTAGGGTCAGCCTGCTCAGCGCCTCGATCTGGCCATCCTCCAGCAGCAGGGACGTGGCGAGCATCTGCGGCACGCCGAACAGCGCGACGTAGGCAGTGATCGTCGTCGCGCTGACGTCGCGAAGGTGCTTGGCCTGGATGTTGGTGATCGCCCAGATGATGGCCGAGAGCACGACCAGGAGAAACGGAAGCAGCTGGCCTTCCAGGCGCGGCGCGCCGGCGACCACGAAAAGGCCGGCGATCGCCAGCGTCATGCCGAGCGCGCGGCGCCAGCCCAACGGGTCGTTGTAGAACAGCGCAGCGATGAGCGCGGCGAACGGCACCTGCACCTGGACTGCGATTGCCGCCGCGCCGCCATCGATGTGCCGCATGCCGGCGAACAACAGGTTCATATGCACGACGCCGAACGTGAAACTGAGGCCGGCGATCTGCAGCGCCCTGCCGCGCGGCCACCGCGCGAACGGCATGAGCAGGATCGCGGTCAGCGCGAAGCGCAAGGTCGTCATCAGGAGCGGCGGCAGTTCCTGAAGGCCAAGCTTAGCAATCGGGAAATTCACGCCCCATGCGACCATGAGCGCGAGCAGCAGTGCAGCATGATGAAGGCGCATGGGCCCAAAACCGCAATGAAACCGCTACGGCATGGCCTGCCGGGCGCTGCGGATTCGCTCGTAGGCGGTATTGATTGCCGCCATCTGCCGATTGGCGACGTCGATGAACTCCGACGGCATGCCTTCGGCGATCAGGCGGTCCGGGTGATGGGCGCGCGCGAGCCTGACATAGGCCGAGCGCACCTGGTCATCCGGCGCGCCGCATGGCAAGCCGAGAACATCGAACGGATCGCAATCGCGGCCGACCATGTGCGCGGCGCGGATGCGCTCGAAGGCGGTCCGCTCGAAGCCGAAGATGCCGGCAACGTCTTTCAGGAACACCAGCTCCGCCTCGTCGACCGGACCGTCGGCCGCGGCGATGACGAAAAGGCTGCCGAGCAGTTCCTCGAGCACCGGCGACGCCGGATCGAACAACCCGGCGATTTGGCGCGCGTAGAAGTCGAAACCGGCGACGTCGCGCTTGGCCTGGTTGAAGACGCGCGCCACGTTGTCGATCTCGTCGGGTTCGACGCGGAAGACGCGCTGGAAGGCATCGACTTCGGCGCGGCTGACGGCCCCGTCCGTCTTCGCTAGCTTCGCACCGAGCGCGACGACTCCGATCGTGAAGGCGATCTTTCTCGTGCCATCCCCGGACGCGGCTCTCTCGGCCGTACCGGTCAGTGCGTCGAAAAGCGCGCGCAGCGAGCCCGTGCTTCCGAGCGCAGTCGCGCCGTCGATGATCCGCCTCCAGATCGACATCAGTTCGTCTCGTTGTGCAGTGAGTGTCCCGCCTCGATCGCGTCGCTCGCACGGGCGCGGATTCCGCGCGCCGGCGCGCGCGCCGAGTATCGGGCAATCGCGCGCGGAACGCCATCGCCCGATGGCGATTATTTTTTTCCTATTGCGCGCGTGTGGCGCGCGCCCCGATCAGGGCGGCGGCGGCCAGCAGGACGGCGGCGAGGAGAAACGGCGCCCCCGGCAGCAGGATGGGCGCGCCGGCCCCGATGAATGCGGCAAAGGACAAAGTGAACAGTCCCGGGCCGAGCAGCCCGGCCATGCCGAGCAGACTGCCATTGGCGCCTTGCAAGCGTCCCTGCGCGGAGGCGTCGACGCGCCGGCTCATCATGGCGTGCGCGGCCGGGCCGGCGAGACCCCACAGCGCCATCACGGGGATGCCGATGCAGAACAGCGCACCGGTGGGCGCCACTGCGTAGATCGCGAAGCCGGCGGCGCCAAAGATCAGGCCAAGAACCAGCATCGACCGCTCGCCGAGCAGCCTGGTTGCCGGTTTGACCAATCCGCCCTGGACGATCATGGCGGCGATGCCGACGCCCGCGAGCGCGAGGCCGACGCTACGTTCGTCCCAGCCGTAGCGGTATCCGGCATAGAGCACGAACACCGCCGGCAGCGAGGTGTGCGCGAGGTTCTGCAGAAACAGCACCGCGGCGAGTCCGAACAGCTGCGGATGCGCGCGCAGGAGCATCAGCGATCCGACTGGATTGGCGCGCGCCCACGACAGCGGCGCGCGCCGCTCGCGCGGCAGCGATTCGGGCAGCACGAAGATGCCGTAGAGGGCGTTGGCGAGGCTCAGCGCTGCCGCGACCCAGAACGACAGCCGCGCATCGACGGCGCCCAACAGGCCGCCGAGCGCAGGCCCGGCGATGAATCCGATGCCGAAGGCGACGCCGAGCAGACCGAAGCTCGCCGCACGTCGCTCGGGCGGCGTGACGTCGGCGATGTAGGCGTTGGCAGTGGCGAAGGTCGCGGCCGTGATGCCGGAAATTACGCGGCCTGCGAACAGCCAGGCGAGCGTCGGCGCAAGCGCCATCAGGACGTAGTCGAGACCAAGTCCGATATTGGACATGAGAATGACCGGACGTCGCCCGATGCGGTCGCTGAGCGCGCCGAACAGCGGCGAGCAGACGAACTGCATCAGCGCCCAGACTGTGCCGAACAGTCCGTAGATCTCCGAGGCGCGCGGCGTGTCGCCCCCGAGGAACTCGAGCACGAGGGTCGGCAGCATGGGCAGAATGAGGCCCAGCGCCAGCATGTCGAGCACGACGGTGACGAAGATGAAGGCGACCGCCGCGCGACGCGGCGCTGTTTGCGGCGTCGTCATCGAGGGTGTGATGCCGTCGTCAGCGATTGACGAGGTCGAGCGGATAGATCGGCCGCCGCACGTGTTTGAAGGTGAGCTGGCCATAGTCCGAGGTGCATACGCCGACGCCGGCGCATTCGACGACGGCGCGCGCCAGCGGTCCGAGCCCGGCGCGCCAATGGACTCGGCTCTTGAGCATCACGTAGCGCTTCTGCATCGGGTCGATGCCGAGGCTGAGCAGGCAGTTCAGATCGCTCGGCTCCTGATGCTGGGAGATCAGCACGATCTCGACGGCGCCGGTATCGAGCACGACTGACGCGCCCATTTCGGACATGACCCCGCGGCCCATTGGGCCGCGGTTGCGGAATCGTCCGTCCGTGATCGTCTTGACGCGGCCGGTGACGGTGAGCGGCGGGCTCTCGGCCGGGATCGCCGGCATCTTGAGCTTGCCGCCGACGCTCAGCGTCACCGTGGCGCCGATGCCCGCGGCGATCGCCTGCGCGACTGCAGCCGGATCGAAGATCGCGAACGCAGCGACGTCCTGGAGACCTTGGCGGAGGATTTCGGCGAGCACCACCGTCGTGTCCATCGTGCCGCCGGACGCGCAATTGTCGTAGTGGTCGAGCAGCACGATTGGACCCTCGCCGGGTTGGCTCGGGGCCATCTGCCGGGCGCGCGCCACCGCCGCGCGGAGCGGCTCGATCTGGAAAACGAAAGCTTCGCGATCGTGCCATGCCTGCGCCAGCAGATCGTCGCGCAGGCGCTGGGCAAGCGCCATGTCGCCGTCGGCCACGACCACGGCGCTCAGTCCCGCGTTGCGGATGTCGGCATGGGGAAAACCGGTGAACAGGCTGGCGGCAAGCGCGCCGTCATGAGCCATGCGCGCGCAACGCGCCTGCAGCTCGCGATTGGGATGGTCGGCCGTGCCCTGTCGCATCACATGGGGCAGCATCGGCGCGTTGCCCCAAGCCATGACGGGGCGAACCTCGCCGCGCAGCGTTCGGAGCAGGATCGACCCGGCGAGCCGGCCGGTCTCCGCCATGTCGACATGCGGATAAGTCCGGTATCCGGCGACGACCGTCGCGTTGTCGATCATGGCGTCGTAAAGATTGGCATGCATGTCGAGGGCAACGGCAATCGGCGTCTTGGCGTCGACGGCGCGGATCCGCTGGAGCAGAGCGCCTTCGCCGTCCTCCAGTTTTTTGGTCACCATCGCGCCGTGCAAATCGAGCAGGATGCCGTCGAATCCGCCCGCTTCGACGGCGCGGCAGATCGTATCGGTCATGTGCTCGTAGGCGGAGTCCTCGACCGGTCCGCTCGGCGGCGCATTGGCCGCGATCGGCAGCACGATCTCGGCGCCGGCCTCCGCGGCGAGCTCCAGATAAGCGCCGGTCACCGTTCCTGTGCCGCGATAGGCACGGATCGCATCGTCGCCATAGCGCGGACCCCGTCCATTGCCGAACCGCGCGAGCGGTGTCGGCACCGGCGAGAAGGTGTTGGTCTCGTGCTTCATCATCGCGATCAGCAGGCGCATGGACGCCGATCCCCCTCTCATGCGCAGACAATCACCCGCGCGAATTGGCGCAGATCGCGGCGCGATCGGCAACAGTCAATCGCCGACCAGGGTGAGTATGTTGCCGTCGGGATCGTGCAAGAACGCCAGCGTGCCGCCCCTGGACTGGCGTTCCGGCGGCTGAACGAAAGACGCGCCGCGTGAGCGCAGCTGACCATAGGCCGTGGTGACATCGTCGACCTTGAACGACGCTGCGACGAGTCGGCCGACCAATGCCGAAATCTCGTCTTCCTCGGCGCTGACCGCCTCGATCACGATGTTGATGTCGCCCAGCCGGTAGATGGCGTAATCCGACGCGGCGTCCCTTTCATCGAGTTCCAGAACGCCGCCGTAGAAATGCCGCGACCGGTCGAGGTCGCGCGTGAAGATACGTATGGAATCAAGAGTGCGCAGAAGGGTGGGCATGCTGGAGATCGCTCCAGTTCGAACCGTCGATGGCCCCCGCGCTTCAGTGCCTGCCGGTGATCTGAGCGAAATAGCTTTTCAACGCTTGCGTATTCTGCTCCCGACTGTCGACCGCCATCAGCATGGAGACGGCGGTGCCGTCGTCGGACAACGGCAGCAACAGGCGAGCATAGGATCGCGCCCGCTCCCGCGTGTCCAGCACAATCAGATGGAGGAGGGGAGCGCGGCGCGCGACGCAATCGCAATAGTGCGCGTGGATGAGCGCGCCATAGTCCGGCGGCGATAGGTCACGCGGACCCTTGCCGGTCATCTCCGAGCCGTGGACTTCGCGAATGCCGGTGCCGGCCAGGCGATAGCGGAAATCGAGCGGTGCGGTCAGGACGTCGGCCAGCATGATGCGCGGCAGGACCGCGATCAGATCGATCGGATCGATGTCGGCGCGACTGGGTGCGAATCGGTTGCGGCGCTTGGCGTCCCAGTACGCGTGGACGGCGCGCAGGTCGGGATAGCGCTCGCTCGTCGGGTCGAGTTCGGCCGCCTGCGCCCGGTCATATTCGTCGAAGCCGGGCAACCCGATCATGCCACCGAGATCAAGCGGGTCAGTCATCGCCGGTGAGACCCCTGTGAGCCGCGGCGCGTCTCCTGCGTGCCGCATGATACAAACGGAGGTAGCACAATTCACGATAATTTTCTACCGCTGGCCCGGCCGGGTGGATGCCATTTTTCGGAGGGATGGTCCGCCGCCGTGAGCGGCCGGTGACCCGCGACCGCTCGCTTGGCACGCCCCGGCCGCATGTTCGCTGCGGCAATCATCAGTATTCGCAGGCGCCGTTCTCGGGGTTTCCCCGCGGAACCGGGCCACGCAGGCCGGCGTTGGAATCCACGGTTTGTCGAGCCGGAGAGCGCGGGGCTTGTCGCAAGATTGTCACAGATATTCGACGGAAGTCCCGCCCCAGAGCACGACGTTCTAGGTAGTGACCGCAGCGGTCATTGCACTCCTCCATGTGCGAAAGGGCATGATCATGAATTGCAAGCTTCGACTGATGTCTTCTACCTCTCGCCTGCTTGGCTTCGCCGCAGCGAGTGCGTTCGGCCTGGCGCTTGCGGCCATGCCGGCCGCCTTCACCGCCGATGAACACGTCGTCGCGGACAAATCCGCCATGGCGGCGAGCGCCGGCGCAGGTGCCGGTGTGGGTGGCGGCGTCGGCGGTAGCGTCGGCGGCGGCACGGGCGGCGTCGGTGGCGGCGCAGGTGCCAGTGCCGGTGCCAGCGCAGGCGCGAGCGGCAGTGCGAGCGGCAGCGGCGTTGGCGGCA
>VGDO01000054.1 GCA_016869645.1 Alphaproteobacteria bacterium
TCGCGACGCAGCGGCAAAGCAGTCGACATGGCGAACCTCCTGGGTTCGCCCCATTGATTCAGACTTTCGCCTTCTTGGGAATCCCCCGCGTGACGCTCAGCGAGTCGCGATCATTGCCGGTTGGTATTACCATCATCTTTGCCTCCCTTGGCTTGTCCCCCGCCGCGCCGTCTGCGCGGCCCGGCAAGTGGTATATCATATAATGCAAATGGACCGTAAGAGGCAGTGTTTTCAACCTATTGGCATTTCCTCATTGTTGCGGGATTATGACTCTCACTGGCGTCAGCAGGGCGGCAGATACGATGTCTCGCACGGCGTTTCTCAGGGCTTACGGCAAGGCTTGGCAGATCGGCGCCGCGGCGCAGATACTCGCGGCCACTGCCGCCGGCTTCATTTACGAGGATCCGGCTTTCGGCACGATCGCCCGCGTGGATTTTCCGGCCTATCTGGAGGCGTTCAAGGCGCGCGTGGCCGCGCTGCGCACATCCGACGGGGCCGCGCCGGCCGGCTTGATGACCTTCTCCGACTTCGCCGACACGGTGGCGGCCGACGAGGATACGGCCTGGGCCTGGTGGCGTGTGCCCGAAACGACGCTCCAAGGCGGGGGCATGATCAAGATCGGCGACGACGGCATCCGGCTCGAGCGCATGACCTACTTCGCTGCTCCCGCGACGGCGACCCGCTGATGCGCGATTTTCATCGCCCCGGTCGCTCCGCGGCCATTGGGCGGGATGCGATGATTGCCACGGCCCACCCATTGGCGACTGCCGCCGGGCTCGACATGTTGCGCCGGGGCGGAAACGCGGTCGACGCTGCGATTGCCGCCGCCGCCGTGCTTGGCGTAGTCGAGCCCGAACAGTCAGGCATTGGCGGTGACAGCTACGCGCTGATCTGTCCGCGTGGCGGCAGCGAAGTGATTGCGCTCGATGGCGCTGGCTGGGCGCCAGCGGCGGCGACCGCCGAGGCTTATCGCCGTCTCGGCCTGGCAACCGTACCATTCGAGGGCCCCCACTCCGTGACCGTGCCGGGCGCCGTCGATGCCTGGTGCATGTTGGCCCGTGATCTGGGGACGCTGCCGATGGGCGAGCTGCTGGCGCCCGCGATCGGCTACGCCGAAGACGGCCATCCCATCCATGAGCGCGTCGCATATGACTGGAAAACCTGCGCCGCGCGGCTCCAGCTCGATCCGCATACCCGGCGCATCCATCTGCCCGGCGGACGGCCACCCGAGACGGGAGAAATCTTCCGCCAGCCCGAGCTCGCGCGCACGTTGAAGCGCATTGCGGCGGAGGGGCGCGACGGCTTCTACCAGGGCGCGGTCGCGCGCGACATGGTCGGCTATCTCAACAAGCTGGGCGGGCTGCACAGCCTCGACGACTTTGCCGCCTACCGTGCCTGCTACGTGAGTCCGATCCGCAGCGCTTACCGCGGCCTCGATCTCTATCAATGTCCGCCAAGCGGCCAGGGCTTTGCCGCGCTGCTGCTGCTCAACATCATCGCTGCGCTGGACTGGCCGGAACTGCGCGGCGCGGACGCCGCGCCCTTGTCGGCGATCCGGCTTCATGCGCTGGCCGAGGCCGCCAAGCTCGCATACCGCGCACGCGATCAGGCCGTCGGCGACGATCCGCGCAGCCACGAGTTGGTCGCCCGGCAGCTAACCTCCGACCACGCGTTCTCGCTTGCGCGCGGCATCGATCGCCGCCGCGCCTCCGATTTGCCCGTGCCGGGCCCAGTGCCATCGAACACGACATATCTGTGCGTTGTCGATCGCGCGCGCACTGTCGTCTCCTTCATCAATTCGGTCTATCAGAGCTATGGCAGCGCCATCACGGCTCCGGAGAGCGGTGTGGTGCTCCAGGACCGCGCGGCCGGATTCCGGCTGATCGACGGCCATCCCAACTGCATCGGGCCGCGCAAACGCCCGTTCCACACAATCATTCCCGGCCTCGCGATGAAAAATGGCAAGCCGGTTCTGGCTTACGGCATGGTTGGCGGACACTTCCAGCCCTTCGGTCAGGCCTGGCTGCTGGCGAATTGGCACGATTTCGGCCTCGATCCGCAGGCCGCGGTCGATCTGCCGCGTGCGTTTTCCTTCGGCGAGGGCTACCGGCTGGAGCGCGGCATTCCCGAGACTGTCGCGCAAGAACTCGCGGCCATGGGCCACACGCCCGTGCGTTGGGAGCTGCCGCTCGGCGGCGCGCAGATGATCGAACTCGACCAGCAGGCCAACACGCTGATCGGTGGCTCGGATGCGCGCGCCGACGGTGTCGCCATCGGATTCTGAGAAAGCAGGAGAGAAACCATGAGAGCCGTGCGTAATCTCGATTTCGACACTGCGCTGAAGGAAGCCGAGCAGCGCTATGTGCGCGCCAACGGCAGGAGCCAGGCGCGCCACGAGAAGGCCAAGGGCAGCTTGCCCGGCGGCAACACGCGGGCCGTCCTCTACTATCCGCCTTTCCCGGTCGCGCTCGATCGCGGCGAGGGCTGCCATGTCTGGGACCTCGACGGCAAGCGCTATGCCGACTTCGTCTGCGAGTACAGCGCCGGTCTCTACGGTCACACCGACCCCGTCATTCGCGAGGCGGTGATCGAGGCGCTCGGCAAGGGCATCGTCCTGGGCGCGCCCAACCGTTACGAGGCGCAACTTAGCGAATTGCTGGTTCAGCGCTTCCCTGCGCTCGACCTCGTGCGGTTCTGCAATTCAGGTACCGAGGCCAACATCATGGCGCTCAGCACGGCGCGCGCCGTGACCGGACGGCCCAAGATCATGGTGTTCCGCGAGGGCTACCATGGCGGCGTGCTCACCTATGCCCATGGCGGCTCGGTGCTCAACGTGCCCTTTCCGCTCGTCTTCGCCGATTACAACGACATTGATGGCACGATCGCGGCGATCCGCAAGCACAAGGACGAGTTGGCCGCCGTCATCATCGAGCCGATGATGGCCGGAGGCGGTTGCATTCCCGGCGATCCCGCCTTCATGTCGGCGTTGCGCGACGAGACGGAGCGGCATGGCATCGTGCTGATCTTCGACGAGGTCGTGACCTCGCGGCTCTCTCCGCGCGGCTTGCAGGGCGTGCTCGGCATCACGCCGGACATGATGTCGATCGGCAAATACCTGGGCGGCGGACTCAGCTTCGGCGCCTTCGGCGGTGCGGTGCGCATCATGGAGCGTTTCGATCCGACCAAGCCGAATGCGTTCTCCCATGGGGGAACCTTCAACAACGCAGTCCTGACCATGGCCGCCGGCGCTGCCGGGCTGTCCCGCGTGTTTACGCCGGAGGCCGCGCTGGTGCTCAACAAGCGAGGAGACCGGCTGCGCACAAGGCTGCAGAAGAGCATCGCCGCGCGCGACGTGCCCATGACCGTCGTCGGCGTCGGTTCCGTCATGAACATCCACTTCGTACGCGGCCCGGTGCGGACGCCCAAGGATCTCGAAGGTGCGCGGCCGAACTGGCTCAAGCTGCTGCAGCTCGAACTGCTGCAGCGCGGCCAGTACATGACCTCGCGCGGCATGCTGGCGCTTTCGCTGCCGATGACCGACCAGGTTGTTGACGAGTTCGCCGCCGCGGTCGAAGGGTTCATCGACGATTACGCCGATCTGCTGCGTGCGGCTTGATACGAGAGGATAGGCAGCATCATGAACACCGATGTGATCGTAACCTGCGCCGTCACGGGCGACGGCGATGCCGTGGGCAAGCACCCGGCCATTCCCGTCACGCCCGAGCAGATCGCCAGCGCTGCACTCGACGCCGCGCGCGCCGGCGCAACCATTGCTCATATCCATGTGCGCGATCCCAAGACCGGTAAGGGCGCGCGCGACCCCGCGCTCTATCGCGGGGTCGTCGAGCGCATCCGCGCCAGCGGCGTCGACATCATCATCAATCTGACCGCGGGAATGGGCGGCAAATTCCTACTCGATCCGAACGATCCGCTGCGCGCCGGGCCGGGCACCGACATGGTCGGCGCGCTCGAGCGCATGGTGCATATCGAGGAGCTGCGCCCAGAGATGTGCAGCCTCGATTGCGGTTCGTTCAACAGCGGCGCCGACAACGAGATGTATGTCAGCACCCAGGGCTACCTGCGCACCATGGCTCAGCGGATGCGCGACTGCGGCGTCAAGCCGGAGCTTGAATGCTTCGACGTCGGTCATGTCCGTTTCGCCAACCAGCTCGTGGCCGAGGGTTTGATCGAAGATCCACCCTTCTACCAGCTGGCGCTCGGCATCAACTGGGGTGCACCGGCCGAGCCGGAAATGATGTGGGCGATGCGCAATCTCTTGCCGGCGGGTGCTCAATGGGCCGGTTTCGGCATCTCACGCATGCAGATGCCGATGGTGGCGCAGGCGGTGCTGCTGGGCGGCCATGTCCGTGTCGGGCTCGAGGACAATCTCTATCTCGAGCGTGGCGTATTCGGGTCGAACGGCGAGCTCGTCGAGAAGGCCTGCCGCATCGTGCGCGACTTGGGTGCGCGCCCGCTGACGCCCGCCGAAGCCCGCGACAAGCTCAAGTTGCGGCGCCGTTGAGCTGGTGGTGGATATCCGGGCCGAGCGCGCTCCCGGGGGCTGTGGTCACGCAGCGAGCTTGAGGCCCGCGCCCGTCCAGGCCGCCAGACCGCCGGCGAGCACCGACAAATTGCGGTGGCCGCGGTGCATCAGCGCCAAAGCCGCTTTCTCCGCCGCTCCGTCGTCGCGCCCATCAACCAACACGATGTGCTGGTGATTGCCAGCCAATTCCGTCACCGCCCCGGCGCCGATTCGTTCGATCGACATCGACATGGCGTGGGGCAAACGTCCGCGGGCGAACTCGTTCTCTGGCCGCACATCGAGGATGACCGGCGGCTCATCGCCCGCGATCAACTCTTGGAGATAGGCTGCGTCAACCACCGCGGTACGGATATTGGGATTGGGCGGGAAGTGTTTATAAGCGCCGCTCGTCCCCTCGGAGAAGAAGATGCGGCCCGGCAGGTTCTCGAGGCTCATGCCATAGCAGTGCAGATGGAGCGCGTGGCTCTTGCCGAGCACCTCGATGGTGTGGAAATCGTCGGGCAGGTAGCCGACGGCATTGCCCTTGCGCACGGTCAGCTCGCCAGTTTGCTCGACCTTGCCCTGGCCAGGCACCGACCGATCGTCGGTGCGCTTGTAGAACACGTTGTGCTCGTCGCCGAACACGCCGGAGATGACCGCCCAGGTCGTGTGATTGTGCGGCTGCGCCTTCTTGCCGGCGACGCCGGCCGAAGCATAGAGCGCAAAACGCCGATCGGCGTCCTCGGAAAGCCGGTAGATCATGCCGGTGCGGCCTTGCGGCACGGGAAAATGCCCGGGCGGGAAGAGCGCCGTCTGCGAAGCGAGATTGATCAGCTCGGGCTTGATGCGGTCGAGCGCCGCGGTCGAGACGCCGTGCTCATGCTCGATCGCCCGGATGCGGGCCATGGTCTCAATGACGGCGGCGGCGCGCGCTTCGTGCACGGACATGGGCGAAACCTCCAAACGTTGCGACGCCATTTTCGCCCGATCGGGCGGCCGGGCAAGCGGAAACCAAAATTGACCACCCGGGCGGGGAAGCGTGCGGCCATTAAAGGCAGAATGACGCCGGAGCCTCGGTCACCTGCACAAGACTCCTGACCGCGCTCCCACAGCTAGCCCGAGACCGGTTCGCCCATGACGCGGCGATAGCGTTCCTTGTAGCCGGGCCACACCTCGGGATTGACCAGACGCGGCGGGCGCTTGCCCTTGAAGATCTCGATCCACTGCATGGCCGCCGCCTCGGCGCAGGAGCGATAGGCGCTGCGGGTGACACCGGCGATATGGATCGAGGTCACGACATTGTCGAACGCAAAGAGCGGGTGGTCGAGCGGCGGCGGTTCCTGCTCCCAGACGTCGATGCCCGCCCCGGCGATCCGCTTGTCCCGGAGGATTTGCGCCAGCGCCAACTCGTCGCAGATGCCGCCGCGCGCCGTGCAGATGAAATAGGCGGTCGGCTTCATCAGCATGAGCTGTGCGACGCCGATCATGCCGCGCGTCTCCGGCGTGAGCGGACAGTGAACGGAGACGAAATCGGACTGGCGCAGCAGGGCATCGAGCTCGACCTTTTCACCGCCGTGCCGGTCGATCTCGGCGGACGAGAGATAAGGATCGTAGACCAGCACACGCATGGCAAAGGCGGTGCGGCACAGCTCGCCGGTCCGCGTGCCGATGTTGCCGAAGCCGACAATGCCCACGGTCTTGCCGGTCAAATCGTCGCCGATGTAGTCGAGCCGATGCCAGTTGCGGTCGCGCCGCATGGCGCGGTCGGACTGGATGAGCTGCTTGGACAGCGCCAGCATCATGGCAAGCGCGTGTCCGGCCACCGCCTCGCGTCCGCCCAGCCCCGCCTGATTGACGATCAGGATCCCCGCCTCGTTGCAGGCTGGAAAGTCCATGACGTCGCAACCCGAACCCTGGGACGACATGGCAAGCAAATGCGGTGCGCGCCGGACCAGTTCGCGAGAGCCGACATAGGGCGGGCGCGGCCACTGGTAGCCGTGCGCCTCGGCCATGGCCGCCCAGATGCGCTCGGGCGGGTCGGCGAGCGACAGGCGGATGAGCTCGATGTCGGGCTCGCGCCCCAGGATCTCCTCGGCGATCGGGTCAGCCCAGCGCTCGAAGAACACGAGCTTCTTCTTGTTGGATGCCATGACTCCGCCGGTTCTCCTGCGATCGCGGGCCGGCAGTCTCGGTTCGGCGCCAAGCGCCTGTCAATGTCGCAGGTAGGAGAAACCGATCGCCAACCAGCGATAAACTACAGACTGAACTCGGCCCCGGTCAGCGTCGCCAAGCCATTGAGACGTATCGTGAGCTCGGCGACCGCATCGCCATTGGTGCTGGCGAAGACAAACGTGTTGCCACCGGAGACAGTGTACCAGACGGCGTTGGCACCACCGGTCGTGCTGGACCCGAGAAATGTGAAGGCCTGGTCGCCGGACACGCTGTCATTGGCATCGATGGCGGAGAGGTCGATCCGATCCTGATCGGAGAGCGTGAATTCCGCGATCGTATCGGCGGTACTCAGCGAGGCCGACTGGCTGGCGGCCGTGAACACGAAACGATCTGCGCCGGAGTTGCCGGTCAGCGTATCGGCGCCGAGGCCGCCGACCAGGAGGTCGTTGCCGCTGCCGCCGAACATCGAATCGTTGTCCTGGCCGCCATAGATCGTGTCATGGCCGGCGCCGCCGCTCAGCAGGTCGCCGCCATGATTGCCATAGATCACGTCGTCGCCGGCGCCGCCGTCGATCGAGTCGATGCCTTGTCGCTGCACCCCATCGGCGCCTGCAGGACCGGCGTTCTGACCGCCATAGATCGTGTCGTTGCCGTCGCCGCCCATCAGGCTGTCGACATCCAGATTGCCGTAGACGACATCGTTGCCGTCGGCCGCCAGCACGGTGTCGTTGCCGGCGAGGCCGAAGATCGTGTCATTGGCCGATGTGCCGGTCGGACTGTCGCTCGCCGCCGTGCCGACCACCACGCCCGGCGTCGTTGTCACGATGCCGGCGACGGCTGCGTCGTAGGCGGCACTGCGCGCTGTCACGTCGGTCAGTGTCGCGTTGAGCAGCGCGCCTTCGCCGGGAAAGACATCGTCGATCGAGAGATTGCCCTGGTAGAAGGGCTTGGATTTCAGATAGGCGAGATACTGCTCGGGCGAGAAGTCGAAGGTGGCGACATGGAAATGCTCGATCCGGTTGGCGAGGGCCAGCCAGTCGAAGAAGAAGATGCGGTTGCCCGCATTGTCGAACAGCATCAGGTGTCGGCTGTCGATCTCGGCCGCGAAGGACTGTCCGACGAAATAGGCTGAATCGTAGAAGTGATCGTTGCTGGTGTTGCCCGAGTCGTAGACCACCACCGTGCCGGACGCCTGGATGCGATAGCTGTCATTGCCATTGCCGCCGACCAGCCAGGTCGTGCCGCCGCCATGGGACAACGCATCGGCGCCGGCAAGGCCGAAGACGACCTGGAGATTGGTCGCGCTCAGCGTGTCGATGCCGGCTGAGCCGACTCTGTCGGTGAATCCGCTGGGCAGCATGATGCGCGCTCCGCTCTTCTGCTTGCGCCGCATGCGCGCGGTCCGGATTTTCCGGACCCTGCGCACTGCCTTCCTAACCCCGCACCAATGTTAGCGTGCGCCCAGCAGTTGTCAAACCAGCCAACGCCTCGGCGCGGCAAGGGGTTCCTAGAGCGGGATCAGTTCGGTCGCTTCTCCCGCCAGGGCGTCGCCTGCTCATAAGCATGGCCGACGCGCAGCACGGTGCCGTCCTCGAAGGGCCGCCCGGTGATCTGGATGCTGAGCGGCAAGCCCTGGCTCGAGAAGCCGGCGCAGACGCTCAAGGCCGGGGCGCCGACCATGTTGAAGGGCGCCAGGACCAGCCGGCCGCGCATGGTGAAATAGGGCGGCTTGGCCATGTCGGCGATGACGGGTGCCGGCGCGAGCGAGCAGGCGGTGACGAGCGCATCGAGTCCATCCATCGCCTGGGCGTATTGGAGGCACATCTGGCGACGACGGCGCAGGGCGTGGATGTAGTCGGCCGCCGAGATCTCGGCGCCTGTCTCGAGCCGGCCGCGCGTGATCGCGGCGTAGTCGTCGGGCCGCGTCTTCAGGTCTTTCTCGTGGATGGCATAGGCCTCAGCGTAAAGGATCACGCGGCAGGACGCGTCCCAATCGTCGGCATGAGGCAGGGTCACGTCCGTGAGCCTGGCGCCCAGCTTGCGCAGCACCTCGAGTGCGGCGTCGATGGCGGCGCGCGCCTCGTCGGTCGCTTCCATGTCGCTCTCGTGGAAGTGGCGCACCACGCCGATGCGCATGCCCCTGATGCCGCCGGCGATCGCGCGCGCGAAGCGCGGTTTGGGCGTGACGACGCTCGCCGGATCCTCGGGATCGTGGCCGGCAATTGCGTCGAGCATCAGCGCGCAGTCCTCGACCGTCCAGCACATGGGCCCGCAATGGTCGAGCGAGTAGGACAGCGGAATGACGCCGCTGCGGCCGACCAGGCCGTAGCTCGGCTTGAAGCCGGCGATGCCGCAGAAGGCGGCCGGCCCGCGGATCGAGCCGCTGGTGTCGGAGCCCATGGTCAGCGGCACCAGACCTGCCGCTGCGGCAGCGCCCGAGCCGCTCGACGAGCCGCCGGTGAAATGGGCCGTGTGCCACGGATTGCGCGCGGGCGGGAAGGGCAGGTCGAAGGCCGGCCCGCCGGTCGCGAACTCATGGGTTGCGAGCTTGCCGATCAGGATGCCGCCCGCCTCCTTGAGCCGCCGCGCGACCGCGCCGTCCCGCTTCGGCACGTGGTTGATCAGCAGCTTGGAGTGCGCGGTCGTGCGGATGCCCTGTGTCTCGTAGATGTCCTTGAGCGCGTAGGGGACGCCATGCAGCGGTCCGCGCCGGCACCCCGCCTTGATCTCGCGGTCGGCCCGCCGCGCCGCGGCGCGTGCCTCGTCGGCCAGAAGCAGCACGAAGGCATTGAGCGACTTGTCGCGCTCGGCGATGCGCGCGAGGCAATACTCGGTCAGTTCGATGGAGCTGAGCTTGCGCTTGGCGATGCGGCGTGCGGCCTCGGCGGCCGTGATCGGCGCGTCGATCATGACCGGCCTCCGCGGCGCTTGGCCGACTTCTTCGTCTTGCCCGACGATTTCGCGCCGGATGCCTGCATGGCGGGGAAAAGCAATGCCGATTCATCGGCGTAGCCGAAATCGCGCGGCACGCGCTTGATCAGCTCGCGCATGGCGGATTTGGCGTCCTCGATGTGTCGCCGGTCCTTCAATTCAGCGAGCGGAATCGGCAAGTCGTCAGCCATGGCGTCAGCCTCCCGTGGTGCAGCCGGTTTCATTGGTTTCTGTCTTAAGGGGAGGCGGCGGTACGCGCAAGCGGTGGCGCCTCGTCACGACTATCGCGCCGCGGCACCCGGAACCGGAATTGTCGCCAGCCGCTCCGGCGCCAGCCCCTGCGGCCGGTAGCGCAGCATGACGATCAGCAGGCAGGCGATCAGGATCTCGCGGAGCGCCGCGCCCTGCACGGCGCTGATAAAGGGCACGAGCGGGATCACGAAGCGCGTCGACTCGAGCAGGAACACGACGGCGAAGGCGCCGATCAGCGCGCCGCGGTTGTTGCCGACGCCGCCGGTCAGCAGCGCCAGCTTGATGTAAAGCGTCAGCAGCGGCACGAAGATGTCGGGCGCGATGTAGGAGGTGTAGTGCGCGTAGAGCGCGCCGGAGAGGCCGAGCGCCGCGGCGCCGATGGCGAAGGCCCTGACTTTGAAGGCCGTGACATGCTTGCCCGCGACCGCCACCACCTGCTCGTCGTCGCGAATGGCGCGCAGCACGCGCCCGAAGGGCGAGGCACGCAGCCGCTCGGCCAGCACATAGGCCGCGATCATGATGGTCGCGACGATCGCCAGATAGAGCAGGTTGAACTGGGCCGGCGAGATCTGGCCGCGCAGCGGACCGGCGATGCCGGAGATGCCATCCGTGCCGTTGGTCAGCCAGATCGCGTTGCTCGACACGATGCGGATCGATTCGGCGAAGCCTAGCGTGACGATCGCGAGATAGTCGCCGCGCAGGCGCACGGTGATCATGGCCACGAAGGCGCCGACCAGCGACGCCGCCACCGTGCCCAGCGCCATGCCGGCCCAAATGGGTATACCCAGCTTGGCGGTGGTGAGCGCCGTGACATAGGCGCCGACCGCGAAGAAGCCGACCAGGCCGAGATTGACCATGCCGGCCAGGCCCCAGATCACGTTCAGGCCGAGCGCCATCAGCCCGTAGATGCAGGCCGAGACGGCCATGGCAATGACGTAGTTTTCCATGGCGCGCCGCCTCAGTAGGCCCGCTGGCCCAGGATGCCGCGCGGCCGCAGGGTCAGAACCAGCAGGATGGCGACGAAGCCGACGGCGCTGCGGTAGTCGGGCGACAGGAACAGGAGGCAGAGCTCCTCGCCGACGCCGACCGTGAGGGCGCCGATCACCGCGCCCGGAATGCTGCCGAGGCCGCCGACCACGGCCGCGGCGAAGACGCTGAGAATGGTGCGGAATCCGACCAGAGGATCGATCGTCGTGTCGAGCCCGATCAGCATGCCGCCAAGCCCCGCCAGCCCCATGCCGACGAAATTGACCAGCCGCCCGACCGCCTCGGCATTGATGCCCTTGATCGAGGCGAGCATCGGATTGTCCGCGACCGCGCGCATGGCCTTGCCGGTGCGCGTGTAAGCGAGGAAGGCAAAGAGCGCGGCCATGGCGACGACAGCGATCAGCAGGTTCTGCACCTGCTGGGGGCCGACCCGGATCGGGCCGAAGCGCCAGTCGCGCATGATCGGCAAGTCGTAGCCGCGCAAATCATTGCCGAAGGCGAAGCGCACGACGTTCTCCAGCGCGATCGTCAGCGCGATCGAGGCGATCGCCGTGGTGATGAATCCGGCCGGACGGAAGCGTTTCAGCACCGTCTCGTCGGTCACGACGCCGACGAGGCCGGCGCCGAGGAAGGCGAACATGACCGAAGGCAGCACCGGCAGGCCGAGCTTCACATTGGCGACGTAGCCGGCGAAGGCGCCGATCGTCGCATGGCTGGCAAGCGCGAAATTGGGAAAGCGCAGCACGGCATAGATCGCCGTCAGCCCGATGGCCGGCACCGCGAGGATGGTGCCGGCCATCACGCCGTTGACGACGAGCTGCGCGATCTCGAGCAGGATCGGCGGCATGGCCCCCTGTTCGGTCGAACCGTGCTGCTCAGAAGACCTTCATGAACTCGATCTTGGCCTTGGTGATCCGGCTGTACCGGAATTTGCAGTCGAGGATGTCGCCGATCTCGTTGAAGTCGCACGGACCGCTGGCGCCCTCGTAGTTGATCTCCTTGGCCTGGGCCAGCAGCTGCAGACCCTCGACCGCGCTGTAGACTTTGGCGCCGCCACCTTGGGAGATTTTGCGCACATTGTCGCGCATCGCCTGGCCGGTCGCCGCACCGCCCTTGGCCATCGCGAGCACGACCAGGCTCGCCCAGTCATTGGCCGCGCATTCGTACGAATCGGGTGCCGCCACGCCGATCAGCTTCTTGACCAGGTCGTAGGCCGGCGAGTTCACGTCGGCCGAGGGTTGCACGATGTACATGCCTTCGGTCACCTCGCCCGGCAGCGAGTCGATCACCTTCTGCGTCATGACATAGGACTGGGTGAAGCGTCCGCCGGAATAGCCGGCGCGGAACAGGTCGCGCGCGACGACGGTGACGTCCGGCGAATAGCCGTTGAGGTAGATCATGTCGGGCTTGGTGCGCAGCGCCTGGTCGACCTCGGAGCGGTAGGTCGTCTTGTCCTTGTCGTAGATCAGTCCACCGACCATTTCGGAGCCGTGCTTGGGCAGGACCTCCTTCACCCGGTCCTGGGTCGGCTGCGAGAAGGGCGCCTGGATCGACATGACGAAGACGCGCTTGGCGCCGGTCGACGCGATGAACTCGGCGTGGCGCGCCGCCTGCAGATAGTTATTGGGCTGGGTGCGGATCAGATAGCCCTGATGCGGCAGCAGCGTGATCGAATCGGCACCGGAGGTCGTGCACAGGAAGGTCTTGCTCTCCCAGCACAAGGGCGCCACCGCCGTGGTCACGGCCGACGCCCAGGTGCCGAGGATCGCCGGCACCTTGTTGACGTCGATCAGCTTGCGCGCGGCGCGCACGGCCGCCTCGGGATTGGTCTGGTCGTCCTCGAGTACGGTTTCGATCTTGCGGCCGAGCACGCCCCCCGCCGCGTTGACCTCGGCGAACACCGCCTTCATCGCCTTTTCCATGCGCGGACCGTCGGCGCCGCCGGCGCCGGTCAGCGGCGTGAGGATGCCCAATGTGATCGGCTGCCCCTGCGCGCGCACGATCGCCGGCGCCAAACCCGTGAACGCCAGCGCGCCCGCGCCTTGCACGACGCGACGCCGGGAAAGGCTGAACTTGATGCTCTTCATGTCACGTTCCTCCCTGTGAAACGGCTTCGATCTTGGTCATGCACCCAGGAAGACCCGCCTGATGTCCGGATCGGCGGCCAGCTCGTCGGCGGGGCCGGTGCGATGATTGCGCCCGTCGACCAGGATATAGGCCCGATCGGCAATCGCCAGCGCCTCGTTGGCGTTCTGCTCGACCATGGCGATCGCGACGCCCTCGCGGTTGACCCTCTCGATGCTCTCGAACAGGCGTTCGGCCGCGAGCGGCGCGAGACCGGCCGACGGCTCGTCGAGCAGCAGCAGCCGCGGCTCGACCATCAGCGCCATCGCCATGGCCAGAATCTGGCGCTCGCCGCCCGACAGCGTGCGCGCCGCATGCTGGCGCTTGGCGGCGAGCACCGGGAAGCGCTCGAACACCGTGTCGATCTTGCGCTGGCTGCCCTTGGGATCGACATAGCCGCCCATCTCGAGATTTTCGCGCACCGACATGGTCGGAAAGATGTTCTGCTCCTGCGGCACGTAGGCGATGCCGAGACGGCTGATGTCGCGCGGCAGCCGGCCGCTGATCGAGACGCCGTCGAGGCGGATATCGCCGCGGCCCGGCGCCAACAGGCCGGCGATCGCCTTGAGCAGCGTCGACTTGCCGGCGCCGTTCGGGCCGATCACGCCGACGATCTCACCCGGCTCGATGGCGAAATCGACGCCCTTCAGCACCTCGTCGGCGGCGCTGTAGCCAGCGACCAGCCCGTCGACGTTCAGGAGGCCCATCGCCGTCGGCCCATATAGGCCTCCTGCACGGCCGCGTTGTGCGTCAACTCGGCGAAGCTGCCCTCGGCGAGGTTGCGGCCCTCGGCCAGCACCACGACGTGGTCGCAGAGTTGCGCGATCGTGTCCATGTGATGCTCGATCAGCAGGATCGTGAGACCATCGGCGGCCAGGCTGCGCAGATGCTCGGCGATCTCGCGAGTCAGCGCCGGGTTCACGCCGGCGACCGGCTCGTCCAGCATGATCAGCTTCGGCTCGGCCATCAGCACTCGGCCGATCTCGAGCAGCTTCTTCTGGCCGCCGCTGAGATTGGCCGCCGGCTCGTTGAGCACGCGGGTCAGGTTCAGCCGGCGCGCCAGCCGGCCGGCGCGTTCGACGAGCTCGGCCTCGCGACGGAGCGCCGCGGTCGGACGCAGCAGCGCCGCGGCCACGCTTTCGCCCGGCTGCTGGTCGCCATAGAGCAGAAGGTTCTCGTAGACGCTGAGCCTGGGAAAGCCGCGCGCAATCTGGAACGTGCGCACCAGGCCCGCACCTGCGATGCGATCGGGGCGCCAGCCCGTGATGTCCTGTCCGTCGAAGCGGATGCTGCCGGAATCGGGCGGCACGACGCCCGATATGCAGTTGAACAGCGTTGTCTTGCCGGCGCCGTTCGGTCCGATCAGCCCGGTGATGCGCCGCGGTTCGACGCGAAGATCGACGCCGCTCAGCGCATGCACGCCATAGAAGCTGCGGGTCACGCCGCTGATGTCAAGCAGCGCCACGCGCATCTCCACAGCAGGCTTCCATCATGTTCGCGCCAACAATTCAGGTGCAAGCAGCGCCGCGATGACGCGGCCGCATTCCGCATCCTCTGATGTGAACCAGTTGGCGTCATGGGACACGTTCATCGTGCCGAGCCGCCTTCCGGCGAATCCGATCGGCACGTTCATGATCGATCCGACGCCGAGGCTGAAGATCAGCTCGTAATCGGCAAAGGCGTGCTTCACCTCGTCCGGCGTGTGCGCAATGAAGACTTGGCCCTCGGCCAGCACGACCCGGCCCCAATGGGTGTCCTGCTTCTTCTTCCGACCGCCGACCGGGTAGGCCCTGGCGTTCGAGCTGTAGGCCCGCTCGACCTCGTCGCGCGCTTCGTCGGCGCGCAGGATGGTGAACAGCTTGTGCCCGATCGTGCGCTGCACCAGCGCGTCGGCGGCCGCGTAGAGCTCGTCCGGTCGATGGGCGCGCGCGGCAACCTGGGCCAGAGTGGCTAGGTCACGCTGAGTCAGGGGCTGCCTGTTTGGCACAACGGAACCTCATGCAACCAAGGATATACTCTGGCCGTGCCGCGCTTCCACGCTTGCCGGGAGTCATACGAGGCTGCGGCACGTCGCGCAAGCGATGCAGGAGCGGCGCCTTGTCAACATGCAACCGGCGCACGTAACTTAGCGGCAGCTTCGCTCAAGGCGAACTGTGCCGTATGAAATGGCACGCCGCCGCGCACAGCAAGGAGACATCCATGACCTTCGACAATGCCGTGTCCCGGCGAGCTTTCGTAGCCGGATCGAGTGCCGCCGCGGTGCTGGCCAGCCTGCCCGGCGGTCCGGCATGGGCCCAGCAGCGCAAATTCACCATCATGGCGCTCGGCGGCTCCTGGGGCGACGCGATCAAGGAGCACATTGCGCGGCCATTCGGCCAGAAGGCCGGCGTCGAGCTTGCCTATGACGAGCGTCCGAACGCTCAGCAGCTCGCTGCTCTCCAGGCCATGCGCGCCAACCCCTCGGTCGACGTGGTGGAGCTCGGAGGCCCGCGGCTCGGCCAGGCGATCGCGCTCGACCTGATCGAGCCGCTCGACGCGCAGCGCATGCCGAACTACGCGGCGGTGCACCCAGCCAACAAGAACAAGTTCTATGCCGACCGCTACGTCGCGCCCTGGGCGCTGACCTTCAACACGAAGTCGGTCGAGAAGGCGCGCGCCGAGGCCGAGGGCTGGAATCTGCTGCTCGACCGAAAGCTCAAGGGCCGTGTGGCGATCCCGAAATTCGGCTGGATGGGCGAGATGTGGATGAACGCCGCCAATCTGACGCTCGGCGGCAGCTACGAAAACTTCGATCCGGTGGTCGCATTCTGCCGCAAGATCGTGCGCGACAATGACGGGCTGGTGATGGAGTCGAACGACCAGGGCATGAAGCTGTTCCAGACCGGTGAGATCGTCGCGGCGCCGTTCTGGACCGGGCGCACCTACCAGATGGCCGATGCCAAGCTCAGCGTCGATTTCGTCTATCCCAAGGGTTGGGTTCCCTATGGCGGCGGCTTCGTCATCGTCAAGGGCACCAAGAACCGCGAGCTGGCCGAGCAGCTCATCGAGCTGTCGCTCGATCCGCAGGTGCAGGTTGCCTTCGCCAAGAAATTCTCCTACCTGACCACCAACACGAAGGCGGCCGAGCTGGTGAAGGACATCGAGCGGCTGCGCATCGCGACGGCCGACATGGACAAGGCGGTCAACCTCGAATACGACAAGATCTACCGCTTCTCCGATCGCAACCTCGAACGCTTCAACCGCGACGTCGTCGGGTGAACGCATCGCGCCGTCGATGACTGCGATCTCGCTCGACGGCGTTGAGAAGCATTTCGGGCCGTCCGCACGGGTCGGCCCGGTCTCGTTTGCGGTGCAGCCAGGCGAATTCATGGCGCTGCTCGGCCCGAGCGGCTGTGGCAAGACCACGACGCTGCGCATGATCGCCGGCTTCGAGGAGCCGAGTGCCGGCACGGTGAGCATCGCCGGCCGCGTGGTCAACGACGTGCCGGTCGAGCGCCGGGGCGTCGCCATGGTGTTCCAGAGCTATGCGCTGTTTCCTCACCTGTCGGTCGCCGAGAACGTCGCCTTCGGCCTGCGCCTGCGCCGTGTCCCGGCAGACGAGCGCATGGCGCGCGTCGGCGAGGCGCTGGCGATGGTCGGCCTTGCCGATCTGGCCCAGCGCATGCCGCGCCAGCTCTCGGGCGGCCAGCAGCAGCGCGTGTCGCTCGCCCGCGCCCTGGTCGTGCGGCCGGCCGTTCTGCTGCTTGACGAGCCCTTGTCCAATCTCGATCTCAAGCTGCGCGAGCAGATGCGCGACGAGATTCGCACCTTGCAGCGGCGGCTCGCCATCACTGCGGTCTACGTCACCCACGATCAGGGCGAGGCGATGGCGATCGCCGACCGGATCGCCGTCATGAATCGCGGACGGATCGAACAGCTCGACACCCCCCGCGTCATCTACGAGCAGCCGGCGAGCCTGTTCGTCGCCGGCTTCATCGGTCAATGCAGCGTGCTCAGCGGTCGCTTCGACGGCATGCACGGCGGAAACGCGCGCTTCGTCAGCCGCTCGGGGCTGGGATTCGATGCGGCTGCGCGAAGCGTCGCCTGGCCGACCGGACAGGCTGTTAGCCTCGCGATCCGGCCGGAATCCGTGTCGATCACGCCGCTCGATGGTCCGGCCAACCGTTTCGACGCGGCGGTGGCTGAAATGGTCTATCTCGGCGATCACGCGACCTTGACCCTCCGGATCGGCGATGGCAGCGAGACGATCGCCGCCGTCGCTCCCGTGCGGCGCGGCGCGGCGCTGCCCGCGCCGGGAGATCGCGTCGCCATCGCCATCCGGCCCGAGGATTGCGTGATGATCGTGGGCGACGCGTCGTGACAGCCCTCTCCGCCGCGCCCACCACGCGCCAGCGGCAGGCCCGCGCTCTCGCCTTGGCTCCGGCGCTGGCCATCACGACTGGTGCGCTGATCCTACCGGCGCTGGTCATGGTCGCCTACAGCCTGTTCGCCTACGTGCCGGGAAAGATCACGGATTACACGCTGACCCTCGGCAATTATGCCCGCTTGTTTGGCGATTCATTCTATCTGCGCGTGCTCGCCAACACGGTGGAGATGAGCTTGATCGTCACCGCGCTCAGTCTCGTGCTCGGCTTCCCCGTGGCGTTGTTCCTGGCCCGCACCACGCCGCGCTTGCGCGGCCTGCTCGCCTATCTCGTATTTCTGCCCATGATGGTCGGTATCGTCGTCCGCGCCTATGGCTGGATGGTCATCCTCGGCCGCGAGGGGCTGGTCAATTCGGCGCTGCTCAAGACCGGTCTGATCGATGCGCCGATCCGATTGCTGTTCACCCGCGACGCCGTCGTGCTCGGACTGACCGAGGTGCTGCTGCCGTTCATGATCATGCCGATCCTGTCGGCATTGGAGAAAATCGATCCCCATGTCGAGGAGGCCGCGCGCGCGCTCGGCGCCTCGCCGGCCGAGACCTTTTGGCGCGTCACCCTGCCGCTCAGTCTGCCCGGGGTTGTGTCGGGCTCGCTGCTGGTGTTCTCGCTGTCGCTGACCGCCTATGCGCTGCCGGCGCTGCTTGGCGGTGCGCGCGTGAAGTTCATCGCCGCACTCGCCTATGACGCAATGCTCGTCGGCTACAACTGGCCGCTCGCCGCAGCGATCGGCGTGTTGATGAGCGCGGTGGCGTCAGCCGTGATCTACCTCTATTTAAGTGCGCTCCGTGGGCGCTAGGACGATGGGCGCGCGGCGGCATTGGATCTGGTGGTGCCTGGGGCTTGCAGTCGGCCTGATCTACCTGTTCATGATCGGTCCGATCATGGTCGTGCTTATCGCGGCGTTCAGCTCCGGCGATACGATGGAGTTTCCGCCGGCGGGCTGGTCGCTGCGCTGGTTCGCAGCGCTCGCCGGCCATGCCGATTTCCTCGCTTCCTTCCGCTTGAGCCTGGGACTCGGATTGATCGCGGCCGCGGTCGCGACGGTGTCGGGCGCGCTCGCCGCTTACGGTCTCGTGCGCTACCGCAGGCCGTGCCAAGCCGGCATCGAGACCTTGCTGCTGGCGCCGCTCTATGTGCCGCGCGTGCTCATCGCCATGGCGTTGCTGCTGGTGTTCGCCAAACTGGGACTGGCCGGCTCGCTCACGGGCATGATCATCGGACACGCCCTGATCGCGCTGCCCTTCGTCGTGCGCACGATGTCGGCCAGCCTCGCCGGCGTCGATCCAGCGGTGGAGGAAGCGGCGCGTTGCCTGGGCGCCACCTGGCGCCAGGCCTTCGTGCTGGTCACCCTGCCGCTGGTGCGTTCCGGTCTCGCCGCCGGCGCCGTCTTCGCCTTCATCGTGTCGTTCACCGACGTCTATCTCGCTTTGTTCATCGCCGGACCGGAAACCATCACCCTGCCATTGCGCATCTTCACCTTCATGGAGTGGGAGCAGAGCCCGATGGTGGCGGCGGTATCGACCGCTCAGGTCATCGTGATCCTTGTGGTCATGGCCCTGGCCGAGAAGACCGTCTCGCTCTCGTCTGCTGGAAGGATCTGAACCTCGTGGCGCGTTACCGCATCGGCGTCGATATCGGCGGCACCTTCACCGATTTCTCCGCCTTCGATACCGAGACCGGCCGCCTGATCGGCTGGAAGTCGCCGACCGTGCCCGGCAATCCGGTCGAGGGGCTGGAGCGCGGGCTCGATGGTCTCGCGCAAGCCCATGGCATCGCGCCCGGAGCGGTCGGCTATTTCGTTCACGGCACGACCATCGCCGTTAACACGCTGATCGAGCGCAAAGGCGCCAAGCTGGCGCTGTTCGTCACCGCGGGCTTTCGCGATTTGCTGATCATCCAGCGCCTGCACGTGCCGCGGCCGCAATACTGGTATGGCGGCCGGCCGGAACCGCTCGTCCCCCGCGAGCGCGTGTTCGAGATTGCCGAGCGCTTGCGCGCCGACGGCAGCGTGCACGAGGCGCTGTCCGCGGACAGCGTTCGCCAGGCGGTCGCCGCCGCGCGGGCAGCCGGCGCCGAGGCCATCGTCATCTGCTTCCTGCATGCCTTCCGAAATCCGGCCCACGAGTTGGCGGCACGGGCCATCGTCGAGCGCGAAGCGGCCGGGCTGATCGTGTGCTGCTCGTCACAGATCTGGCCGCGCATGCGCGAGTACGAGCGCGCCATCGTCTCGATCGTGAATGCCTATGTCATGCCCCGGGTCGCCGGATATCTCGGCCAGCTCGAGGGCCGCCTGGCGCAAGCGGGCGTGCCGGCCGTGCCCTACATCACGCGGTCGAATGGCGGCGTCATGACCGCGCGGGGCGCGCGCGCCCAGCCGGCGGAGACTTTGCTGTCCGGCCCGGCCTCGGGCGTGATCGGCGCCATCGCCGTGGCGAGCCGCTCGGGCATTCGCGACCTGATCACGCTCGACATCGGCGGCACCAGTGCCGACGTCGCTTTCGTCGAGAACGGAACGGCTCAGGTGAGCCAGCAGGAGCACGTCGCCTCGTTCCCGATCATGATGCCGGTGATCGGCGTGTCGTCGATCGGTGCCGGTGGCGGCTCGGTCATCGTCGTGGACGATGCCGGCGTGCTCCGCATCGGGCCGGAAAGCGTCGGTTCGGATCCTGGTCCGGCCTGCTACGGGCGGGGCGGCACGCGGGCCGCTCTGACCGATGCATTCCTCGTCGGCGGCTTCCTCAATCCGCAAACCTTCGCCGGCGGCCGCGTGGCGCTCGATGCCGCCAAGGCTGGCGCCGTCATGACCGGCGTCGCGTCCCGGCTCGGCACCGACGCGGCCGGTGCGGTCGACGGCGTGCTTCGGGTTGCGACGGCGTCGCTTTATGCCGAGCTGTCGAATCTTGCAGCGGCGCGCGGCGTGGACGTGCGCGATTACACGTTGGTCCCCTTCGGCGGCGCGGGACCGTTGCTTGCCTGTCGCGTAGCCGACGAGATCGGCATGACCAAGGTACTCGTGCCGCCGTCGCCGGGCACCCTGTGCGCCTTGGGCGCGCTCTCGGCCGACGTCGCCAGCGGCTTCGTTCACAGCCTGCTCTGCCCGCTTGTCCAAGCGCAGTCCGCACTGGCGCAGGCCTACCGCACGCTTGAAGCCGATGCGCGGGCCTGGCTCGCCGCCGAAGCGCCGCCCGGCGTTGCTCGGCACCGGGTCACGCTCGCCGCGGACATGCGCTACGCCGGTCAGTCCTACGAAATCGACGTGCCGCTCGAGCCGGACTGGGTGATGGGCGGGCGGCTCGACGAGATCGCCCAGGCATTTCACGCCATGCATCGGCGCGTCTACGCCCATGCCGATCCGACCGATCCGACCGAGCTGGTCGATCTGCGCTTGACCATCCACGGCACCATGCCCAAACCGGGCGCAGCGGCGCTCGCGCGCGGCAGCGGTGCCGCGCCGCCCTCGGGCCGGCGATCCGTTCTGAGCGGCAAGGCCATGACGCTCGCTCCGGTCTGGCGGCGCACGGACATGCTGGCCGGCCAGACCATTGCCGGGCCGGGCCTGGTCGACCAGGACGACACAACGACCTTCGTCGCGCCAGGCTGGATCGGCACGGTGCACGACAACGGCAACCTCTTGCTCGAGCGGGTGCGGCCATGAGTATCGATCCGATCATGCTCGGCGTCATGAATGCCTATTTCCGCGCCGCCGCGGAGGCTGCGGGCTTCGTGCTCAAGCGTTCGGCGCACACGACCTACATCAAGGAAAGCAACGATTTCACCACCTCGCTGATCACACCGGGGGGCATCCAGTTCGCCTATCCGGTGGCGCTCGCCGCGCAAAGCTATGTCGGCATCGATTTTTCGCCGACGCTGCGCCAGCTCGAACCGTGGTCGCCCGATGACATCGCCGTTGCCAACTGCCCGTTTGCGACCAAGGGCATGTCGACCCATCTGCCGGATTATCACCTGCTCAAGCCGATTTTCGCCGAGGGCAAGCTGGTCGCCTTCGCCTGGGCGTTCATTCACTCCTCCGACATGGGTGGCATCGTCGCCGGCTCGATCCTGCCGAGCGCCTACGAGCTGTTCCAGGAGGGCATTCGCATCACGCCCAAGAAACTCTACCGCGCCGGCGTGCTGCAGGAGGACGTCAAGGATTTCCTGCTCAGCAATGTGCGCATCCCCGACAAGAACTGGGGCGATCTGAACGCGGTAATTGCGGCACTCGGCACGGCCGAGGCGCGCGTGCAGGAAGCCGTGCGGAAATGGGGCCTCGCCGCCGTCGAGCAAGGCCGCGAGGCTCTGATCGACTATGCCGAGCGGCGCGCTCGGGCGCTGATCGACCGGTTGCCGAACGGGACATGGTCGTTCCACGACTATCTCGAGGACGATGTCGTCTCCGACATGCCGGTGCGCGTCAAGCTCAAGGCGACCAAGCAATCGGGCGGCGATCTGCATCTCGACTTCACCGGCAGCGACCCGCAAATCGGCGCCGCGTTCAACCTGGCGAGCGGCGGCCGGCATCCTTTCCTATGCGCAGCACTGTTCGGCCTGTTGCGCACCCTCGATCCGACCATCCCGATCAATGGCGGGCTGATCCGGCCCGTGCGCATGACCGCTCCCGAGGGTTCGATCGTCAATGCCGTGTTTCCCTCGGCATGCGGCGTGCGCTTCGCGATCAACCAGCTCACTTACGGCATCCTCCAGGCCATCTTCGCCCAGGCGTTGCCCGGAATTGTGCCTGCGGCGGGCGCCGGCCAGGCGACCATCCTCGCCGTCTCGATCATGGACCCCAAGACCGGCCGGCGGCGCGCCAATGTCGTGCAGCCGATGATCGGCGGCTCCGGCGGTCGGCCCGGCACCGACGGCATCGATGGCACGGATTTCTCGCTCGGTTCGCTTGCCAACACTCCGACCGAATCGCTCGAGAACGAGGTGCCCATCCTGATCCGGAGCTATCAGGTCGTGCCCGATTCGGGCGGCGCCGGTCGCCATCGCGGCGGGCACGCGCTGCGGATCGACTTCGAGGTATTCCAGCCCGACACCATCGTGACTGCGCGCGGCATGGATCGCTTCCGCTTCCAGCCCTGGGGACTGAACGGCGGCCGTGCCGGCGCCACCGGCGATGCCTGGCTTGATCCCGAAACCCCGAAGGCGAAGCGGCTCGGCAAGATCAACATCCTCCGGCTGGGCGTCGGCGAGGTCCTGAGCGTGCGCACGCCCGGCGGCGGCGGTTATGGCGATCCGCTGGACCGACCCGCCGCAGAGGTGCTGGCCGATGTCCGCGCCGGATTGACGTCACCGACGGCGGCCGAACGCGACTATGGCGTGATCCTCGGTACCGCCGGCATCGATGCTGCCGCGACCGAGCGCCAACGGGCCGCACTTCGGGCTGAGGGTCAGGCACGCGCGACCTCGGCCGCGGCAAACTGGCCGGCGGCATTCGATGGCGGCACCGGCCGCGCCGAGCACGAGCGCCGATTCACGCCGGAGGTTTCCGATACGCTCGCCGAGCTGCTGTTCACCCTGCCGGCGGCGGCGCGCTACTACGCCAAGCAGCAGATCTATCAGCGCATCCGCGCCGAGAGCGCAGCGCCGACGGCGACGCAATTGCGCATGTTGTGGGTCAAGATGCTGCCCGAACTGGGCTTGTCGTCGGGATGAGTGCCGGAAGCTAAAGGTAAGGCTTGACCCAGCCGAGCCCGGCGGACGTTTCCGTCCTCGGGCGGTATTCGGCGCCGATCCAGCCCTGATATCCCAACCGGTCGATCAGGTCGAAGAGATAGGGGTAGTTCACCTCGCCCTCATCAGGCTCGTGCCGGTCGGGCACGCCGGCGATCTGCATGTGGCCGACATGGGCGATGTATTGCTTGAGCTTGGTCGCCACGTCGCCCTCGACGATCTGGCAGTGGTACAGATCCATTTGCACGCGCAGATTGACGGCGCCGACCGTCTTGCGGATCTCGTGCGCATGATCCTGGCGGTTGAGGTAGAAGCCGGGCATGTCGCGCGTGTTGATCGGCTCGATCAGCAGCGTGATGCCGTGCGGCGCCAGGCGCTCGGCGGCAAGCTTGAGATTTGCGACGTACGTCGCGCGCGCCCGGGCGGGATCGATATTGGCGGCGATGCCGGCCGGTGCGTGCAGCCGCTTGCAGCCGATCGTGCCGGCATAGTCGAGCGCCTTGGCAACGCTTTCGGCGAATTGCCGCTCGCGTCCCGGCAGCGACGCGGTGCCGCGCTCGCCGGCGTCCCAGTTGCCAGGCGGCAAGTTGAACAGCACGACGTCGACGCCGGCCGCATCGACCTTGCGGCGGATCTCCTCGGCCGTGTGGACATAGGGGAACAGGAACTCGACGGCCTTGAAGCCGTCCGCCGCGGCAGCGGCGAAGCGGTCGAGAAACGGCACTTCGTTGTAGAGCATGGTCAGATTGGCGGCGAAGCGCGGCATGGCGCGATGCCTGTGACGTCAAGCCTTGGGCGCAGGCTACTGGTTGACTGCCACCTCGCGCAGCAGGCGCACCGATTTCCGCACGCCCTCGAGCGGCGACATCAGCAGATCCTCGTGCTCGATCGACAGCACGTCGTCATAGCCGTGCTTCTTGAGCTCGGCGCAGAAATCGCGCCACCACTGTTCGCCATGGCCGTAGCCAAGCGTCACATAGCTCCAGCTCCGGTCGACCAGCCGGTCGTTGTCCTTGGTGTCGAGCACGCTGTTGAGGCCGGCGTTGACGGGATCGATGCGCGTGTCCTTGGCGTGGACGTGATAGATCGCGTCGCCGAGGCCGCGGATCGCCGCGATCGGATCCGCGCCCATCCACATGAGATGGCTCGGGTCGTAGTTGGCACCGACCGTGGCGCCGACCGCATTGCGCAGCCGATGCATCGTCTCGACGTTGTAGACGTTCTGGTGGCCGTGCAGCTCCAGGCAGATGCGCTTGATGCCGAGGCCGTTGGCGTACGCCACGAGATCGCGCCAATACGGGATCAGCACGTCGTCCCACTGGTATTTGAGGATGCTGAGGCACTCCGGCGGCCACGACGTCGTGATCCAGTTCGGATTGGCGTCGCCCGGCCCGCCCGGGCAGCCTGACATCATGACGACGCGCGGGACGCCCATCAGGCTGGCGAGCTTGATGGTCTTGCGCGTGATCTCGTCATGCTCGCGGCCCTTGTTGCCGGGGTGAAGCGGATTGCCCGAGCAGTTGAGCGCGCTGATGACGATGCCATGGTCCTTGACCTTGGCGAGGAATTCGCGCCGCGCCGGCTCGCTGTCGAGCAGCCGGTCGAGCTGGACATGGGGCGCCGACGACCAGTTGCCGCAGGCGAACTCCAGCATCTGGATGCCGAGTTCGGCCGAGGTCTCGAGCACCTGGTCGAAGCTCATCTGGCCCAGGCTGTCCGTGATCATGCCGATTTTCATGGGCGCCCTCAGTCGTCTGTCAGGGCCGGCTCATCCGCCCGCCCAGGGAAACGTGTCTTTGTAGAAGGTCAGCGGCGGCCGCGCCAGAGGATCGACGATCACGTCGAGCAGCGTCAGGCGGTCGGCGCTCAAGGCGTCTTCGAGGGCGGGCGCCAGCTCCTCGGGTCGCTCGATGCGGTGGCCGTCGCATCCGCAGCAGCGCGCGATGCCGGCGTGGTCGACGGCGGTGAAGTCGACCGCATCGGTCGAGGCGCGGTAGCGCACATATTCCGCGTCGCGCTGGTAGCCGAGCACGCCGTTGTTGAGCACGATCAGCACGAGCGGCACGTTCATGCGGCGCGCCGTCTCGAGCTCGGCCCAGCAATGACCGAAGCCGCCGTCGCCGGCGACGCAGATCACGGGCGAGCCGGGCGCGGCGATCTTGGCGCCGAGCGCCATGGGCAGGCCCCAGCCGAGGCCGGCGATGCCGCGCGGCGTGAGGAAGCGCGATCCGGCATGGCGCGCGGTCAGGTAATTGGCGATCCAGATCGAGGCGTAGCTCGCGTCGGCGACGATGATGGTGTTGGCGGTCAATTTGCGGTCGAGCTCGGCCATGATGCGTTCCGGCCGGATCGGCGCCTGGTTCGATGCGAGCAGCGCGGCCGCTTCCGTCTGATGGGCGGCGCGGCCTTCGGCGATACGCCGCTCGAGGCCTGCGCGTCGTGCACGATGCCGGCCGAGATCGAGCTCGGTGAGCCGCCGGGTCAGCGCCGCCAGCGTCGCCTTTGCGTCGCCGACCAGGCGGACGGACTCGTAGTTGCGCCCCACTTCCTGCCCATCGATGTCGAGATGGATGTAGCGCGCGGAACGCGGATAGAGGGTCCAGGAATCGGTGCCGTTCTGGTTGGTGCGCGTGCCGGCAAGCAGCACCAGATCGGCCTCGTCGATCAGCCCGCGCTGGTGGCGCGCCATGCCGCCCTTGCCCATGAAATATGTCGCGACGCCGAGCGACAGGGGATGATGCTCGTCGACCGCACCCTTGCCCATCACCGTGGTCGCCACGGGCAGATGCGCCTTGTCCTGCAGCTCGACCAGCTCGGCTGCGGCATCGGACAGGTGGATCCCGCCACCCGCAATCACGAGCGGACGTTTGGCCTGTGCGATCAGCTCCGCGGCGGCGTCGATGCGCGCCGGCTCGGCGACCACGCGGTCGAGCGGGCATGTGCCCAGCACAGCGTGCCGCTCGGCACGCTCGACCTCAGCTTCGTGCAGCAGGTCGAAGGGCAGCAGCAGGACGGCCGGGCCCGGCCGACCGCTGGTGGCGGCGGCGATCGCCATGTCGAGGTAGTCGTCGATCCTGCTCGCATGATCGACCCGGCGCAGCCATTTCGACACGCCGGAAAAGAGCGCGGTGTGATCGAGCTCCTGGAACGCGTTGCGGTCGGCCGATCGGCGATCGACCTCCTGCACCAATGCCAGGACCGGCACGGAGGCCTTGAGCGCCTCGGCGAGCGGCGGCACCAGCAGGGTGGCGGCGGGGCCGTTCTGGGCCATGACCACGCCGATGCGCCTGGCGATGCGGGCATAGCCGTCGGCCATGGCGCCGCCGGCGTTCTCCGCCCGGTATCCGACCTGGCGCAGCCCCATCTCGCAGGCCGCCAGGATCACCGAGCTTGGGATGCTCTGGCCGAAAAACTCGGTGACGCCATGACGCTTGAGGCCGGCCGCCACGGCGTGCGCCACGGTGGCGTTCAGCCGTTTGACGGCCTCGCGATGCTCGACGGACATGCGGATCTCCTTCCCTGCGCCGGGGAGCGTGCCAGAAATTGCCTGGGCCGGTGAATTGATAATCTGTGCTGATAGGACCCTGCAGGAAAGGCATGGAAACCCGGCGTCGGATGCACTTGGCCGGTCCCCCGGGCCGGCCTATGGTGCCGCCACATCGGGACAGGCAGTTTGCAGCGCGGACGGATCAGGCATGAGCTATCGCATCGGCGTCGACATCGGCGGCACGTTCACGGATTTCTGCGTCTTCAACGAAAAGACCAACGAATTGACGCCGCTCAAGGTGCTGTCGACGCCGGCGACACCCGGGGCCGAGGTGTTCGAGGGCATGCGCCAGCTCGGCGAGCGTCACGGCATCGAGCCGAGCCGCGTCACCGGTTTCACCCATGGCACGACGGTCGGCATCAACACGGTGATCCAGCGCAAGGGCGCGCGCATGGCGCTGTTCACGACCGAGGGTTTCGGCGACGTGCTCGAGCTGGCGCGGCTGCGCATGCCCGACACGACCTCGCTGTTCTGCGCGCGGCCGGAGCCCCTCATCACCAAGGAGCGCGTGTTCCCGATCGCCGAGCGCATGCTGGCCGATGGCACGCCGGAACGCAGCGTCGACGAGGCGAGCGTCAAGGCCGCGATTGCCGGCGCCCGCGCCAAGGGCTGCGTCGGCATCATCGTTTCGCTGATCAACGGCTATCGCAATCCCGCTCATGAGCAGCAGGTCAAGGCGATTGTCGAGCGCATCGCGCCCGATCTCTTCGTGTTCTGCTCGACCGATGTCTGGCCGGTCATCCGCGAATACGAGCGCACGACCACGACCATCATCAACGGCTACATCCATCCCCGCGTTGCCGGCTACCTGACCTCGCTGCAACGGGCGCTCAAGGAGCGCGGCGTCAGGGCCGAGCCGCTGATCACCAAGTCGAATGGCGGCGTGATGAGCGCGGAGCTCGGCAAGCGCGCCTGCGTCGGCATGGTCATGTCCGGCACCGCTTCGGGCGTCATGGGGGCGAGTTACGTCGCGCGCGCCTGCGGCGTTTCCGACGCGATCACGCTCGACATCGGCGGCACCAGCGCCGACGTGGCGCTGATCGACAAGGGCAAGCCGCAGTTCGGCATGGGCGAGAAGATCGGCGATTTCCCGCTCTACATGCCGACCGTGTCGGTCACCTCGATCGGCGACGGCGGCGGCTCGATCGCCTGGGTCGACGATTTCGGCGTGCTCAAGGTCGGCCCGGAGAGCGCCGGCTCGGATCCCGGTCCGGCCTGCTACGGCCGTGGCGGCACGCGGCCGACCATCACCGACGCCTTCGCCGTGTGCGGTTTTCTCGGCCATGCGCCGCTCGGCTACAACGCCGTCACCGTCGATCCGGCCAAGGCGCGGACCGCCATCGAGACGATCGCCGGCAAGCTCAAACGCACTGTCGAGGACACGGCCGAGGCGATCATCAAGGTTGCGATCTCCGGCATGTTCGTCGAGATCAACAAGCTGGGCGCGCGCTACGGTATCGACACGCGCGACTATGCGCTCATGACCTTCGGCGGCGCCGGGCCGATGATGGGCTGCTTCCTCGCGCGCGAGCTGAACATGAAGCGGGTTCTGGTGCCGATGGCGCCGGGCGTGGTCTGCGCGCTCGGCGGGCTGATCGCCGACATGAAAAACGACTTCATCAAGACCGTCTATCTCGACGCCGCGCCGGCCGCCGCCAAGGCCATCAAGGCGACTTATGCCGAGCTCGAGAAGAAAGCGGTCGCCTGGCTCCGCTCCGAGCAGGGCTTCAAGGGCAAGTACACGCTGACCTATTCGGCCGACATGAACTATCAGGGCCAGTCCTTCGAGATCGAGGTGTTCCTCGATGCGAAGAAGGCGAAGGCCGGCGACGTGAGGCACATCCTCTCCGCGTTCCACAAGGCGCACGAGGCGATCTATGCCTTCAGCGACGACAACGCAGGCGCACGCATCGTCAATTTGCGGCTCGTCATTGCCGGCGCGCTGCCCAAGCCGAAATTCGCCAGGCTCAGGAAATCGACCCGCCCGCCGAAGCCGGCTAAGCAGATCGAGGTGCGCTTCGACGGCAAGCGGCACAAGGTGCCGCTCTATCACCGCGCCGATCTGCTCGCAGGGCAGAAGCTCAAGGGGCCGGCCGTGATCGCGCAGGACGACGCGACGACCTGCGTGCCGCCGGGCTTCGCCGGCACGGTCGCCGCTCACGGCGACATCATTCTGAGCAAGCGCGGCTGAGGGGAATCGTCATGGCGATCGACAAGGTCACGTTGCAAATCCTGGCGAACCACATGCGGGCGGCCGCCGAGAACATGGCCTACACGCTCTACCGCACGGCGCACTCGACCTTCGTGAAAGAGACCGAGGACTTCACCGTTGCGCTGACCGATCCCGACGGCACGACCTGCGCCGTGCCGCTCGATCTCGGCGCGACCTGGTATCCAGGTCTCTATTACGGCCGCGCCATCCGCATGATCGACCGTTACGAGGAAGGCGATATCGGCTGCACCAACGATCCCTATAGCGGGTTTCTCGCCACGCACCCGCCCGACCTTCACTTGTGGAAGCCGATCTTCCACAAGGGCAAGGTCATGGGCTTCGCGGTCGGCCATATCCACAACACCGATGTCGGCGGTGCGGTGCCCGCATCGCTCTCGCGTGCGCTGACGGAAATTCACCAGGAAGGCATCCGGATTCCGCCGACCAAGCTTTACCGCAAGGGAAAGCTCAACGACGAGCTGCTCGGCGTGATGCTGACCAATGTGCGCGTGCCCGAGCAGAACTGGGGCGACCTTAAGGCATTCGTCGGCGCGATGAACGTCGGCGAGCGCAAGGTCAAGGAGATGCTTGCCAAATTCGGACCAAAGACCTTCTCGGAGGGTCTCGATGCGCTGCTCGACTATGCCGAGCACCAGGCGCGCGAGGTGCTGCGCGCCATTCCCGACGGCGACTATTTCTTCTCGGACTACAACGACGAGGATTCGCCGGGCGGCCATCCCTGCCGCTTCGCGCTCACGCTCAAGATCCGCGGCGACGAGGCCGTCCTCGACTTCACGGGCTCCGACCCGCAGCTCAACTCCTCGATCAACATTCCCACGGGCGGCGATCCGCGCCACACGCTGATGCTGGTCGGCGTCTACTACGTGCTGACCACCATGAACCCGAACATCCTGCTCAACAGCGGGCTGACGCGGCCGTTCACCTGCGTCCTGCCCGAGGGCACGGTGGTCAATCCGCAATTCCCGGCAGCGGTCGGCATGCGCAGCATGAGCTGCGGACGGCTGCGCAGCCTGATCTACGGCGCCTTCAGCCAGGCGATCCCCGAGCGCATGCCCGCAGCGCCCGCCGGCTCCAGCTCGATCATGAACGTCATGACGACGGACGATCGGACCGGGCGGCGCATCCTCGCCGCGATCAACCCGATCGTCGGCGGCGGCGGCGGCATGCCCCATGGCGACGGCTCGAACGGCTCGGGTGCCGACTCCGCCTATCTCAAGAACACGCCGGTCGAGATCACCGAGGCCGAGGTGCCGGTCCAGGTGCTGCGCTACGGCCTCAAGCCCGATTCGGGCGGCGCCGGATTCATGCGCGGCGGCCTCGCATCCTGGATGGACTTCAAGGTGTTCAGCCCGCACAGCAAGATCACTGCGCGCAACCGCGACCGCTCGAAGTTCCGCGCCTGGGGCATCCTCGGCGGCAAGGCGGGCCAGCTCTCGAATTTCATCATCAATCCCGGTCGCAACAGCGAGAAGATCCTGGGCAACACCGATTTCGTCGTGGTCGATCCGGGCGACGTGATCCGCATCTTCGCGCCGGGCGGCGGCGGACGCGGCAGCCCCTTCGACCGGCCGGTCGATAAGGTGCTGACCGATGTCGAGCGCGGGTATGTTTCGGTTGCGGCGGCGGAGCGCGAGTACGGCGTCGTCATCCGCGAGGGCACTGTCGACCGGAACGCAACCGAGGTACTGCGCGCGGAGCGTCGCGCGGCCGAGCCGCAGGGCCGGCATTTCGATCTCGGGCCCGAGCGAGAAACCTTCGAGCGAATCTGGACCCGTGAGAACTACGACGACCTGACGCGGCTCCTGGCCAAGCTACCCGTGCATTGGCGCTTCTTCGTCAAGACCAAGATCTTTGACGCGGCCAATGCGGCAGCAGCAAGTGGGGGTGGGGCAGGGATTGGCGTCGATGCGCTTTACCGGCGTGTGCGCGAGGAGATCCCCGAGCTGCGCCGAATGGCGGGTTAACGGAACTGGATCTCGCTACACTTTATCCAGATGTTGAAGGACTACTGCACTTCCAACAAGACACAGTGCCCGTAGCGCTGTACCCACAATTGCACTCCTCATCTTAGAGCCGATCCAGGAAGTTGAGATTCAGGAGCAAGCTGTTGTTCGGGTCAAGCGGCGGAGCATGAGGCGGATCATGGCGAGGCGGAAGAAGGCGGCGACGGTTCGCTCGTAGCGCTCGAAGTCGCGC
>VGDO01000055.1 GCA_016869645.1 Alphaproteobacteria bacterium
CGAACCCGCTGACTGATTCGCCGGTAGGATGTCACTTGAAATTGAGTCGGCAATATTATTTTTACTGGGCCTATCGGTTTCATTACAGGTGTTCTTGAGTCATCGAAGGTCCATTTGACTCTGCAGCGGCAATGACATGACCATCGCCGGGCGATTCCTCACCTGATCCGTTCGATTTTCTGCCGAGAACAGGATTAATTGTTGCGTTTCGTCCCCCCTGCCTATACCTTTCGGCCGTGTCGACCGCAAATGTGGCCGGACGCGGTAGACCGCAGGCGCCAAACAAAACCAAGAGCGTCGCGGCTTTGGAGGGGGTGCCCGGTTGGTACTCTGCTGTCGTAACGGGTAAGCCCGGCAAAAGGGCAACTCGGGGCGGGACCGAGTCTGGTGCATGGAGCGGGGGCGAGGGGGCGAGCCACATTCGGGCGCGTTGACCGTCTCTGCTTGCTGCGGGCGATGCTGGTTCCGTCGCCGGAGGAAGCAGAGCGCCTGCGATGTACGACCGCGTAAACCGAATGGGCGATGCCCGATTTGGCGGAGGGGGTTGGGCCACGCGTGCTCGCGCGCGTGTCGCTGAGACGCTTTCAACGCTGCCAGATCGCATCTTCGGCGAACGACAGATCATCGTGCGCGCGCGTGGCCAGATCAGCCACGCGGTGTTGTCCAAGCGCGTGCAGATCGCGCTGTTCCTCGCCGGCGTGTCGATGGCGGCCTGGACCGGCTACTCCACATTCACGATGTTCAATCTGCGCAGCGAACTGACGGTGCGTGAGGCGGCGCTCGACCAATCGCGCAGCAGCTATTCGCTTCTGCGCGAGCAGGTCGTGGCGTATCAGGCCTCGGTCAGCCGTGCGACACGTGAACTGGAAGACCAGCAGGCGAGCCTGCGCCGCCTGTTCGAGCAGAACCAGGCGCTGCGTGCCGATCTGCAGACGACCGAACGGCAGCTCCAGACGACCGAAGCGGAAAAGGTGCGCATGGCCGATGCGCGGCTTTCCATGCGACGCCAGCTCGAGCAGATGGAAGCCACGCTGCAGGACATGCGCGGCGAAAAGGACACGCGCGACGGCACCTTGCAGGCGATGCGCGCGCGGCTGTCGAGCATCGAGGCCGAGCGCAACGACATGATCAACGAGCGCACCCAGCTCGACCGGCGCCTGTGGGCGCTCGAGCACGAGCTGAACGGCGCACAGGAGCGGGGCAATCTGCTCGACGCGAACGCCCAGCAGTTGCGCAACGAGTTGAAGAAGATCGCGGCCGAGAAGGCCAGGTCCGCCGACGACAACCAGAAGCTGATCACCCGCGTGCGCGAGCTCGAACAGCAGCTCGCCGCCATGGAGATCGCGCATCGCGAGATGCTCAGGAAGCTCGCTGAGCGGACGCGCCAGAACGCCGATGAAGTCGAGCGCACGATTGCGCGCACCGGCCTTCCGGTCGACAAGCTTCTGCGCGATGATCCCGACCGCAGCTTCGGCAAGGGCGGCCCGTTCGTCGCGATTCGGCCGCCGCCGGCCGATGGCCAGGGGGTGGAGACCTTGCTTGCCGCGCTCGATCTTCACATCGACCGCATGGGCGATCTGCAGAAGCTGCTGCGCGCACTGCCGTTGAGCCCGCCGCTCGACACGCACACGATGATGAGCGGCTTTGGCCAGCGCAGCGATCCGTTCACCGGCCGGCCGGCCATGCACAACGGTCTCGATCTCGGCGCCAAGTATGGCACGCCGATCCGGTCGACGGCTCCGGGCGTAGTGACCTATGCTGGCTGGCGTGCCAATTATGGCCGTATCGTGGAGATCGATCACGGCCGCGGTATTGTCACACGCTACGGCCACATGAGTCGCGTCGACGTCAAGAAAGGCCAGAAAGTCGGACTGCGAACCGTGATCGGTACGGTGGGCACCTCCGGGCGATCAACGGGTGCGCATGTCCACTACGAGGTCCTGGTCAAGGGCATCCCCCACGATCCCATGAAATTCCTGAGGGCTGGCAAGCATGTTTTCAAAAGCTAGCAAGAAGACGACCGAACGGGTTGACCGGCCGATGGTGCCGTCGATCATCAGCGCCAACCTGCACATCACGGGCAACCTGGAAAGCGACGGCGACATTCAGGTCGATGGCCGCGTTGACGGCGATATCAAGAGCTCGAAGCTGGCCATCAGCGAGACCGCGATCGTCAACGGGGTGATCGATGCCGAGACGGTCATGGTCGCCGGCCAGGTCAACGGCAAGATCCGCGCGCGTGACCTCGCCATGACGCGGACTTCGCGCGTCATCGCCGACGTGGTCCAGGAGCGTCTGTCGATCGAGTCGGGCGCCTATTTCGAAGGCAATTGCCGCCATGCGCCGAAAGACGGCGTCAAGGACGGCAACGTCGTCAGCGTCCGCAAGATCGAGGCGGTGCCGAGTTCCGCGGCTCTCAAGGGCCCGGGCGAGGGCTTCAAGAAGGTCGGTGGCGGTCTTCTGTCGGACGGCCAGAACATCGGCTGATTTCCGACGGATTCGAGTCGCGCGGCTGCGCGAAAGCGGCCGCGCGCTTTTCGGCCCACGGCGTCACGCCGTGCCGGCGCCTGCCTCGGCAAGGTGCCGGCTCACCCAGTCCGCGACCGCCAGCAGCTTCATGTCCTGACCGCGCCCGCCGATCAGCTGCACGCCGATCGGCAGATTGCCGTGGCCGCGTGCAACGGGCAGCGCCACGCAGGGCACGTGGAGCAGGGTCCAGACTCGGTTGAAGACGGGATCACCCGTCGAGCCGAGGCCCGGCGGAGCTTCACCAGGCGCTGCGGGCGTCAGCAGGGCATCGTAGTTCGGCATGATCCGATCGAAGCGTTCGCGGCACGCCGCGGCCAGCGTGCGCGCGATGATGTCGCGTGCGCGATCGACCGCCTGGCCATGCTCGGCCAGTGCGCGCAGCTGGCGGCTGAGCAGGCTGTACTGGTTCTCCAGCTCGTCGGCGAAGCTGCGCACCGCGTCGACCGCCATGATGGTCGCGTGCGCTTCATTGAGCGGAATGAACGCATCGGGCAGTTCGAACTCCTCGACGATTGCGCCGGCCGATGCCAGGCGGTCCGCTGCCGACTGAAGCACCTGGCGCGCCGATTCTTCGGCGGCACGCCATTGATGCGTGCGGCATAGGCCAATGCGCGGCTTGGCCGGGGCCTCTGGCTCGTCCTCGGGGGTATCCGCTCGGGCCGGAACCCGCACCGCGCGGAAGAACAGCTTGAGATCGACGACATCGCGCGCGAACAACCCCACCGTGTCGAAGGTCGCGGCGAGCTGCTTGACGCCGGCCCGCTCGATTGCGCCGAAGCTCGGCTTGAAGCCGTGGATGCCGCAGTAGGACGCGGGACGGATCACGGAACCGGAGGTCTGGGTGCCGAAGGCCAAGGGCACATGCCAGTCGGCGACCGCAGCCGCCGAGCCGCTCGACGAGCCGCCCGGCGTGTGCGTCGGATCATGCGGATTGGCGGTCTTGCCCGGCTTGCGGTAGGCGAACTCGGTCGTCACGGTCTTGCCCAGCACGATCGCGCCGGCGTCGATCGCTTTGGCGACGCAGGCGGCATTGCGGCGCGGGCGATGCAGCCGGTAGATCGGCGAACCGTAGGATGTGATGAGCGAAGAGGTGTCGATGATGTCCTTGACGCCGATCGGCACGCCGTGCAGCGGTCCGCGGACAAATTTCTCGTTGGCGGTTTCGGCATCGCGCTCGCGTGCCTGGGCGAGCGCTTGACGCTGGTCGATCAGGGTCCAGGCCCGCACCGTGGTATCGCGCTCGCGGATGCGTTCGAGGCACGCTTGGGTGAGTTCGAGTGACGTCAGCTTCCGTTCGGCGATCAGCCGCGCCGCCGCGGAGGCAGAAAGCTGGCTCGGGTCGCCCGGGCTGCTCTTCATGCGGTGACAACCGCTTCGGGCGCCCCTAGCATCACGCTCCCACGCCAACCGAGGACGACATGCCCAAGCAACTCATCCAGAAGTACATGACCCGCCATGGCGCCCAGGCCATTTATTCGCGCGCGGTGCGCGCACGCGGCGACTTCGTGTTTTTCCAGGGCCAAACCGGCATGACTTTCGACGGCGGCTTCGTTGGCAAGGGCGATCCGTTCGCGCAAGCCGACCAAGCCTGCCGCAACATCAAGGCGCTGGTCGAGGAGGCCGGCGGCACGCTGGGCGACGTGTGCAAGATCACGGTCTACGTGACCGACGTATCGTATCGTCCAGCCGTCTACTCGGCAATCAACGCCATTTTCGAAGATGTTCATCAGTGCAGCACCGGTGTCGTCGTCAGTGCGCTCGCGCATCCCGACATGCTCGTCGAAATCGAGGCCATGGCCGTGATTGAGCCCGAGCAGCCGGGCCAGCGTCAGGAGCCCGGAAACTAGCTGTCCGATGGCTTGGCCTCGGAGGCACGCCGTCACACATTGTCCCGCGGCACCTTGACGTCCCATTCGCGCGCGCTGAAGACCTGGTCGCCTTCATAGGCTTTCAGCTGCGCCTCGAGGCGGAATTCGGACTTGGTTGCGGTCATGACGGTATGGCTCTCGACGCGCGTCCGCCAGTCGCCGCGCTCATGGACGTTCAGCCAGTTGATGTCGATCTTCGCCGAAAGCGGATCGCGCGGCGTGATCGAATACCGCCCGGTTGCCGCGGCTTCGATGATGAGGCCGTGATCGGTGAATTCGATGCGGCCACGGTCGGTCTTGTTGATCCAGGTGCTGGTCTCGGTGCTCATGTTGCGCTCGACAGTCATGGTGCGGATGCCGGGTCTGTGCACCTTGACTTCCGCGAGTGGCGCGGTGTGGGCGGGTGGAAATTCGGCGAGCTTGTCGTCCTCCGGACGCGGCGCGCGGACCGGCAGCTCGAGGCGCGATGCGCCGCCGGTGTGCACCGCTATCGTCGCCGCCTCGGGCGACGGCCAGGCGATCGGCCAGTAGGCGGTCGACACGGCAACGCGCAGGCGGCTGCCGCGCGCGAATGCATGGGCGACGTCGTTGAGCTGGACGCGTACCTGGTAGCGCCGGCCGGGCACGAGCGGCTCGGGCAACTCGTGGCTTTCGCGGTGCGACAGATTGAGCAGCCCATAACTGACGCGCAGCGACTCGCCCGATTCCTGCACCTCGCACAGGCGCACGCAAAGCATCGCCTGGGGCTTGTCGGACTCGATGTCGAGAATGGTGGTTGGAGCGCCGACGATCTCCAGGCGATCGCCAAGAGGCGCAGAGTCGAAGCACAGCGACATGCCGTCATCGGCACGCTGGTCGGGCGGCATCTCGCCGAGGAAGCCGTAGGGGCACCAGGTTCCCGAATTGAGGCCGACGATCTGGCTCGATCGGTGCGCCAATCGCACGTGCTCGACTGGTCTCTCGACCAATGTTCCGGCGCCGAGATGCCAGGCGCGTGACTTGACCGTCGGCGAGGGCCAGGACGGCTCGCACACCCAGCGGCCGGGACGCTCGGTGTAGCCCGGCAGAGGCGGCACCGATTCCTGCAGCCAGACGCGGTACATCGGCTCGGCCATGATGCCGGTGTCCTTGCCCTTCAGCCACTGATCCCACCAGCGCAGGATCTCCTGCAGGAAACCCATGGGGTGCAGCTTGGCGACGTGCGGATAGGAGTGCGGCCAGGGTCCGACGACGCCCTTTTTCGGGCACTTGAGTCCGGCGAGCAGGCGCGGCACGGCGTTGCTGTAGCCGTCCTCCCAGCCGCCGACTGCGTAGACGGCACAGGTGATGTCGTCGAAATTCTCGCACACCGAGCCGTGCTTCCAATAGTCATCACGCCGCTGGTGCGTGAGCCAGGCGTGCGTCAGCAGCGTGGCGTTGTCGAGCCGCTCGCGCCACATGCCGCGCCAGGCCTCGCCGACGATGGCCGGATCGGGCGGCCGCGCCGAATTGGCGAACATGGTGCAGCCCCAGCCCATGTTCGAATTGTTGAGGCAGCCGCCCATGTAGTGCACGTCGTCGGCATAGCGGTCATCGGTCGAGGCAACCGTGACGATAGCCTTGAGCGCGGGCGGGCGGCGTGCGGCGACCTGCAACCCGTTGAAGCCGCCCCACGAGATTCCCATCATGCCGACCTTGCCGGTGCACCAGGGCTGAGCCGCGATCCACGCGATCACCTCGAGTGCATCGTCCTGCTCCTGCTTGAGGTACTCGTCATAGAGCACGCCGTCGGACTCGCCGGAGCCGCGCATGTCGACGCGCACGCACGCGTAGCCGTGCCCGGCCATGTAGGGGTGTGTCTGCACGTCGCGCTCATAGGTGGCATCGCGGTGTCGGTAGGGCAGGTACTCCAGGATCGCCGGCACGGGCTTCGTCTTCGCGTCGATCGGCAGCCACATCCGTGCCGACAGGCGCTTGCCGTCCCCGAGCGGAATCCACAGGTTCTCGACCGTGCGAATCTGGTGCGGATATGTGCTGACCACGACCATGCGTGTCTCCCGGCTACCGCGCAAAGACGCGAAGTCTCGGGCCGCCACCGCGGCGGGTCAAGCCCGACCCGCCGAGCCACCCTGGCCTGTCGACCAGGCGGCTGCGCGGTAGGCGGTCGTGCTAAGCTGGTCGGACAACATGTTCGATTCGTCGATATTTCGATTCCTGATCGGCGCCGTTATCGTCTACGTCGCCTTCGTTGCCATGCTGACGCTTCTGCAGCGCCGGCTGATCTATTTTCCCGATACGAGCCGCATCGTGCCGGCCAGCACCGGCATCTCCGGGCTGAACGCGCTCGAGCTGGTGGCCGCCGACGGTGTGCGCCTAGTCGCGTGGTATCGCGCCGCGCGTCCGGGCCAGCCGACCGTGCTTTATCTGCACGGCAACGCCGGCAACATCGCTTATCGCGTCTCCAAGGCGCGGCCGTTCCTCGATGCCGGCATGGGTGTCATGCTGCTGAGCTGGCGCGGCTATGGCGGAAGCGACGGCTCGCCGAGCGAGCAGGGGCTCTATGCCGACGGTCGCGCGGCCGCAGCCGAACTGGATCGTCTTGGCGTTACTCCCTCGCTGCTGGCACTCTATGGCGAGTCACTCGGCGCGGGCGTCGCCGTGCAGCTCGCCTCGGAGCGGCCGGTCGCCGCCATTGTGCTCGAGGCGCCCTTCACCAGCGCCGTCGACATCGGCGCCTCGACCTATCCTTTCGTGCCGGTACGCTGGCTGATGTGGGATCGCTTCGATTCGGCGAGCAAGATCGAGCGGATCGGCGCGCCGTTGCTGATCATGCACGGCGAGCATGACGAGGTGGTGCCCGTATCGCATGGCAGGCGTTTGTTCGAGATGGCGCGCACGCCGAAGGAACTCGTGACGTTTCCGCGCGGCTATCACAACGACCTGGATAGCCACGGGGCCATGCGCCGCGCCGTCGAGTTCATCGCTGCCGCGGTGAACAAGCGCACCTAGCTTCGTCTTGCGTCCTGATACCGCTACCTCTTTGGGCGTAGCCGGGGCCGCAAAGTTGCGCCCTGGCCCCGCGATGAGCCTGCCAGCAGCCTTTTAGATCAAGCCTCTAGGACCGGTTGCTCCGGGGCTCGGCCCGCGCGCGACCGACGAATGTAATTAGCAATTTATTAAACATGCATCGTTAGAAAGGCCGTGTGTCTGACCGAAACGGACAAAGTCACAGCGAGAATCTTGCTGAGAATGTCCGAACCAGACACGTGCGTTCAAATGCGTGGACAGCCGCTCCAACGTGGTTGGCCAACGCCATACTGGAGGGGAAAGAATGGCGACAATAGCGACAAATCTCAGAGGCGCCCTGGCGTTCGTCACTGGCGTTCTCCTCGTGGCAGCCTTGGCCTTCAGCCCGGACGCTGCCGCGCAGCAAGGGTCGGCCGTCGGCACAATCGAAGTAGCAAGCGGTTCGGTAACCGTGGCACAGGAGGGGAAGGCGGCTCAGCCGGCAACGGCGGGAACGAACCTGATGCGAGGCGATACCGTACGAACGGCGGCCGGCGGAAAGGCACGGCTGAAGTTCCGTGACGGTTCCACGGTGTCCCTTGGGGAAGAGACGACCTTCCAAGTCGCTCGTTTCACGCACAATGCGGCGCGCGGTTCGCGCGTGGCTCAGTTCGATCTGATCGGCGGGATTCTGCGTGCGATCGTGCCTCCGGCGCAAGCCAAGGACTCGCGCTTCGAGATTCGCACACCGGCGGCCGTCGCTGCGGTGCGATCGACCGACTGGATGATTGAGCACACGGGGAAGGCCGAAACCCATGTGTTCGTCGGCGAGGGCGCAGTTGCCGTGACCAGCACGGGCGCGCAAGTCGGGCGTGTCGTCCTCAATGCAGGCGACGGCACCACAGTAGTCGCCGGTTCGGCACCGATTTACCCGCGTCCATGGGGCCAGCCGCGCATCGAGAACTTCCGTCAGCGCACCACGGTAAATTGATCCGCAAGTCGGCAGTCGATCGGCAATGCCGGTCCTGCGCGGTCGAAAAACCGAGGTTATATCACTCGTGGCGGCAACCGCCTTGGCGGTTGCCGCCTTCGACATTGCCGCGGAGATTCCGTTTCTGCGCAATCTTGAGCTCGTGACTCTCGATGCGCGGTTTCAGATCCGTGGACCGCTGGCGCCGGACTCGAACGTGGCGCTGGTGGTCGTCGACGAGGAGACGATCTCAGAGCTCGGTCGACCGCCGTTCAGCAGGGCGGTCTATGCCGACGCCGTGCGTCGCATCACGGCAGCAGGACCGCGCGTCATTGCCATGGACTTGCTGTTCACCGAGGTCGAGCGGCCATTGGGCGACGAATTGCGGGCGACCGCAGAACGCATTCGCGGCTCGCTCGGCGACCTGTCGCCGCCGGAGCTTCGCCGCGAGCTCGACAGCCTGCTGGACAGGGCCAGTCCCGACGGGCAGCTGGCCCAGGCGATCGGCGAAGCGAGAAACGTGATCGTGCCGTTCGCATTCTCGCCCCAAACCGGCCGAACGCCACAGGCCACGCTTCCGGAGTTCGTCCGGCGCCACGCCTATCGTGTCGTATCAGAGAGCGCCTCGTCCCGCGCGCCGACGCTGCCCGACCATGGCGCCGGCGCGCTCGTACCCTTGGCCGAGATCGGTGGCGCGGCGGCGTCCGTCCCCTTCGTCAACGTGATCTACGACAGCGACGGCACGCTGCGCTACGACTACCCGGCATTGAGCTATGGCGGCCATGCATATCCGTCCCTGCCGATCGAGGCGGCACGGATCTGGTAAGGGTTGGGGCGGGACGACGTCATCCTTCGGGTCGGCGAGAGCATCGCGCTCGGGCCGCATGTCGTTCCGACCGATCAGTGGACCCGGGTGATCGTCAACTACCGCGGCCCCACCGGCACGATTGCGACCTACCGATTCGCCGACTTGATCGCAGGTCGGCTGCCTGCGTCGGAGCTGGCGGGCAAGGCGGTCTTCCTCGGTGTCACCGCGATCGGTTTCTCCGATACGATCGCCACGCCATTCGACAGCGCATTGCCCAGGGTCGAGCGCTACGCGCAGATGTTCGACATGATCCTGCGAGGCGACTTCCTGGTGCGCGATGCGACCACCCACCTCATCGACGTGATGGTCCTGATCGCGGTCGGCGCGGTCGTCGGCCAGATCTGTGCCTTCGTGCCGATCACGGCCGCGGCATTGCTGGCGCTGCTGGTGGCGGCGCTGATTGCCGTGGGCGTGCAGTGGGCCTTCTCGGCCTTCGGCCTTTGGCTGCACGTCGTCGGCCCGATGTCCATGGTCGGCATCGCGTTCGTCACCGTCACCGTTGTACGGCTGGTGCGCGCCGAGCGGGAGAGACGCGCCGTCGAAAGCCGCTTGAGGATTTCGGAGGAGCGCTACACGCTGTCGGCGCAAGGAGCGAACGACGGGGTCTGGGACTGGGACCTCGTTGCCGACCGTCTGCACGTGTCCGAGCGCTGGTGCGCCATGATGGGGGTTGCGCAAACGGGAAGCGCCTTTGCCCCGCATGTCTGGTTCGATCGTGTGCATGATGAGGACCGGGAGACGTTGGAAGCTCGCCTGAAGCGTCACCTGTCGGGACGAGCGCAGCGCTTCCGTGCCGAATTCCGCGTCCAGCCCGGTCCGGAGCGTATAGAGCAATGGATCTTGGCTCGCGGCCTCGCCGTGCGCGACGCATCCGGCCGCGCGTTGCGCATTGCCGGCTCGTTCACCGACGTCACGGCGGTGCGCAAGAACGCCGCGGCCTTGCGCGCCGCGACCATCCAGGCGGAGTCGGCCAATCGCGCTAAGTCGGAGTTCCTCGCGCGCATGAGCCACGAGCTGCGGACGCCACTGAACGCCATCATCGGATTCTCCGAGATGATGAACCGCGAGGTGCTGGGCCCGATCGGCGCGCGCTACAAGGAGTATGCAGGCGACATCGAGCAAAGCGGCAAGCATCTCTTGGCAATCGTCAGCGACATCCTCGATATATCCAAGATCGAGGCCGGGCGAGTCGAGCTGCACCCCGTTCCGCTGCAGGTGTCGACCATGCTTCACCGTTGCGTCGACATGGTGCAGACCGAGGGGAGCCGACTTGGACTGAGCCTTGTCGTCAATGTTGCCCCCGAGATGCCCCCGGTCATGGCAGACGAGATCAGGTTGAGCCAGATCCTGCTCAACCTTCTCTCCAACGCGGTCAAGTTCAGCCGGCCCGGTGGGATTATCGCAATATCTGCTGTGCTGGATGGCGGGAACTGCCGCATTTCGGTGTCTGACCAGGGTGTCGGCATCGCGCCGGAAGAAATTGAGCGCGTGACCGAGCCCTTCCACCAGGGCATTGGCGTGACCGTCAACAAGCAAACCGGGACAGGGCTCGGCCTTGCCATCGCCCGCGCTTTGATCGAGCACCACCACGGCACGCTCAAGATCGAAAGCAAGCTCGACGTCGGCACGACCGTGACCATCACGATTCCATCGGCCCCTGACGGGCAGGCGAGCCGCGTCGCTTAGACGACCTTTGTCTGCACCATGCTGAACTGGCTGGGAAATCTTCCAGTGATGGAGGTCACAGCGACAACGCCACCACTTCATGCTATAGAAATCCATCAAACGCGCACAAGGCGCGGTGAAGGATCAGAACCATGGCCATCAACGGCATCGGCGCTTCGCTTTCCGGCCTCTTCGCAGCCGCCACGCGGCTGGCCGGCGCCGCCAGCAACATCGCCAATTTGCGCAGCCAGGGAAAAGCCCTCGATCAGCCGATCATTCCCGATCCCAACGCGGCGCCCGATCCCGGCTATCAGCCTCTGCGCACCGAGCAGGTGAGCGTCGAGGGCGATGGTGGCAACGGGACGCGCGCATTCTATGCGCCGGTCAGACCGGCATCCATCCCGTCCCTGGAACCGGGCGCACCCGATGCCGACGCGCGCGGCTTCGTCGCGCGACCCAATGTCCAGCTCGAGACGGAAGTCACCGATCAGATCGTGTCGGTGCGGACCTTCCAGGCCAACGTCAAATCGTTGCAGACTAACGACGAGCTCAACAAGACGCTGCTCGACATCAAGACCTGATCGGCCAGCCCCTCGCCTAGCCCGCTCGACGCCAGGGCGACGTCCTGAGCAATCCATAGATGCTGATCGCGGCCCAGAAGGCCTCGATTACCGCCGCTGCCAGGTTCCAATAAGCGTAGAGCGAGATCAGGATCAGCACGGATCCGACAAGATTGAGCACTGAATAGCGCCAATCGCGCGCATTCATCCATTCCATCTGGTTGGCGAGGTAGGCCGCGATAATGATCGCCGAGCCGATCGCGCCGGCAACCGTGTAGACATCGAACCCCATCATGGACCTCCCGATCCATGGCAGGGTCGTCCCTGCCGTCTTGGCAAACCGCGGGGTCGTCCCCGCTGCGACGCGAGACCTTGTCCGCGTCAGGAAGCGGCGCGCAGCAGCGCGAGAATGATCGCGATGATGGCGCCGGTCAGGAGCGTGAGCGACGCAGCCAGCCCGATCAGGAACCCCGGATGTCGGGCCGTCGGGTCGCGGTAGTAGCTCTGCGCGTAGATGATCCGGCCGACCAGCCAGAGCGCACCCAGCGCCGCGGCCCAGTCTGCCGAAACGGTTAGTGTAAACAGCCACAACGAGGGTAGGAAGAAGACGATTTGCTCCAGCGTGTTTTGCTGCACACGAAAGGCACGCTCGAACTCCGGGTGCCTGATCGTCGCCGGCGCCTCGATCTGGTGCTTGACGCGCATACGGCCGACATTGAAGGAGATCAGGAAGTAGAAGAGGAGCGCCAGCGCAGTCATCAGGCTCGGCAGTAGCGGCGGCATCGCGACCCCCGGGACCTATCGTTTGGCGGCAGGTCCCGCACCTGCCGCCGCCGGTCCGGCCGCTTCCAAGGCCTTCACCAGCGCGTCGAAGGGGAGCATGACGCATTCATGACGGCTCTTGTGGCGCGCCACCGGCCGGAACGCCGCGAGGTCCGGCCAGGACGGCGGATCGCCGCCGCCGAGCATGCCGCGCAGGGCGGTGTCGATCGCTTGGGCTTCTGCGCGGGTCAGCCCCTGAGCATGGCGGCCGATCACCGAGGCCGCGGCCCGGCACAGCACGCAGCCGCGCACCTCGTGCGCAAGCGCCGCAATACGGCCGCGGTCGAGCTTGACCTCCATCGTGACCCGATCGCCGCACAACGGGTTGTCGATGGTCGCTGCAGAATCGGCCCTGTCCAGCCGGCCGGCGCCGACCGCCGCCTTGGCATGCGCCGTGATCGCCTTCTGATAGAGTTCGTCGCTCATGCCAGCTTGGCCACGGCATCGGCGATGCCGCCCAGGAGTGCATCGACGTCCTCGGCGTCGTTGTAGGGCGCGAGGCTGGCGCGCGTCGAGCCGTTGACCCCGAAGCGCTCATGCAGCGGCTGCGCACAATGGTGTCCGCCCCGACAGGCGACATCGTGGGCGTCGAGCACCTGCGCGACGTCGTGCGGATGCGCGCCATCGAGCACGAAGGACACGACGCCGATCCGCCCCTGCAGCCCGGTCGGGCCGATCACGCGTAACCCCTTGATGGCGGCCAGCCCGTCGAGCATCCGCTGCGTCAGTTGCTTCTCATGCTCAGTCGCCGCGGCCCAGTCGATGCCGGCGATCCAGTCGACGGCGGCACCGAGGCCGATTGCGGGTCCGATCGGCGGCGTCCCGGCCTCGAAGCGGCGGGGCGGTCGCGCGAAGCTCGTTTCCGTCAGCGTGACCCGTTCGATCATGCCGCCGCCGCCAAGGAAGGGGGGCATGGCTTCGAGCAGCTCGGGGCGGGCCCACAACACGCCGATGCCGTGCGGGGCAAACATCTTGTGACCGGAGAAGGCATAGAAATCGCAACCGAGGGCCGGCAGGTCGACCGGTCCGTGGGGCGTGCGCTGCGCGCCGTCGAGCAGAAGCTGGGCACCGACCGCCCCGGCGGCCGCGCGGACCGGCGCCAGGTCGAGTACGGCACCGGTCACATTGGAGACATGGGCAAGCGCGATCAGGCGGCAACGCTTGGTGACGACGCGCTCGAGCGCGGCGGTCTCGATCAGGCCTTCCGCGGTGACCGGAAGGGCTTTGACCACGACGCCCCGGCGGCGCGCCAGCAGGTGCCAGGGCACGATGTTGCCGTGGTGCTCAAGTTCGGAAATGACGATCTCATCCCCGGCCGACAGCGTGTCTCCGAAGGCACCCGCGACCACATTGATAGCCATGGTAGTTCCTGATGTAAAAACAATGGTTTGTTCTGTGACGTTCAAGTGGCGCGCGACCTTGGCTCGGGCGCCCTCGAAGGCCGCGGTCGCGGCTTCGGCAAGGCGGTGGACGCCACGGTGGACATTGGCGCGTTCGGCGGTTTCGAACCGGATCAAGGCATCGAGCACGGGTCGCGGCGTCTGCGACGACGCGGCGTTGTCCAAGTAGTGAATGCGCCGACCGTTCATGCCAGGTACGGCGCCCGCTGCCAGAATGGGAAATGCGGCGCGCACGGAAACCGGGTCGAATGACGGCACGGGGGGCATCACCTCAGGCCTCACGTGCGCTTGCCGTCAACTCGGCCAGCGCTTGCGGCGTGTCGATATCGATGAGCACGCCGTCATCGGCCATCTCGACCTCGGCCACCACATCGCCATGGGCGCCGATCAGGTGGCGCGCGCCGACATCGCCTGCGACCTCGCGCATCTCGGGGAAGAAGCGCCTGTCCCATAGCACCGGATTGCCGCGCTTGCCGCGATAGGTCGGCACGCAGATCGCGCGACCTTCGACCGGATCGTAGGCGGCGATCAGCCGGTCGATCACGCCCGGCCCGAGGCGGGGCATGTCGCCCAGGCAGACGACCACGCCGTCGACCTCCTCGCCCAGTGCCACGACGCCGGCGGCAAGCGAGGTGCTGAGCCCGGCTGCGTAGTCGGGATTGTCCACGAAGCGGATGTTCCGCCCGCCGGCGGCGGCGGTCGCGGCGCGCTCGACCTCGGCCGCCATGTGGCCGGTGACCACGGTCAGCGACACGGCCTTGGACGCCAGCACGGCGCGGATCGTGTGCGCCACCATGGGCTGACCGCCAATGTCGGCCAGCAGCTTGTTGGCGCCACCCATCCGGGTCGAGCGTCCGGCGGCAAGCACGAGCGCGGCGATGCGCGCAGCCCCTCTGGTCCCCTGCCTGCCGACCGGTGCCCTAACCACAGCGGCGCCTTCCTCCTTGCTCGCATCGGCGCGCGGCAGCGGCCGGCTCGGAATCTCCTTCAGCAGGCCGCCGGCACCCATCACCATGATGTCCTGGCGCGTCACCGGCAGGTCGGCGAGCAGGCGCTGGAGCACCCAGTCGAAACCATTGAGCTTGGGCGAACGGCTGCAGCCGGGCATGCCGATCACTGGCGTCGCCGCGTCCAGGCGGCCGAGCAGCAGCAGATTGCCCGGATCGACCGGCATGCCGAAATGATCGACCCGGCCGCCGGCGCGCTCGATCGCCTGGGGCAGCACGTCGTGCCGATCGGTTACGGCCGAGGCGCCAAACAGCAGGATCGGTGCGCAGCCTTCGGCTCTCAGCGATGCGATGGCTGCCGCCACCTCCGCTGCGTCGTGGTTGCAGCGGATCTCGCGCTGCAGGCGCGAGCCGAGCGCCTCAAGCCGGGCGCGCGTGGTAGATGCCGTCGAATCCAGCACGCTTTCCTTCATACCGCGCAGGCGGGTCTGGACGAGGCCGGCGGAATGTGCGCCGAGCGGCGCCAGCCGGATCATCGGCCCGCCGTCGCGTGCGATGGCGGCGCAGGCTTCGACGGCCGCCGTCGGCGCCGCGAAGGGGATGATCTTGATCGTCGCCGCCAACTGGCGCGGTTCGACCAATTCATAGGGCGGCAGGGTCGCGATGGTGATCGCCTCGTCGACCAGGTTGAAGCGGTCGACGCGCGCCCGGTCGAGCACGAGCACGCCGGCCGTCTCGGCGAACAGGTTGGCGCGGCCGGTGAAGGCGGCGCTGCGGCTCAGATGCGGCCCGCAGGCCGCCTCCGCGAGGCGATTGGCGGCCGCGTCCTCTCCGGTTTCGCTCGGCTCCAGGCGTGCCGCCGCCACTCGCGCAATGCCTGCCGCCGTGAGCGCCCTCACGTCGGCCGCGCTCAGTACGCGGCCCTTCTTGAAGGTCCCCTGGCCGAGCTTCAGGCTGTGCGCGAGGATGGCGCCTTCCGCATCGCCGACGTTGAGCTCGCCGAAGATCACGCCTCGCCCCTGGCGGCCTCACCGCCCTTTCGCCTGACTTCCGTGATCTGCGCCAGAATCGAGACCGCGATCTCGGCTGGCGAGACCGCGCCGATCGACAAGCCGACCGGGCCATGGATGCGGCCGATCTGCGCATCGTTGAGCCCGGCTTCGCGCAGGCGGGCGAGGCGAGCGGCGTGGGTCTTCCGGCTGCCCAGCGCGCCGACATAGAAGGCGTCGGAGTTGAGCGCTGAAATCAGCGCCGGGTCGTCAAGCTTGGGATCATGGGTCAGCGTCACCACCGCCGAGCGGCTGTCCGGCTTCAGCCGCGCCATCGCCTCGTCTGGCCATTCGGTCGACAGGCTAAGATCGGGAAAGCGCGCATCGGTGGCGAAAGAGCGGCGGGGGTCGATCACCGTGACGGCGTAACCGGCGAGGGCCGCCATGGGGGCGAGCGCCTGGGCAATGTGCACCGCACCGACCAGCATGAGGCGCGGCGGCGGGTTGAAGATCTGGATGAAATAGCGCCCGTCGGGCCCATCGACCGGACCGCTGCGGTCGGCCAGTAGCGCGGTCCGAGCCTGGACCGCAATCATCGAGTCTTTCGTTATTGTATCAGATAGATACACGAAATTCTGAATCCCAGACTTTAAGTTCGTGACGAGCGCCATTGGCCGATTTTCCGCGCGGCCGCGAAGCAGCTCGTCGAGGATCGCGCGCTTCATTCCACGCGCTCGACGAAGACCTGGACCTGGCCGCCGCAGGCGAGGCCGACTTCCCAGGCCTGCTCGTTGCTGACGCCGAAATCGAGCAGGCGCGGCTTGCCGTCCTTGATTGCGTCGAGGCCTTCGCGGATCACAGCCCCTTCGATGCAGCCGCCGCTGACCGAGCCGACGAAGGCGCCGCTCTCGTCGATGGCGATCTGGCTGCCCGCCGGCCGCGGCGAGGAGCCCCAGGTGCTGACCACGGTGGCGAGCGCCACGCCCTTGCCGCCGTCGCGCCAGGCCCGGGCTTGCGCCAGCACGTCATCCGTCGAGGCGTTCAATGCCTCGGAAGTCGCCACGCTCATACCGCCTCCTTGATCGCGTCGGGCTGATGCTCGTGCCAGGCCGAGACGCCCTCGGCGCGGCGCGGGCCGGTGTGGCTCAATGCATCGGCCAGCGCGCTCAGGCTGGCCAGGTTGTGCACCGTCCGGAAATCGTCGACGTGGGGCAGGATCGCCCGGATACCCAGTGATTTGGGCGCGAAGCCCTCGTAGCGCAACAGGGGGTTGAGCCAGATCAGCCGCCGGCAGGACTTGTGCAGGCGCTCCATCGCTTGGCCGAGCCCCTCGCCCGCATCGCGGTCGAGTCCATCGGAGATCAGCAGGACGACGGCGCCCTGGGCCAGCACGCGGCGCGACCAGCGCCGGTTGAACTCGTCGATGCAATGGCCGATGCGCGTGCCGCCCGCCCAGTCCTCGACGGCGCCGGCCACGCGGTCGAGCGCCTCGTCGACGTCGCGCCGGCGCAGATGGCGCGTGATATGCGTCAGCCGCGTGCCGAACAGGAATGTGAACACCCGGTCGCGGTCATTGGTCAGCGCATGGAGGAAATGCAGCAGCATGCGCGAATAGCGCCCCATCGAGCCTGAGATGTCGCACAGCGCGACCAGCGGCGGAGGCCGCATGCGCCGGCGCCGGCGCTTGAGATCGATGATGTCGGCGCCGCCGCGCAGTGCGGCCCGCAAGGTGGCGCGCGGATCGGCACGCGGGCCGCGCGGGTCGGGGCGGAAGCGCCTGGTCGCCACCTCGGCGACCGGCAGAGTCAGGCGCTTCAGCGTGCGCTTGGCCTCGGCGAGCTCGGCGCTGGACATCTTCTCGAAGTCCATGGTCTGCAGCAGCTCGCGGTCCGACCAGGTCATGGTCGCGTCGACCACCAGCTCGTCGTCGCGCTCTTGCACCTTCTCGGGCGCATGGGCGCCCTGCTGCATGGCTTCGGCGACGCGCCGGCTGAGCTCCGGCGCATCCTCTTCCGTGGCGCCGCGGAACTCGGGCAGCAGCATGGCCATCATGCGCTCGAGAATGCGCGGATTGCGCCAGAACAGGTGGAAAGCCTGGTCGAAGATCGGCCGTTGGTCCTGCCGGTTGACCATTGCCGCGTGGAGCGTCCAGTAGAAATCGTCGCGCCGTGCGAGGCCGACCGTCTCGACGGCACGGATCGCATCGAGCACGCGCCCCGGCCCAACCGGCAGGCCGGCGGCGCGCAGCACGCGGCCGAAATGCATGATGTTGGCAGCCAGCCGGCCGCCGGCGGCATCGACGGGTGTTGTCAAAGGCTCGGTCATCCGCGCATCAGAGGGCGTTGTATACTGACTAATATAACCATTCACTTGCTAGAAACAACTTCGTGCTGCTGTTTGAGCCAAAGCACGAGGCTGGCGACCCGCTTCGGATCGGAGATTCCAAAGAAGCCAGCTTCTAACTTGAGCGAGCCGCCCAACAGTTTGGCCCCAAGAAGCGGGCCGGGGGCGAGGCGCCGGGCGATGTGCCTGGCTTCGTTGGGCAGCTGGCCGAGACGCGTTTGAAGACGACGTAGCCAATTCCATTCGCAGCGACGTTGTAGACGATGTCGCCGATGTCCTCTGCGTAATAGGATCGGATTTCGGTCGGCCAACTCCGCTCCAAGATCAGCAATCGCTTTGAGGTTATCGCGTAGAACGTCTTGGTTTGACGGTAGAGCTGCCAAGGGCGTCGAACGGCGAAGAAGCCAGCAGCGGCGATGCAGCCGATCAGTGCCAATGCATCGGCCACGAGTCCTTTGCCTGATAGTGTCGAAGAGAAGCGGAACACGCCTTCAGCAAACTTATTCGCAGCAATTAGGGCGATCAAGGTGAGCGCCGTGGACCCTACAAACATTGCCGGGAGAAATCGGTCGGTGCGACGCCCCGTCCAAACGAGCTTTTCGTCGGCTTCGAGATAGCGTCGAATTGCATCCTCGGGCGTCACCCCATCTCACGCCCGCAGCTTGTCCAGCCGGTCGCGCAGGCTGCGCAGATAGGCGCGATCGGACGGCGTGAACTCGCCATGGGCGATGTCGTCCTTGAAGCCGGCCAGCATGTCGCGTGTGTCGTCGGACAGGCTGTAATTGGCCAGCAGCCGGTCGATCAGGACCGTGTCGTCTTCGCCGTCGGCCGCCGACGTCGGCCGGGAGCCATCGTTGGCGGGAGCCGGCCGCGCCGGCGCAGACGTCAGCAGGGTTTCCCACGTGGTTGACGCCGCCTTGAGCCGTTGATCGATCTCGCGCGCCGCGGCAATCACTCTTGCATCGTCGGATTCGCCGAGTTGGTTGAGCAGGCGGATGAAGTCTGTGCGGTCGAGTTCGGTCATGATCGTCCTTGGCCTGGCTTCGTCTGTGGCGGCAATTCTATGCCGGCGGCCCGGTATTCTCCACTGCCAGCCGCGCCGGTGTTTCTAGCATTCGCGGGATTATTTTGTGCCTACGCTCTCGACCAGGGCGGCGAAGATCCGGTTGTGGAGCGTGTCGAGCTGCTGGCGATGCGCCCAGGGCGTGAAATGAAGCAGGACGATGACGCCGCGCTCCTTGATGCCGCTCACCCTCGTATAGGCCCGCATGTCGCGCCTCTGGCAGTCGTAGCTGATCTCGCGGATCGGACGGTCGCTGCCGGCGCTGCGCTCCGCGTCGGAGATCACGCGACAGCCCGCGGGATCGAAGGTCTCGGCCAGCGCGGACTGCAGGGATGGGTTGCCCTCGAACAGGCGGATTCCGCCCTGGACCCGCTCGGTCGCCCAGAATTCGAGAAACCTGGCGAAGCTGGGATTGGCATTCTTGGGCTGCATCCGGACCGAGTTGGCGGTCAACCCTGCCTTGGCGAAGACGGTGACGAGCTCGCCGCGCACCGCATCGCCCTTCTTCTTTTCATCCTCCAGCGCGCTGAGCGCGCAGTTGTCCAGCGCGCGCAGGCTCTGCTGCAGGTTCGGCACCTGGTAGCGCAGCATCTCGCCCGGCAACTGCACCGCGAGCTCGCTCACGCCGGCCGACCGGTCGATCACGGATTGCGAGCTCGGGCCCAGATCGGCATTCAGCGATTGGATGTTCGGCCGCGTCGGTGTTGCGGCGATGACGCCGCCATTCGACAGGACGAGGCGAAGCTGTGCCTTGCCGTCGATCTGGCCGAAGCCGCGCGTGCGCGCGAGCGCGACGTCGAAACCCTCGGTCCGGGCGCGCGTGAAGGCCAGTTCGGTTTCCTGGTCACGCGGACCCGAGGCCATGCAGCCCGTGAAGATGCCGTTGTCGAGCCGGCGCGTGCGCACGATGGTGAATGCGCCGACCCGGTTCAGAGTCTCCAATTTGAGATTGGCTTGCTCGTTGTCGCGCACCGACGTGGCCGCCGGCGCCGACGACGGCGCGGCAGCGTCCTGCGAGCTGCGACCGCAGCCGCTGATCGGCCCGGCGCAGAGCAGTGCCGCGAGTGTCCAGTGCGGCCAGTTCGCCGGCGGAATGCGCGCAGAATGCCGGTGCGCGCTCAATGCTGCCGGCAAAGAATGAAAACGGTCGAGCGCGCCGCCCGGTCGCCGACCTGCGCGGCCGACATGTCCTTCATGTCGTCGTTGCCGAACGGCTTGAGGCCGTTGGCGATCAGGAACCGCACGGCGACCGCGCCCTTGATCGCGAAGTTCATGTTCTGGGTCAGGTCGCCCGTGACCTGCGCCATGGCGAGCGCATTGATCTTGGAATCGACGACGCCGACCACGCGACCGGCCATATCGAGCAGCGGCCCGCCGCTGTTGCCGCTCTGCACCGGCGCCGAGATCTGCATATGGTTGGGATCGCCGCGGAAGCCGGCGAGCGAGCTGATGCTGCCCTTGGTCAAGACCGGATGCACGGACAGGAAATCGGCGAGCGGGAAGCCGTAGACGATGATGTCCTCGCCCGGGCGAATCGCGGCGCCGATCCGGAAGACGGCGGGGGCGGCCTTGATGCGCAGCGCGCGCAGCAATGCCAGGTCGACGTCGCGCTCGTGCGCGACCAGCGTTGCTTCGTCGACCACGTCGCGGTGCTTCACCTGGATCTGGCCGCAATCGCGCACGACGTGATGGTTGGTCAGGATATGGCCGGAGGATGAGACGACGAAGCCGGTGCCGCTGTTGAACTTGGTCTTCATGTCGCCGCCGGCCGGCGGCACCACCGCGGCGACTTGCGGCGCGCCGCCTTGGGGCAGGTCCGGCAGCATGGGAATCTGCGCCCCCTGGACGGCTTGAGCAGGGACGGCGCGCTGCGGCGCGCCATGCGTGAGATTGAGTGCGGTCAGGCGGTTCATCGCGGTCTGGTCGCCGGCGCGGGCGGCCATCTCGTACCAGCGACGGGCCTCGATGGGATCCTTGTCGATGCCGATGCCGTAGAGGTAGCTGTCGCCCATCTTGCGTGCCGCCGCGCCATGGCCGGACTCCGCCGCCTTGGCGAACCAGCCGGCGGCCTTGTTCAAATTCTTGGGCGTGCCCAGGCCGTTTTCGTAGATCAGACCGAGGACGAACTGGGCGTCCTTGTCGCCCCGCTCGGCAAGCGGCATGAGCTCGCGGCTGGCCGACAGGAAATCGCCGCGCCGCGCGGTTTCCAACGCCTCGCGCGGCCCCGCGTAGACTGCGCCCGCCAGCAGGTTCGCCGCGGCCAACAGCAGCGCACATGCGGCAAGAATCCATCGGGACCGGGGCATGGCGTTCAGCGGAGCTTCCTGGGACGCGTGATCCTAGCAGAGTTGCGCGGCAATCGCAGCGCCCCTGAAGGTCGGGTCGGGCGGCGTTACACCGCCTGCAGCGCTGCCAGCTCGGACTTGACCTGGTCGAGCAGCTTGATCGCTTCGCTGCCCTGCAGCTTGGCGATGTCGTCCTGATACTTGAGCAAAACGCCCAGTGTGTTGTTGATTGTCTCCGGATCGAGCGACAGGCGATCGAGCTGGACCAGCGCCTGGGTCCAGTCGATTGTCTCAGCAACGCCCGGCAATTTGAAAAGATCCATGCCGCGCAGCTTTTGCACGAAGGCGACGACCTGCTGAGCGAGGCGCTTGTCCGCTTCGGGCGCTTTGAGCCGGAGAATCTCGAGTTCCCGCGCCGCATCGGGATAGTCGACCCAGTAGTAGAAGCAGCGGCGCTTCAGCGCATCGTGGATCTCGCGCGTGCGGTTGGACGTGATGATGACGATGGGCGGCTCGGCCGCCTTGATCGTGCCGATTTCGGGAATCGTGATCTGCCAGTCCGACAGCACCTCGAGCAGATAAGCCTCGAACGGCTCGTCGGTGCGATCGAGCTCGTCGATCAGCAGCACGGGGGCGCCGGCGGCATCCGACCTGAGCGCCTGGAGCAGAGGACGCTCGATCAGGAAGCGCGGCGCGAAGACGTCTTCGCCCAGCTTGGCGCGGTCGGTGCCAGCGGGCACACTGGCGCCGGTCTGGCGTCCGGTCGCTTCGGCCAACCGGATTTCGATCATCTGGCGCGCGTAGTTCCACTCGTAAACCGCCGAGGCGACGTCGAGACCCTCGTAGCACTGCAGGCGGATCAGGCGGCGGCCGAGCGTGTCGGCCAGGACCTTGGCGATCTCGGTCTTGCCGACGCCGGCTTCTCCCTCCAGGAACAGCGGGCGCTTCAGGCTCAGCGCAAGATAGAGCGCCGTCGCCAGGCTGCGGTCGGCGACGTAGCGGCCGGCCTTCAGCAGCTCGACCGACGCGTCGACCGAGGCGGGGAGCGCCCGCGCGGCGGCCCGGGGTTTGGAGGGGGCAGCGGCTATGGTCATAGGTGCAGGTTTCGTTGCAATGTCCTGCCGACAATAGGGAAAAACCAGGTGCGGGGAAACCCCCTGGAATCTCCGGCCCGAAGTCGCCTAGCCTTGAGCGGAACCAGACGTCGAGGGCTACCATGTCCGATCAAGCCAAGTTCGTCGGCGCGTGGCGCCTCGTCTCGATCGAGCGGCGCGCGGCCGACGGCGAGGTCGATCACCCCTATGGCCCGACGCCGAAGGGCTACATCATCTGGGCCGCTGACGGGCACATGGCTGTCGTGCTCACTCACGGTGTGAGACCGAACTTCAAGGGCCCCGACGCGCGGGCCGGGAGCGATGCCGAGAAGGCCGCCGCACTCGATGGTCTCTTTGCCTATGCAGGCCCCTATCACGTCGCCGACGGCGCCGTACACCACCGGATCGAGCACTGCCATTTCCCCAATCTGCAGGGACAGACTCAGTCGCGCTTCTATGCTTTCGATGGGCGGCGCGTGATCCTCAAATCGGCGCCGACGCTCGCCTCCGGCAAGGAGCGCGTGACCACCATCGTGTGGGAGCGCGCGGGCTGAGCCGGCGCCAGCCTATGGGCGGTCCACCACGTCGCCCTGGGGATTCGGCCGCGGCGGGACCGGCGAAGGAGCCGGCGGCGACAAGCCGAGGTTGGACGGCGCCGGGCTCGGCGCGGCTGGCGTGGGTTGTGACCTCGGCGGCGCCTTCGTCTGCGTGCCGGGCGGCGGCTTGGTTCCGGGCGCGGGTGGAGCGGCGCCGGGCTTGCTGGCGGTCGCCTTGCTGCGCGGCCTCTGCGGCGGCGGCGCTGCGTCGGGCGAGACTTGTCGGCCGTCGCGCTGGGCCTGCGCCAACAGGGCGGCGCAATCGCTGTCCGCGCCCAATCCCAGCTCGATCGTCGGAATGAGCGCGCCAAGCGGCGTCAGCAGCACGCCAAGGCCGATCATCGCCGCGATGCGGCCGCCGGTCAGCACCGCGTCGGGCGTCACGCTCGGCCGGATCAGCGAGCCCGTGATGTTCACCGGGGTGCGGAACGTCAGGAAGCTCATGTCTTTCGGGTGAGGCTCGAGGCGGAAATTCAGCGTCTCGTCGCGGAAGTCGATCGATCCGCCGCCGAGGATGTTGGTGTCCTCGGTGTCGAACACGAAGGTCTTGGTCGTGAACACGCCCTGCTTGATGTCGCGATCGGCAATCATGCAGCGAATGCCGAACTTCTTGTCCTTGTCGGTGAGCTTGATGCCGGCCGCCTCGAGCAGGTCGATGCCGGCCAGTTCGATCAGGATCGCGTCGATCTGGCCTCCCGACATGGCGAGCGTCATGCCGCCGTCCGCATGCGCCATGACTTCCGCGGCGGAAGTGCCGGTGCTGACGAGCTTCGCCCGGCCGCCGACCTTGCCCGCGCCCTCGAAGATCTTGGTTTGCTGCATGATGCGGTGAAGGTCGACGTTTCGGAATTCCGCCTCGATCGCGATCTGCGGCGGCGCCACGCGCGCGTTCATGTCGACCTTGGTCTCGATTTGGCCTTCGCCGATGCCGAAGGCGAGCGGCGTGAGACGGAAGCGCCCGTTCTCCAGGTCGAGAACGGCGCTGAGGTCGTCGAGCGGCAGGTTCTCCGTCTCCAGGCGCTGCGCGCGGTATTTCACGTGCGCGTCCATGGAATTGAGCTTCTCGACATTCACGGGATCGGTCGGCAGCGCCTTGCCGTCGGCTGTGGGCGCCTTGGCCTCGCTGGGCGGGGTGCCGATGAAGCCGGCGAGATCGGCCAGCACCATCTTGCGCGACTTGAGGTCGCCGTCGAGGCGCAGCCGCGGTCCACCTGTCCTCACGGTCAAGGTGCCCGACAGGTCGCTGCTGCCCAGCGTGCCGTCGAACCTCTCGAACCACACGTGGTTCGCATAGTAGACGACGTGTCCTGTGAGCCTGTAGGGCGCGCTCGGCGGCAGCGCGATGCCCAGAATGTCATACAGCTTGGCCAGGTCCGGTCCGCTTATTTCGAGAACCGCGTCGAGGCCGGCGAAGGTCAGAGGATCCTCCAGCGTGCCCGTCAGCCTGATGCGCGTCTCGCCGACCTGCCATTGCAGGTTGACGGGATATTTCTTGACCTGGGCTTCGCGCAGCGAAAGAAGCGAGCCACCGCGCACGTTGATGCGCGTCGGCACCCCGCCGTGACGCCCGCCGCCATCGAACACGATCTGGGACAATCCACCTTTCGGATCGGGCGCGGTATGAACGGCGACGTCGACGTCGGTCTTGGTCATGGGATTAATGTAGCGGAGCCGGCCGTCATTGATGGTGAGCTGGCCGATGTGCACTCCGGCACCCATGCCGTCGCCATTGCCGCTCGGCGGCTCGAAATAGAAGTTCGATGCGCCCGATGGCTTGCGCTCGAGGCGGGTTCGCGGGCGGTCGATGATGATTTCGGGAATGCTGATGCCGCCATACCATGCCTTGAACATGTCGACGCGCGCGACCACGCGCTCGATTTCCGATGTGTGACCGGGCTCGACCTGGGGCGTCGGATTCTTGGCGGTCGGGGAGGGCGCGGTCGTGGGTTGACCAATGGTCATCTGGCCCTGTGCTGCGGGGGCGTTTCCCGCCTGGCCCTGTGCGATCTGACCCTGGCGCGATGTCGCCTGTCCGGCGGGTGCCGGCTTGGTGGCTTGCGCCGTGTTTGCGGCCTGCGTCTTGCCCGACGTCTCCGAACCCGTCTTGGCCCTGGCGCCGGCCGCGACCCGGTCGGCCGCTGCCTTGTCTGCGGCCGCTTTCTCCCGCGTGGCCTTTGCCGCTGCCAACTCGGTCGGCGGCATGACCGCCGGTGTGGGCACCGGAACGGCGGTGGGGTCTACCGATTGCATGGTCGGCGACACCGGCTGATGCACCAGGGACGGATCACCTGTGGGGGGTTCGGACTTGACGGCCTTCGCCTTGGTCGCCGCGACGATGGGCGTCGAGGAGTCGCTGGACATCTCTGCGGGATCAGAGACGACGATGCCATGCGCCGAGACGATGGCGTAGCGGGCCCATTCGAAGCTCCAAGGATCCTGCCGGAGAAGCTCGCGATCGATGAAGCGCACCTGCAGATCGCTGATCGTGACGGGACGACCGAGCGCCAGCGAGGCGCGCAATTCGACCGCCGCGCGGAACACGTTCCAGTCGAACAACAGGACCGCCGCGATCACGGCCACAATCAATGTCGCGAAAAGGCCACCGAAAATACCGAAAAAGCGCGCCCGTCGTGACATGGCACTTTTTGCCCTACCGGCTTTGTCGCGGGTATGAGGACAACGGCCGGGGGAGAGGGATGTTCCCCGCAACGCCGGAGCCTAGAACGTCACGAACCAGTCGCCCGTGATGGCCTGGGGAACGATGCCGGCGAGCGTGAGGTTGCCGCCACCGCCGAAAGCGATGACGGCGGCGCCGCCGGCCTCCGTGCCGATGCTGTAGCTGTCCGCGGCCGAGATGGCGATGCGGTCGCCTTCGCCGAAGGAGAAGCCGTCCACCGTGTCGTTGCCGGCCGATGGCCGCAGCATGTCCGCGCCGCTGCCGCCGGACAGCAAATCGTTGCCGATTCCGCCGAGCAGCACGTCGTCGCCGGCGCCGCCGAGCAGCGTGTCGTTGTCGCGGCCGCCATAGAGAACGTCATTGCCGGCGTCGCCGGCGACGACGTCGTTGCCGAAGTTGCCATAGGCCGTGTCGGCGCCGTCGGCGCCATGCACAAGATCATTGCCCTGGCCTGCGAACAGGCGATCGTCGCCGCCCTGGCCCATGACGATGTCGATGCCGGTGTTGCCGTAGATGATGTCGGCACCGTCGCCGCCGTAGAGCAGGTCGTTGCCGGCGGCACCCGACATCGTGTCGTTGCCGGCGCCGGCATATTGGAAGTCGATGCCGTTGTTGCCGACCAACCGATCAGCACCGGCGGTTCCGGAAGTGGCGAACCGGTTAATGGGATTGTCGACGCTCGACAGGATCACGCCGGTGTCGATCCAGCCGGACTCATTGTAGACCGACCCGTTGCCCTTGTAGCTCTCCCAATCGCGGGTGAGCTGCAGGATCGAGGCTTTGGCGGCGCCGAGCGTCGCAGGATCGTAGTAGGTCCACGGACTGACCGAGACGTCGCTGTCGATCTGCGCTGTCTGGATCTCGTAGGGGTAATAATTGCCGTTTGGCGCGCGGCCGGTGGCGGCGGCATAGACCTGCCCGGCCCGGATCACGTCGCCGGCGGCGACGCTCACGTTGATGACATGATCGATGACGATCATGAAGCTCGGGTTGTCGAGCGGGAAGAGGTGCAGCTCGGCATCGCCGACCGAAGGATCGGTTTCGACCCGCTGCACGAAGGCATCGATCGGCGCCGTCACCTGGGCGCCGCGCTCGGCCCGGAAGGCGAACGAGATTTCGTTCTGCAATGCCTTGTTTGGATTGCCGGAATCGTCGGGTCGGCCGAATTCGTTGAAGATCCGGTCGAGTCGGTGATCGAACAGCATGGCGCCGGCGCGCCCGGTCGACGAATTGTACGGACCGAGCTCGATTCCGAGGGTCGAGATGCGCATGCCGCTCACGCTGATCTCCAGCTCATCGAAAAATGATCCGATGAGGTGTCGATTCCGGGTGTGACGGCCGTCACATCCTCCGAAAGATCACCGGGCCCTGAGCGCGATAGGCAAAAAAAGCGGCGCGGATCGCTCCGCGCCGCCCATCAATGATGAGGGGAAAGGCGGCTCAGCCGCAGGCGGCCACCGCACGCCGTGCCATGACGCCGACCAGATGGGCGCGATACTCGGCCGAGGCGTGGATGTCGCTGTTCAGCTTCTTGGCATCGGTTTTGAGGCTGTCGAGCGCGCTCGACTTGAAGTCCCTGGCAAGCGCGGTCTCGGCATCCTTGTGTCGGAACACGCCGTCCTGGCCGGCGCCGGTGACCGCGACGCGAACGCCATCCTTCGTCTTGGCAACCATGACGCCGACGATCGCATAGCGCGACGCAGGGTTCGGGAACTTCATGTAGGCCGCCTTCTGCGGCACCGGGAAGCTGACGGCCTTGATGATCTCGCCATCCTTGAGCGCCGTCTCGAACAAGCCCTTGAAGAAATCGTCGGCCGCGATCTTGCGTTTATTGGTGATGATGGTCGCGCCCAGTGCGAGGCAGCCGGCCGGGTAGTCGGCGGCCGGGTCATTGTTGGCGATCGAGCCGCCGATCGTGCCGCGGTTGCGCACCTGAGGATCGCCGATGCCGTCGGCAAGATCGGCGAGCGCCGGGATTGCCTTCCTGATCGCTGCCGACTGGGCGACGTCGTCGTGACGCGTCATGGCGCCGATGACGATCGACTTGCCGTCCTTCTTGATGCCGCTCAGCTCCTTGATGGCGCCGAGGTCGACCACGTCGGACGGGCTGGCCAGACGCTGCTTCATGGTCGGGATCAGAGTCATGCCACCGGCCATCAGCTTGGCATCGCGTTTGCCAGCCGCCTTGGCCGCGGCCGCCAGGTTTCCGGGGCGGTGATACTTGAAATCGCGCATGGTTGGTTCCTCCCTTATTCAGCGGCCGGATTATTCAGCAGCCTGGGCACGCTTCGATCCGTGGATGGCGCGCCACACGCGTTCCGGCGTCGCCGGCATTTCGATGTGGCTGACGCCATATTCGCTGAGCGCGTCGACGATGGCATTGATCACCGCCGGCGGAGCGCCGATGGCGCCCGCCTCGCCGCAGCCCTTCACGCCCAGCGGGTTGTGCGTGCAGGGCGTGGCCTCGTTGCTGGTCTCGACCGTGAACGAGGGCACGTCGTCGGCACGCGGCATGCAGTAGTCGTTGTAGGAGCCGGTCAGGAGTTGGCCCGATTTCTCGTCGTAGACGCAGTTCTCGTGCAGCGCCTGACCGATGCCCTGGACGAGACCGCCATGGACCTGGCCCTCGACGATCATCGGATTGATGATGTTGCCGAAATCGTCCGATGCGACGAAGTTGACGATCGTCGTCGTTCCGGTGTCGGGATCGACCTCGACCTCGCAGACATATGAGCCGGATGGGAAGGTGAAGTTGAGCGGATCGTAGAATGCCGTCTCATCCATGCCCGGCTCGACCTTGTCGAGCGGGTAGTGGTGCGGCACGTATGACGCGAACGCCACCTCGCCGAAGGCCTTGGCCTTGTCGGTGCCGCTCACCTGGAACTTGCCGTCCTTGAACTCGATGTCGGCCTCGGCCGCTTCGAGCATGTGAGCGGCGATCTTCTTGCCTTTGGCGATCACCTTGTCGAGCGCGCGCATGATCGCAGTGCCGCCGACCGCGATCGAGCGCGAGCCATAGGTGCCCATGCCGAACAGCACTTGCTTGGTGTCGCCATGGACGATGTCGACGTTCTCGATCGGCACGCCCAGTTTGTCGGCGACGACCTGGGCGAAGGTGGTCTCGTGGCCTTGTCCGTGCTGATGGCTGCCGGTGAAGACGCTGATCGAGCCGGTCGGGTGCACGCGCACCTGGGCGGCTTCGTAGAGGCCGGCGCGCGCGCCGAGCGAGCCGACGACGTTGGACGGCGCGATGCCGCACGCCTCGATATACGAGGCGATGCCGATGCCGCGCAGCTTGCCGCGCCGCCTCGCCTCGGCCTTGCGCCCGGCGAAGCCGGCATAGTTGGCCGCCTTGAGCGCCTGGTCGAGCGTGGCGTGGTAGTTGCCGGTGTCGTACTGCAGAGCGACCGGTGTCTGGTACGGGAATGCGCTCTTCGGGATGAAGTTTTTCCGGCGGATCTCGGCCGGATCCATCCTCATCTCGTCGGCCGCCTTGTCGACGACGCGCTCGAGCAGGAAGCACGCCTCCGGACGGCCGGCGCCACGATAGGCGTCGACCGGCACGGTATGCGTGAACACGGCGCGCACCTCGCAATAGATCGCGGGCGTGGTGTAGACGCCGGCGAGCAGCGTGCCGTGCAGATATGTGGGAATGCAGGTCGAGAAGGTCGAGAGATAGGCGCCCAGGTTGGCGATCGTGCTCGCCCTCAGGCCGAGGAACTTGCCCTCGCCGTCGAGCGCCAGCTCGACATGGGTGACGTGATCGCGGCCCTGCGCATCCGACATGAAGGATTCGGAGCGGTCGGCCGTCCACTTGATCGGCCGGCCGACCTTCTTCGACGCCCAGGTGACGATGGCCTCTTCGGCGTAGTGATAGACCTTCGAGCCGAAGCCGCCACCGACGTCGGGCGCCACGACGCGCAGCTTGTGCTCGGGCAGCTTGAGCACGAAGGCGCCCATCAGCAGCCGGATGACGTGCGGGTTCTGGCTCGTCGTGTAGAGCGTGTACTGGCCGTCGCCCGTGTTGTATTCGCCGATCGCCGCGCGCGGCTCGATCGCGTTGGCGACGAGCCGGTTGTTGATCAGATCGAGCTTGGTGACATGGGCCGCCTTGGCGAAGGCGGCATCGGTCGCCGCCTTGTCGCCGATGTGCCAGTCGTAGCAGGTGTTGTTCTTGGCCTGCTCCCAGACCTGCGGTGCGCCCGGCTTGGCGGCATCGGCGGTCTTGATGATGGCGGCGAGCGTCTTGTAGTTGACGTCGATCAGTTCGGCCGCATCCTTGGCTTGGCCGAGGCTCTCGGCGACGACGACGGCGACCGGATCGCCGACATGGCGCACGCGGTCGACGGCGATCACGGGGTGCGGCGGCTCGACCATGGGCGAGCCGTCCTTGGAGTGGACCAGCCAGCCGCAGGGCAGGCCGCCGACCTGGTCGGCCGCCATGTCGGCGCCGGTGAAGACAGCGACGACGCCGGAGGCCTTCCTCGCCTTGTCGGTCTTGATGCCCTTGATCTCGGCGTGCGCGTGCGGCGAACGCAGGACGTAGGCGTAAGTCTGGTGCGGACGGTTGAGGTCGTCCGTGTACTGTCCCTTGCCGGTGAGGAAACGATAGTCCTCGCGGCGGCGGACCGATGCGCCAATGCCGGTATCAGTCATCATCGCCTCCCTTCGCTGCGGCGGCTTTTGCAGGTCCGGCGGCCATCGCGCGACAGCCGGCCATCACCGCCTTGACGATGTTGTGGTAGCCGGTGCAGCGGCAGATGTTGCCTTCGAGCCACTCGCGCACTTCCTGCTCGCTCGGCGCCTTGTTGCGCTTGCCGAGGTCGACCGCGCTCATGACCATGCCCGGCGTGCAGAAGCCGCATTGCAGCCCGTGATGCTCGCGGAAGGCCGCCTGCATCGGATGCAGGTCGCCGCCGGCGGGGGCGAGGCCCTCGATCGTGGTGACCTTGGAGCCGTTCGCCTGGACGGCGAGCAAAGTGCAGCTCTTGACCGATTGGCCGTCGACATGGACGACGCAGGCGCCGCACTGGCTGGTGTCGCAGCCGACATGCGTGCCCGTCAGTCCCAGATTCTCGCGCAGGAACTGGACCAAGAGCGTGCGGGCTTCGACGTCGCCCGACACGGCCTTGCCGTTCACCGTCATCTTCACGGTGTTGGCCATTATTGCCTCCCTCGTTATGCCTTCGTGTTGGCGCCGCAGCGCCCCGGGTTGAACGGT
>VGDO01000056.1 GCA_016869645.1 Alphaproteobacteria bacterium
GACTGTTCCAGGCCGCCCGCGCGCGGGCGCGCGGCTACAGAAAGACCGCGACCTACGTCACCATCATCTACCTGCTCGGCGCACCGCTCCCCGATCTCTTCAATTCCATCTGAAACGTCGAGGAGCCTTCAAAAACTTGGATTGACTCAGTGCATAGAGCGCCCTGACGAAAACCTCCGACGTGTAGGCATCTCCGGCTCGTGCCGGCACCACCAATGCGAAAGCGAGGAATAGACCCAATAAGAGTTTATCGGATGTATATATCGATAGGGTGAGCTTGGCGGAAGCCAACAGATTCATCACACACTTAAGCCAGTTCGCGCCTGACGATCGCCGCGCCCGCGGCCAGCGACTTGAGCTTGCCCATGGCGACGTCGCGCGCGAGCGGCGCCATGCCGCAATTGGTGCACGGATAGAGCCGGTTGGCCGGCACGAATTTGAGCGCCGCGCGGATGTTGGCGGCGACATCCTCCGGCGTTTCGATGCGCTCGTTCGCCACGTCGATGGCGCCCGCCAGCACGTCCTTGTCCTCCAGCAGCTTCATCAGGTCGAGCGGCACGTGCGAGTTCGCGCATTCGAGCGACACACCGCCGATCTTGCTTCGGGCGATCACCGGGAATGTCAGCTCGTACTGGCGCCACTCGGAACCCAGCGTCGCCTTCCAGTCGATGTTGGCCTTGATGCCGTAGCCGTAGCAGATGTGTACGGCGGTCTTGCACGTCACGCCCTGCGCCGCGCGCTCGAGCGCCACGATGCCCCAGTCGCGCACTTCGTCCATGTAGACGTTGAAGGCGGGCTCGTCGAACTGGATCACGTCGACGCCGAGCTTCTCGAGCTCGCGCGCCTCCTCGTTGAGCGCCTCGGCAAACGCCATCGCCATCTTCACCTTGTCGCCGTAGTGGTTGTCGGCGATGGTGTCGACGATCGTCATCGGCCCGGGCAGCGTGAATTTCAGCTTGCGCCGCGTGTGAACGCGCGCGGCGCGCGCCTCGGCGCTGTGCACCGGGCCGCGACGGCGGATCGGCCCGGTCACAGAAGGCACTTCGGCCTTGTAGCGATCCTTGCGGATGCCCATCACGACCTTCTTGTCGAAGTCGATGCCGTCGAGGCCGACCAGGAAACCGTGGACGAAGTGCTGGCGCGCCTGCTCGCCGTCACTGACGATGTCGATGCCGGCGTCCTCCTGCTCCTTGATCGACAGCACGGTGGCGTCGATCTTTCCCTCGGCGAGCCGGTCGCCCTCGAGCTGCCATGGCGCCCACAGCATGAGCGGCTTGGCGAGCCAGCTCGGCTTGGGCAGGCTGCCGGCAATCGTCGTTTCAAGCATGCGAACCCCCAATGGAACGATCAGGAACCGTGGCCCTTGTGCTGGTGGGCGCCATGCCCATCCGAGGCGCCGGGGCCGGAAGCGCCGGCGGCGCCGACCTTGACGGTGGTCTCGATCCGGCCAGCCTTCTCGAAGGTCAGCGCGAGGGCGAAGCTGTCGCCGGCTTTGAGCGGCGCCTTCAGGCCCATCAGCATGACATGCAAGCCGCCGGGCTTGAGCACCGAGGGGGAACCTGGATTGACCTCGACCGCCGTCAGGGCGCGCATGCGCATGACGTCACCCTCCATCACATGGGTGTGCAGCTCCGCCTTGTCCGCCGCCGGTGTCGCGACGGCGATCAGCCGGTCGGGTTCGGTGCCGGTGTTGACCAGCGTCATGTAGGCGGCACCGGTGCGCATCTGACCGGCGGTCGCGCGTGCCCAGGCCTGCTCGACCTGGACGGATGGGCGGGACTGCGCGAAGGCGAATGGCGCTGCCGTCAATGCGACGGCAAGCGCCAGGAGATGACGGCGCTTGATCATGGCGGCCATGCTATCCGATTGAACCGGCGGGGCAAGCATCGTCGATGGCGGGCAGCGCTGCCCATCATCCACTCTTGCGCCGCCTCCCACCCTGATCGGTCAACCGGTCCGTCCTATCGCCCCGCGCCTCTTGGTCGCCTTCGACGGCATCGCGGTCGACCTGGACGAGACGTCGCGGTGCTGCGAAGGCGATGCCGGCCGCATCGAACTTCTGCTTCATGCGGCGGTTGAATTCGCGTCCGACGTCCCATTGCCGGATCGGCAGCGTCTTGATCCGGGCGCGGACGAACACGGCGGAATCCTCGAACCGATCGACACCAAGCACCTCGAGATCGCCGATGATGTCGCGGCCAAGCACGGGATCCTTGCGCAAGTCTTCGAACACTTCACGCAGGGAGGCGACCACCTCGTCGGTATTCTCGCCGTAGCCGACCCCGACATCGACCAGGTGATATGCGTACTCCCTGGTCATGTTGCTCACGGTGGTGATCGAGCTGAACGGAATCGTGTGCACGACCCCCGACAGGTCGCGCAGGCGGATCGTGCGGATCGTCATGCCTTCGACCAGGCCGCCGATGTTGTTGATCGATACGACGTCGCCGACATTGACCGTGTCCTCGAACAACATGAAGACGCCGGTGATCACGTCCTTGACCAGGGTCTGAGCGCCGAAGCCGACCGCCAACCCGACGATGCCGACGCTGGCCAGCAGCGGCCCGATGTTGAGGCCGATCTGGGACAGCACGGTCAAGACCGCGAGCACGGAGATCAAGATCCACACGACGTTGCGCAGGAGCGGCAGCAGGGTCCGGGCACGACGGCCGATGGCGACTGCATGGCCGGCGGCGTCCCTCCGTTCGAGATAGACCGCGATCATCCCGTCGATCACCTCCCAGCCCAGCGCCGCCAGGGCGAGAATGAGCACGACCCCGCCGATCCTCACCGCGAATTCCGAGGCGATGATCGCACCGACCACGGCACCGACGTCGATGCGCCAGCTCGCAAGCATTGCCAGCACCGCCACCACCTGAACGACCACGACCATCACGCGTCTCAGCAGCGAGGTATAGCGGTTGACGCGAGATTCGATCATTGGATAGCGCTGCAAAAGCTGACGGTTGACCTGGAGCAGCGCCTCAATCCCCTTGCCCGCGAGCCGAATGGCCCAGTGCGCCAGCACGACAACCGCGATCGACAGCAGCGTGCCGCGCAGGACATAGCCGAAGCCGCCACGGATTTCGGTCGCCCAAACGAGGTAGACGATGACCAGATAGGCCAGTGCCAGGACGTGCCAGTACCGCGCCAGCCAGCCTCTGACGCGCGCGATCCGCGGCTTGGTGGGATCTCCAGCGCCGCGGATCAGGCGCGCCACGCTGTCGCGGTTCTGCATGAGAATGACGGCGATCAGCAGAGCGACGATCAGGCCCAGCACATTCAGCAACACCGCGTAGGCACGCGCGGGCAATCCGACGAGCACGGCAAGCTGCAGGGTGGAGTACCCGTAGACCGCTGCGATCAACAGGCGCCGGATCCAGATGTAGGCGTAAGCTGCGCTCTCGCCGTCCATGCGGAACAGGCGGAGCGACGGCGCGAAGGGGCTGAAGATCAGCGCCGCGATGACGCAGCCCAGACGAACGAAGAGGACCGCGTTGACCACCGCCAGGGCGATCAGCCGGATCACGTCCTCGGGTCGCACGAGGGCGAGCACCGCATAGGCCGTGCCCGCGAAGGCCGCCACCGGCACGAGCTCGACCAACGTGTAACCCAACAGGCGCATCGCTCGTGGTCCGACCCGGACCTCGCCGGGATTGACAAGACGCGCGCGAAGGCGCCAAACGGCTAGCCGGGCCGCCGCGCCGGCCACGAGACCGGACCCGAGCACCATCGCCACGCCGACCAGCACGGCTGTCCAGAAGCTTTGCCGCTCGGGTGAGGTGAACTGCGTGTGCAACCACGTCCCCAGGCGAGGCCAGTCGGCGACGCTGCGCATGGCGGCTTCGATCGAGGTGCCGAAGGCGCCGACGCCTTGCGATAGAGCTTGCAAGACCTGCGCGCCACCCGCCTCGGGAGCTGGCTGTTGGGCGGGCGTCGGCGGATCGAGCCGCGCCTCGGCCCCGGTCAGCGCGCGCAGCTCCCGTATCAGGCGCGCGCGTTCGTCCGGATCCTCGAGCCGACCAATCAGGCGGGCCGCCTCTTCCGAGCCAATGACGGACGTCGCATTGCCGGACGGGACCGCGGACGACAGATCGCCGGCCGTCGTCGATCCGACAGCGCCTGCCAACATGAGCGATAGCGCAAAGGCGATGAGCGGCGCAGGCATTGGCATGTCGTCGGGTCGTCGTGCGGGGTGAGAGTTGGGCTGGCTGCGGTTGTCCGCAAGCCGCGTCAACCATCAACGCAGGTGGGACGATCTAATTCCCGAGATAGGCACGCCTGACGCGATCGTCGCCGAGCAGCTCCCGTCCGGTCCCGGAGATGACGATGCGGCCGGTTTCGAGCACGTAGGCGCGCGTCGCGAGCACCAGCGACTGGGCGACGTTCTGTTCGACCAGCACGACCGTCAGCCCATCGCGATTGAGTGCGGCGATCGTGTCGAAGACTTGGCGAACCAGCGCGGGCGCCAGGCCGAGCGACGGCTCGTCGAACAGGATGAGCTCCGGCGCGCCCATCAGGCAGCGTCCGATCGCCAGCATCTGCTGCTCGCCCCCCGACAGCGTGCCGGCGTCCTGGCGACGCCGCTCGGCAAGACGCGGGAACATCGCCCATACGCGCGTCAGGTTGGCGTGCGCAGCCGCTCGCGCGCGCGGGATGACCGCGCCCATCTCCAGGTTTTCCTCGACACTGAGGCTGGGAAAGACCTGGCGGCCCTCGGCGACCTGGCCGATGCCGAGATCGCAAACGCGATGCGCCGGCCAGCCCAGAATGTCGCGTCCATGCCACAAGATGCGCCCCGCGCTCGCCTTGGCCATGCCGGCGATGGCGCGGATCAGCGAGGTCTTGCCGGCGCCGTTGGCCCCGACGATGGCGACGATCTCGCCGGTGGCGACGTCGAGCGACACGCCATCGAGCGCGCGCGCGCCGCCATAGTCGAGTTCGAGCTCCCGGATCGCCAGCATTCAGGCGACCTCCGCACCGAGATAGGACTCGACCACTGCCGGATCGGTTGCCACTGCGGCGGGGCTGCCCTCGGCGATCTTCTCGCCGTGATGCAGCACGATGACCTTCCCCGCCAACGCCATGACGGCGCGCATGACGTGCTCGATCAGCACGATGGTCAATCCCCTCTCGCGGTTCAACCGGGTCAGCGTCTCGACCATGCGATCGGTCTCGGTCGGCCTGAGGCCGGCCATGACCTCGTCGAGCAGTAGCAGAGTCGGCTGCGTCGCCAGGGCGCGGGCAAGCTCAAGACGCTTGCGGTCGGGCAAAGTCAGCTCCGCGGCGAGGCGGCGGCGGCGATCGGAAAGATCGAGCAAGGCCAGGATCTCATTCGCATGGACGCGCGCGGCTGCGACATCCGGCTCGCGCATCAGCGCGCCGGCCGTGACATTCTCCTCGACCGTGAGGCCGGCAAAGGGCCGCACCAGCTGAAAAGTGCGGCCGATGCCGGCGCGGCAGATCTGATCGGGGCGCAAGCCGGTGATGTCGGTCCCGCCGAAGCGGACGCTTCCGGCATCGGGCTTGATCGCGCCCGCAATCAAGTTGAAGAGCGTGGTCTTCCCGGCGCCATTCGGGCCGATGACGGCGGTAACGACACCGGCTGCCGCGGTGAACTCGACATCGACGACAGCCCGCAGGCCGCGGAAGCTCTTGCTGAGATTCACGACCTCGAGCGCGGCGGTCATCGGACGTCCAGGCCGAGCCGGCGCGCCAGCGGCGGCCAGATGCCGTTGGGCAGGAACACGATCACGAGGAGGAGACAGAAGCCGTAGAAGACCTGCTTGATGCCAGGAATCTGCCAGCCGAGCGTCTGCAATGCCTCCTGCAGCGCTTCGGCAAGAATGGTCAGGACGAAGGCGCCCAGCACGGGGCCGAACAGCGTGCCCAGCCCGCCGATGATCGGCCCGAGGATGAGCTCGATCGAGCGCAGCATCGAGAAGATCTGCTCGGGGAAGAGATTGTTGTAGTAGAATGCGAAAAACACGCCGGCCGGCGCCGTCATCGCCGAGGATGCCATCGCTGCGAGCATCTTGTAGCGGAACACGTCGATGCCGAGCGCCTCGGCGGCGACCGGGTCCTCGCGAATGGCGCGCCAATAGAAGCCGATGCGGCTGCGGGCGAGGTGCCGGCACAGTGCCAACGCCGTGACCGCCATGCCCAGGATCACGTAGTAGAACATGACCGGATCGCCGCGCAGCGACCAGAGGTCGTTGCGCTCGCGCTGGGCCACCGGCAGGAACAGACCGGCGGAGCCGCCGAGCCACGTCATGTGATCAAAGCCGATGCGCGTGAACTCGGCGAAGGCGATGGTCAGCAGCGCGAAGTAGACGCCGCCGACGCGGAAGCGGAAGGCGAGATAGCCGATGACGGCTCCGGCCAGAGTCGCGACCGCCATGGCCGCCAGCGCGCCGATCCACGGGCCGATGCCGGCATGGACGAACAGCGCCGCGGCGACATAGGCGCCCAAACCGACATAGAGCGAATGGCCGAGCGAGAGCTGGCCCGCCATGCCCATCATCACGTTCCAGGCCTGCCCGACATAGGCGAAATAGAGCACAAGGATCATGATCGACAGCAGATAGGGACCGGCAACCGCCGGCACGAACAGCAGACCGATCAGAAGAAGCGCCAGCAGCGTCACGGCGCGCCGGTCGAGGCCAGCCAGCAGGGGGAGTCCGGCAATCCTCATGTCGACCGCCCCAGCAGGCCGTGCGGGCGGATGAGGAGCACGAGTATGAGCAGCGCAAAGCTGACCATGCTCTTGGCCGAGGGAACGAGGAACAGGCCGGCGAGCGCCTCGGACAACCCGATCAGCACACCGCCGAGCAGCGCGCCCGCCATGCTGCCGAGGCCGCCGACGATGACGATCACGAAGCCGAGCAGGGTGTAGACCGGCCCGAGTGTCGGCGTCACATCGATCAGCAGCGCCATCAGGCAGCCCGCGGCACCGACGCAGGCCGAGCCGAGACCGAAGGTCAGCGCATAGAGCCGCTGGACATTGAGGCCGACGACCAGCGCGCCGGTGTGGTTGTCGGCTGCGGCGCGAATGGCCTTGCCGGTGCGCGTGCCACGGAAGAAGACGAACAGCGCCGCCGCCAGGCCGAGCGACGCCACCGCGGCATAGAGCCTGACCTTGTCGACCAGCAGCGGGCCAAACTCGAAGGAATCGAGCGCGTATGGCACCAGCACGTTGCGCGCGTTCGGCCCGAACGCCATCAGCAAGCCGTTGACCATGATGATCGCGACGGCGACGAGCAGGATGAATTGGGAATGCTCCGGCCGGGCAATGAAAGGATTGATCAGGCCGGCCTGCAGCGCGTATCCGAACAGGAACAGGCCGCCCGCGACGGGCAGCAGCATGAGGAAGGGATCGAGCTGCCACTGCGCGAAGGCGATCACGGCGGCATACATGGCGATGGTCATCATCTCGCCATGGGCGAAATTGACCACGCGCATGACGCCGAAGATGACCGACAGCCCGAGCGCCATCAGCCCATAGACGAGCCCGGTCAGGACGCCGCCGACGGCGACGTTCAGAACCAGCTCGAGCGGCATCTCCGATGCTGGGCGGCGCTAGCCGCGCTTGGTCCAGCCCGGCATCGGAAAGACCGGTGCCGCCTCGGCCGCCTCGGCCGGCAGCACGACCTTTGGCTCGCCGTTGCGGTTCTGCAGTGCCGCGGCGCCGATTTCGACATTCTGCCCCTTGGCGTCGAAGGCGATCGGTCCCCCGATCATGACGCGCTTGGCGATCTTCGTGGCGCGCAGCGCCTCGGCGAGCGCCTTGCCGTCGGTCGACTTCGCGCGCTGGTATGCGTCGGCTGCGGTCAGCACGGCCTCGAAGGTGAAGCCGACATTGAAGATGTGGCCAATCATCCGGTCGTTCGGGAACTGCTTCTTGAAGGCGGCGGTGACCAAGCTCGCGACCTCGGAGCGCGGATTGAACCAGGGAACGTTGGACACCATGAAATCGGAATTCTTGCCGAGGCTGGTGAAGAACTGTTCCTCGTACATGCCGGGCGAGCCGGGGCTCATGACGCCCATGGGCTCCCAGCGCTGCTTGACCATCTCGCGGATCAGCAGGATCGCGTCGTTGATGCGCGTCGTCACCATGAGCAGCTCGGCCTGGGTCGCCTTGGCCTTGGCCACTTCGACCGACAGGTCGCGCGCGGCGGGATCGTAGGAGATCGTGTCGAGAATCCTGAACGGCATGTCGAAGCGCGGGAAAAGGGCCTCGACGGCATTGCGGTTGGCCTGGCCGAATGTGTCGTTGACGTGCATGAACACCGCGGTCTTGGGCGTCGTGCCGGTCGCCTTGAACATGTCCTTCATCAGCGTCAGGCCATTGGTGATCAGCATCCCCGAGGTCGGGAAATTTCGGAACACGAACTTGTAACCCTGCTCGGTGATCTGCGGCGCCGCGGCGATGTTGATCACGAACGGCACGCCGCGCTGCTCGGCGACCTGGGCGATGGCGGTGGCCGCGCCCGAATCGAATGGACCGATCAGCACGTTGGCGCCGTCATTGATCAGCTTCTCGGCGCGCGCGCGCGCCGTGTCGACGCTGGTCTCGGTATCGGCATTCATCAGCTCGATCTTGACCGCGTAGCCGAGCTCGGCCAGCAGGGCCGGCGCGATGTCGGCGCCGCGTTGGCAGGATTGGCCGAAGAAGGCCTGCACCCCGGTCTTGGGCAGGAGGACGCCGATCTTGAGTGGTGCAAGCGTCTGCGCGCGCGCCCGCGGCAAGCTCGCGGCGGCGGCCAGGCCGACTGCACCCGCGGCGAATGCTCGACGCGTGAGGGCAAATCCGCGATTCGATTGCGGCTTAGCGGGTCGTCCGGTCATGAGGGCCTCCTGCTTGCGGGTCAAAAGGGAATCTAGCGGTCATCCCCTCCCCGTCAAGCCGGACGGCGGTGGTCAGTCGCGCAGCTCTCGCCAGATGCGGTCGAACTCGGCGTGGTGCTCCGCGAATACACCCAATAAGCGCGGATCGAAATGGCCGACGGAATTGAGCTTCTCGTCGCCGCTCATCATGATCTGGCAGGCCTGCTCATGGTCGATCGCATTCTTGTAGGGTCGCGCATCGCGCAGCGCGTCGTAAACATCGGCGATCTGCACGATCCGCGCGGCGATCGGGATCTCCTCACCCTTGAGCCGGTTGGGATAGCCGGTGCCGTCCCATTTCTCGTGGTGGCAGAGCGCGATGTCCGCCGCCATGCGCAGGCGCGGTGACTGGCGGAGGATCTCGTAGCCGTAGACCGGGTGGCGATCCATCTCGGCGCGCTCGTCCTCGGTCAGGCTACCGCGCTTCTTCAGCACGGCTGCATCGACGCTCATCTTGCCGACGTCGTGGAGTTGCGCGCTGTAGCGGATCTCGTCGCAGAACTCGCGCGGCATGCCGAGATGCGTGGCCAGCACGTAGCTGTACTCGTTGACGCGCTGGATATGGTTGCCCGTGACGTCGTCGTAGATTTCGGCCGCCTTGGCGAGCAGCTGAATCGACAGCAGAAGCGCGTCCTCGGTCTGCGCCTGGAGTGCGGCGATCTGCCGACGCCGCTCCTCGAGCTCACGGTTCTGCTGGCGCAGCCGCGCGTTCTGCCGCGCGATGCGGCCGACCATCTCAGCGCGCTCGACGGCGCGGCCGACGACGTGATCGATCGGCCGCATCAATTCGGCGTGCTCGGGCGCGAAGGGCACGACGACGTCGCTGTCCGCGATCCGCCGATTGATCAGCTGGATCACGCCCAGCACATCACCTTCGAAACTGCTGAACGGGAAGCACAGCACCGAGCGGACGTCGTAGCCCGACGGGGAATCCGGCCCGAAATCGACGGCATAGCCGCGTCCCGGCTTCGCATCGGAGACGTCCCCGATGCTGACGATCTCGCCGGTGGAAGCGACGTAGCCGCTGACCGTCTTGGTGTCGAGGGGAACCGTCAGGTCCACCTTGCGCGGCTTCAGCCGGTCGTTCTGGACGCTGACCGCCTCGAGCCAGCTTTGGCTGCCGCGGCGCCGCACCAGGAACACGGCACCGGCCTCGGCGCCGGTCAACTCGCGCGCTTTGCCGAGCACGCGATCGAGAATCGCACGGGCCGTGCGGTTCGGCGCCTCTTCCACCACCTTCATGAATGCAACAAGCCGGTCCATCACGCTGCCGCCGCCCAAAGCACCTGGCCGCCAATGACTTGGGGTCAGATACCCTCAATTTTCAAGGTATTTTATCATTATATCGCAACTCATCAGCCCAGAAATGCCGACCGCACATGGCTCGCGCCGCCGGGCAACCGGTCCCGCGTCAGTTGACCAGGAACGGGCGCGGGAATGCGCGCAGCGCCGATCGCCGATAGGCCATGTAGATCCTGGCATTCTCGGCGGGCAGGAAATTGGCGGCGTCGGTCACGATGCGGCCACCGGCGAGATCGCTGTGATCGATCAGCCGCGGCCGGCCGAGCGCCCAATTCATGTCGGCCTCGAGGTGTGACGGAAGGTTGGGTACGTTGAACGACGTGACGCGGCCGGTCGGCCCATTGGTCGCGAGGAGGAAGCTGTTGATCTGCGAGCCCGCCGGCGCGTCGCCGCGGAACAACATGACGGTGGCATATTCGGCCTTGAGCGTGGCCAGCAGGTGAGCGTAGGCGCGCAGCTCGCCGAGATCGGCAAAGGTGTTGAATACGGCGATGCCGCCCGGCTTGAGGCAGCGCTTGAGGTCGGCGAAGAAGCCACGCGTGATCAGGTATTCGGGTGTGCCGTCGCCCTGAAAGAGATCGACCAGCACGATGTCGTGGCGCTGGTCGATCGGGCGCCTGTCGCAGCCGCGCACGAAGCTGCGCGCGTCGTCGAGGTGGTTGCTGAAAAGCTCGGGCTTGAAGCCGAAGTGAGTCTTCGCCGCGAGCCAGGACGCCGGATTGATCTCGACGATCTCGACCGCGACGCCTCGCTCGGCAAGGCGCATCGGCACGATGCCGGCGCCGAGACCGAGCATGAGCGCCGACTTGGCGCTCGGGCGATAGCCCATGGCGATCGCCTCCAGCGCGTAGGTGAACAGGGTCTGCGAGACGCCCTTGTCGTCGACGCGGTTCTGCACGATGCCGTCCTGGTAGAAGTAGCGCGTGAAGCGCTCGGGTGCGCCGACCGGCGCCGCGTGCAACACCTTGACCGCGCTGAACAGCGAGCTGTAGGTGCGCTCGATGCGCCAGACCTGGTCATTGCGCACGATCGTGCCGGCGACGCCCAGCCAGTGGTCGGCCGCGGCGAGCAGGCCGAGACAGGCCGCCAGGCCGGCGCCGCCAACAGCCGACACCAGGCGCCGGTGACGCGTCGCCTGATGCAGCAGGAACGGCGCGCCCGCCGAGATGGCGCCGAGCACCGCGCCGATCAGCAGGGTCGACGAATAGTTGCTGAGGTGCGGAATGAGCGCGAAAGCGGTCACGAGCACCCCGGCGACGGAACCAGCAGTGCTGACGAACAGCACGCGCCCGGCGCCGGCGTCGCCCACCGCCTCGCGCGCCGAACCGGCCACCGGCGCGGCATTCTCGATCGCAACCAGCAGCGGGTTCATCGCGGAGGTCGTGATCAGCGGGACGAACAGCAGCAGGAGGCAGGCGGCGAAAGAACCGACCACGAGCTGAACTGCGGCGAAGGCATAGAACGCCCAGGGATAGACCAGGCAGGCGAAGGCCAACGCCAGCGAGGCCAGGGCCGGCATCACGAGGAACAGGCTGACCAGCTCGTCGCCGGCCAGACGTCGCCGCACCACGTGGCGCGCGAGCAGACCGCCGCCATAGTAGCCGAGCGCCAGCGCGATCAGCGTGATCGACAGGATACCGGTCCAGATATAGAGGCTGACGCCGAAATAGGGCGTCATGATGCGCGAGGCGAGCAGCTCGAGCGCGATGATCGCGCCGCCGGTGACGAAGATGATGGGGCGGAATATGCCGTTCATTGGATCACGCGCGCCGGCGGGAAGATCACCGTCGCCGTGGTGCCTCCGCCCGGCGCGCTCGCGAGTTCGATGACGCCGTCGTGCAGCTCGATCAGCGCCTTGCAGAGCGAGAGTCCGAGCCCGGTCCCGGCGTGCCGGCGGTTGAGAGGGCTCTGGCCCTGGCGAAACGGCTCGAACGCGTGGGCCAGTTCATCCTTCGACATGCCGACTCCCGTGTCGCTGACGCTGAACGCTAGGCCGCCCATGCTCTGCCGCTCGGCGCTGATCTCGATGCGGCCGCCGGTCGGCGTGAATTTCACGGCATTGGAGAGCAGATTGATGGCGATCTGCTTGATCTTCAGCTCGTCGCCGCGCAGCTGCGGCAGGCTGCCGGGCAGCTTGACGTCGATCTCGACGCCGCCGCTGCGCGCCCGCGGCTCGATGAACAGCAGGGACGAAATCAGGATTTCGGCCAGATCGACCGCCGATTCACTCAGCTCGAGCCGTCCGGCCTCGACCTTGGAGACGTCGAGAATGTCGCTGATTACCTGCAGCAAATGATTACCGCTGTCGAAGATGTCGTTCGAATAGCCGAGATAGCGCGAATTGCCAATCGATCCGAACATCTCCGATCGCAATACCTCCGAAAAGCCGATGATGGCGTTGAGCGGCGTGCGCAGCTCATGGCTCATATGCGCAAGGAACTCCGACTTGGCGCGGTTGGCGGTCTCGGCCTGCTCCTTGGCGGTGCGCAGCTCCTCGATCATGGTCTTGCGGTCCGTGATCTCGATCCTGATGCTGACCACGCCGCCGTCGGATGTGCGTCGATCGATCGCCTCGATCCACCGGCCGTCGCTGAGCTGCACTTCGTCGCTGGCATCCTCGCTGCGATGGACGGCGATGCGCTTCTCGGCATACTCCGACGGCGTCATTCCCGCCGGCAGGGTCAGAAAAAGTGGGGCGTGATGGGCGATCTCGCTGTAGGCGACTCCGGGCACCAGCAGGTGGGCGATTGGCGCATAGAGCTCGCGCATCGCTTCGTTGCAGATGATCAGGTTGTCCCGCGCATCGAACAGCATGAAGCCTGCGGGAATCGACTCGATCGCGTCGATCAGATGGGCGTGCAGCTGCTCTGATCGCGCCCGCGCTTCGGCGAGGGCCGCCTCGCGCGCCTTGAGTTCGGTCACGTCGACGAACACCGAGGCGACGCCACCTTCCTCGGTGCGGCGCTCGTTGACCTGCATCCAGCGACCGTCATTGCTTTGGAACTCCCATGAACCCGTGGGATTGCGGTGCTCTCGCAAACGCCAGGTGAGCCACGCCTCAGGGTCGTTGCCGCCGGACCGGAGTCCCGATTCGACCCGCGCGCGGATCAAATCCCTGAACGGCGTGCCGACCTTGACGATGTGCCCGAGGCCAGGAAACAACTGATCGCGATAACGCCGGTTCCAGATCGCCAGGCGGTCGTCGGCATCGAACAGCGCAAACGCCGCCGAAATGCTCTCGACCGCGTCCATCAAGCGCGAGTGGTGGCGCGCCGCCTGCTCCTCGGCGGCCCGCCGGTCGGTGACGTCGAGAATGATGCCGTCCCAGGCCACCACCGCGCCACCCGATTTGACCGGTGCGGCGATCATGCGCAGCCAGCGCGTCGCGCCCCGGCCCAGCAGGACGCGCACCAGCATGTCGACCGGACGTCCCTCGGCCGCCGACTCTCCGAGAGCCGCCTCGTGGAGTGCGCGGTCGTCGGGGTGGATCATGTCGATCAGCCGGCGCGCATCGGCCTGGATCGCTTCGGCGGGCAGGCCCAGCAGATCGCGAATCTTCGGGCTGATAAAGGAATAGGTAAGCCCGCCATCCGACTGGCGCGCCAAGCGGTAGATCACGCCCGGCAGGTTCTCGCCGATCGAGGCAAAGCGGCGCTCGCTTTCGCGCAGTCGCGCTTCCGCCTCGTAGATTTCGGTGACGTCCGAGAAAGTCGCGACGAACCCGCCTTCCGGCAGACCCTTGCGGTGAATGACGTAGGTATTGCCGTTGGGCCGGACATAGGTCATCTGCAGTGCCGGCCGCTGGCGCACACGGTCGAGTACGCGGGCCAGTTCCCGCTCCAGATCATCATGAGGTCCGAACTCGCCGCGCGTTATCAGGTATTTCATCGTGTCGGCAAATGTCGTCCCCGGCTTGCCGAACGCAGGCGACAGCTCGAGCAGGTCGAGATAGCGCTGATTGCAGGTCACGAGACGGAGATCGCGATCCCAGACCGAAACACCCTGCAGCACGTTGTCGAGCGTCGTCTGGATGAGGGCCGATCTGCCAGCCTGGCGCACGTGACGACGCAAGCCGAGACCGAAAAGGACGACAACCAGCCCGGCCAGGAGGAGGCCGATGATCAGCCGGATCGTCGTCAGGTCATGCATCGGCCCCAGTCCCGGGGCAGCCGAGTCGGCCTGGCCCTCGCCGGCCGGACCAAAGCCGGCCGCATCCTGGCCTGCCTGATCCGCTCATGGGACAAGGGCGAATGTCTGGAAAAGACGCCGCAAACGCGACGAGGTCGGTCAGCCGAGACTGCAAGCCGGAATGGCAACCGCTTGCCCACATGCCGGCAGTCTAGCATCCCCTCGCGGGGAGGCCCAAACCGCCCGTGCGTGGCTCAGGCCGCCCTATCGAGCACGACAGCGCGAGGCGGCAACATCACCTCCGCTTCCGCTGCGCGCGACGCACCCGTTCGCCGTTCAGTCCGACCAGATACGCGGCCAGCCATCCGGCCAATAACTCGGTGGCGCGGCGCGCTCGCTATGGAAAGCGGTCTTGTCCGTCGCATAGATTGGGGCGCATCCCGACCCGGAGAGCGCGGCCAGAACGACGAAGACCATGGCGATTGCGTAAAGACGGGTGAGCATGGCCATCCTCCCGCATGCGTATGCATGGACGTAGGCTGCGCCCGATAGGCAGGTCGGTCAGTGACCTGCGTCACACCGGGGGCGACGGAGGCGAATGGGGCTTGGTAAAGATGTGGTCATGACAGGCCGCCCAAACAACCCCCCGGCGCAACGGCCGGGCACCGCCATCACGAAGCGTTCCGTCGTCATCGCCGGCCACCGCACGAGCGTGTCGCTTGAGGCCGCGTTCTGGCGCGAGCTCAAGCGCATCGCCGCGGCGCGCCGCGTCACGGTCAATCAGCTGGTGGCGGAGATCGACCGTGGACGTTCGAGCAATTTGTCCAGCGCCATCCGCGTGTTCGTGCTGGAGGCAGTGTCGCGGCAGGCCGGTGACGAGTCGGGTGGGGAGCGCGGATAGGCTACTGGTTGCCCAAACCCTTGAGGATGCCGCGCAGGATGTCCTCGGGACGAACCGATTGACCTGGCTGACCTGTGCTCGGCGCGCTTCCGGAACCACCCGTTCCGCTTTGGCCTAACCCGCTTTGCCCCGAGCCGCCTTGACCCGAGCCGCCTTGGCCCGGCAGCACGCGCCGCAGAACGGCGCCACCCACGCGCTGCAGCACATAGACTTGCAGCTCCTGCAGTTCGAAACTGCGCTGCGGGCGGTCGAGCGGACCGGTCAGCTTGAGCCCGACGGGCGGCGCCCTGGGATGTTCGGTCAGATGGAACTCGCCGTGCGCATCGATGGTTTGCTGCGGCAGGTCGAGCATGGCCGTGCCGCGGCCGGCACCGGAGGGTCCCTCGAGCCGGATGTCGTTGCTGCGCAGCACGCCCTGGGTGATCGCGAAGGTGCCGTCGAGCCGCGTGAAGGGCGTGCGGCCGCCGGACAGCGCCACTTGCGCCAGGTTGACGAAGGCGACGGCGTTGTCCAGGCCATTGAGCCGTGCGCTGAATCCCGGCAGGTCGAAGCCGTCGACAACGCCGTCGCGCGCGGCGAATTTGCCGGAACCGGTCAATCCAGCGATCAATTCCGCCTGGCTCGCGCCGCGTGTTCGCACCGAGAGCTCGGCATCGAGCTGGCCGCCGACGATTTCGACCTGGGCCGCGCTGCGCGCTGCCTGGCGGATGTCCGCATGGCGCACCGTGGTGCTGAGTTCGATGTCGGTCGGTTGCGGTGCGGTTGCCGTCAGTTTCCCCTTCATCTCGAAACTGCCGCCGAAGAGCCCGCCCGCCACGCGCGAGAGATCGAGCACGCCGTCCTTGAGCGTGGCGCGCAACTCGGCCTTGTCGAGCCGGTAGCCGCGCACCGCCAAGACGCCCGCGGTCAGCGCCGCCTCGCCATCGATCGATCGGAGCATGGCGAGATCAAGCGGCGCACGCGACCAGCCGGTCTGGCCGGCCATTGGCACAGGAGCCGCGATCGCGCGCTGGCGACCACCAACGGCCGGCGGCTCTGGCGGCAGAAACGGGTCGAGGTCGAGCACGACCGCCTGCAGGTCCATGCCGACCCTCGGCCGAGTGCCGGCCAGCGCGAGATTGATCCGCCCGGACAGATCGGTGTTGCCGACCTTGATGGAGAGGCCGGAGATCTCGGCGGTCTCGGGCGTGCCCTTGGCATGGAACCTGAGCGCGAGCGGTCCGAGATTCTTTGCCGCCAGCCTGTGATCAATCGCCAGTGCCGCCAGCAGCGAGGTGAGCTCGGGGTGACGGGCATCGAGCGTCATGTCGACGCGTTCGGCGGCTGCGAGCATGCCGTTCAGCCGCACCGTCGCGCCCAGCGCGATCAGATCGCTGTCGATCCGGAGATTGTCGAGAGCGCCACGCGCCCTTGCCTTGAAGGCGAGGACGCCCAGGCGTTCCGGCGACAAGGCGGGCGTAATCCCGGTGAGGCGGAGCAGGCCCGAGGGATCGCGCGCCGACACCTCCGCATTGAGGTCGATCGTCGGCTGGCCCGCATGCGCGTCGATCACGCCGCTGACATGCGCGGCAGCGCCGACAATTTCGCCGACGCTCAGCTTCGTCAGGTTCAGCTTGCCGTGATCGAGTACGGCCTCCAGCGCCACGTTCGCGAGCGCTGTCCGGTCGATCGTGACCTGACCCGCCTTGATGTCGACATTGGCGTCGAAGGCGTTGAGCTTGTTCCACGCGACGCCGGCGGTTGCACCGCCCGGCGTTGCGCGGCCCATCGAGCCAGCGGACGAGGCGGCGGAAGAGGCGGCAGCAACCGGCGGGTGATAGGCATCAAGGTTGATCCGGTCCAGCGCCAGGCGGGCGCCAATGGCGGGCCGCGGCCCGGGAATGACCGTCAACGCGCCGGTCAGGCGCGAGGCGTCGATACGCAGATCCAGGTCGGTCAGCCTGATGTCGCGCGGCGTCGCGGCGATGCTGGTCTTGAAGGCGGCCTTGCGCAGCCGATCGGCCGGGATCCCGATCGGATCGAGCTTGAGCCAGTCGAGCACGAGTCGAAGGTTCTCCGAGCCGATCTCGACAGCGCCATCGAAACGCAATCCGGATTGCCCCGCCTTTTCCGGCGACAGCCGGCCGATGACCGACAACTCGGAGCCGCCGGGCAGCAACGCGGTCAGCTGGTTGAGCGCCAGCGCGCCGTGATCGAAGCCCAGGTTCATGCGGAACTGGCGCACCACACCGCCGCGATAGGCGATGGCGTCGACGCTGAGATCGAGCCCGACCGTCATGTCCGCGGGCAGCGACGCGGCAAGCAATGCCGGCGGTTGAAGCGGATCTGTGGCCGGCGCGGCTGGCTGCGCGGCGGGGACGGCTGCCACCAATTGGTCGAGATCGAGACGGGCGACCGACAGGGCGGCGTCGATGCGCAAGCGTGGCGCGAAGTCGACACTCGCCGCTCCGGAGACTCGCATGTCTCCGAGCTGCGCGGTCAGATCGTTGACCGCGACGCTGCTGGTGGTCAGCGCGAGACGGCCCTCGAGGCTGAACTGGGACGCAGCAAGTTCCCTCAGGCTGTTTCCACCCAGCGCAGCGGCAAGCTTGGAAAGGCTGCCCGCGCTCGACTTGATCTTGCCTTGAATTTCCGGGCCACCCGGCTGCGGCTTGACCGTGCCGCTGAACTGCGTTTCGACGCCCTCGGCAGTCAGTCGCACCGACAGGCCGGCGGCCTGCCCCTCCTCCAATCGCCCGACCGCTGCGGTGACAGCGACGGGCACACTGCGGACCGTGGCGCGGCCGTCGGCGCGGAACGGACCGGCCAGCGATTCGGCGACCAGCTTGCCGTCAAGCCGTTCGACGCGCTCGGTGCGGCCGGCGCGTACATTGCGCAGAACCAGCGTGCCGTTTTGGATGACGACGTCGTCCAGTCTGACATCTGGCGGGGCAGCGGGCGGTGCGTCGGGCCCGGTAGCGGCGCCGGCCGGCTCCGGCGTGCCCGTCATCAGCTGCCAATTGCCGCGCCCGTCGGCCAGGGTTTCCAATTCAATGACGGGCTCGACCAGGACAATCGACCGTATCTCGATCCGACCCGACAGCAGCGGCGCTGCCGCGACATGCACGCGCAGCGCCTTGAGACGAACCATGTCGCTCGAGGTCGCGCCCGGCGCGTTGGCCAGCCTGACCCCCTCGACCGACAATGCGGGCGACGGCAGAACGGCCAGGCGAAGGTCGCCCTCGATGCGCAGCTCGCGCCCGGTCGCGTCCTTGACCGCGGCGGCGAACTGCGGCCGATAGGCGTTCCAGTCGATGAAACTCGGCGCCACCAGCGCGCCGGCGATGATGATGATCAGCGCCGTGGCGACGATGATCGCTGTTTTCCGCACGAAATCGACTCCAGAGCGCTCGGCGCGAGGTCCGCGGCAGTGGGCAGCTCAAGCTTAGGAGCAGCGCCGCGACCGGGCAATCCCGGCCTCGTCCCCGCTGGCAGCGTCAACGACGAGACCGCAGCCTCCAGTCTCGTCAAGAATGTGGCGGAATTGGGAGAGCCACCCTTCCCGGTGTTTCGGGAGTTAGCCGACTGCCGCCAGCCGCTGGTTGAGGCGGGCCGCCATCTCTGCCGGCTGCTTGGCCGGCAGGACCATGGCCATGACGTACTTCAATACGCCGGCGTGATCGCCCAGCGGCAGAAGAAGTCGTTCCCACACGCGCCCATTGCACTGCGATTCCGCGCGATGGAGCGTGTAGATCGGCCGGCCGCGCTCGATGCAGCGCTCATAGGTGCCGCGATGATATTGCGCAACCAATCCCTTGAAGTTGCTGACGCACAGGCCCGTCATGTCGAAGCCGGCAATCTCGGCCAGCAGGCTTCCGAACAGACGATAGACGAAATCGCCGTCTGCGAGGCGCTCGAGCATGACCAGATGACCGAGTCCAAACCGCAACTCGATCGGATCGATGTCCGACTTGCGCAGGACCGGCTCGCTGCCGCGCTTGGACTGCCAGTACTCCCACAGCGCGGCGATCGGCCGGTTGTTCAGGAATCCAGCGGATATATCGTCCGACTCGAAGAACTCGACCCGGTCGAGCAGGTGCTTGAAGCCAGTCATGGCGACTTACCGTTGCGCGGGCATGCCGACGACAGCATGTCGCGAGCCCTCGGCCGCAACGGCCTCCTGGATGTGAGGACCCGGGCAGACATGGCGACGGCACCATGGAACGGCACCCGACATCTGCGGATCGATTAGTTGAAGCTTAAAGTAATTCCCGTGTGCTGCACTGCGGCATAGCGGCGCAGGGTCAGATGCGAACGATTTTGCCCGGGTTCATAATCCCTTGCGGATCAAGAGCTTGCTTGAGCTGCCGCATGACGCTGAGGGCCTCGCCATGCTCCGCCTGGAGGAAATTCATCTTACCCCAGCCGACGCCGTGCTCACCGGTGCATGTGCCATCCATGGCGATGGCGCGCAACACCATCCGCTCGTTGAGGCGGGCCGCCTCTTCGATCTCCGCCGGGTTGTTCGGGTCGATCAGGAAGGACAGGTGGAAGTTGCCGTCGCCGACATGGCCGACGATCGGCGCTTTGACGAAGGACGCATTGAGGTCCTTCTTGGTTTCCAGGATGCATTCGGCGAGCCGTGAGATCGGCACGCACACATCGGTCGCCCAGCCCTTGCAGCCGGGTCGGAGCGCGAGCGCCGCGAAATAGCCGTCATGGCGCGCCTGCCAGAGCTTGGAGCGCTCCTCGGGACGGGTCGCCCAGCGGAAGTCGCCGCCGCCATTTTCCGCCGCCAGCGCCTGCACCATCTCGGCCTGCTCGGCGACGCCGCGCTCGGTGCCGTGGAACTCGAAGAACAGCGTCGGCGCCACCTTGTACTCGAGCTTGGAGTAGCGGTTGACCGCGTCCATCTGGACGTCGTCCAGCAGCTCCATGCGCGCGACGGGAATGCCGGATTGGATCGTCTGGATCACCGTGTTGACCGCGCCGTCGAGCGTGTCAAAGGCGCACACGGCGGCCGACATCGCCTCGGGAATGCCGTAGAGGCGCAACGTCACCTCGGTGATCACGCCGAGCGTGCCCTCCGAGCCGACGAACATGCGCGTGAGGTCGTAGCCCGCCGCCGACTTGCGCGCGCGGCGCGCCGTCCTGATGACGCGGCCATCGGCCATGACCACCGTCAGCGCCAGCACGTTCTCGCGCATCGTGCCATAGCGCACGGCGTTGGTGCCGGACGCACGCGTCGCCGCCATGCCGCCGAGCGATGCATCGGCGCCGGGATCGATCGGGAAAAACAGGCCGGTATCCCTGATGTGCTCGTTGAGCTGCTTGCGCGTGACTCCTGCCTCGACGCTCACGTCCATGTCCTCGGCGTTGACGCGCAGCACGCTGTTCATCTGGCTGAGGTCGATGCACACGCCGCCATGGACGGCACCGATATGGCCCTCGAGCGAGGTGCCCGTGCCGTAGGGAATGACCGGCACGCCGTGCGCGGCGCAGATCTTGACGATGGCGGCGACATCATCGGTCGAGCGTGCGAAGGCGACTGCGTCGGGCGGATAGGGGGTGTGGTAGGAGACGTCAGTGCCGTGATGCTCGCGCACCGCCTTGGCGGTCGACAAGCGGTCCCCGAGCAGCGCCTGCAACTCGGCGATCGCCGGCTCGATCGCATTGCGTCGCAGCGTGGTGGAGGCGGTGGTCGGAATCATCGCGGTGTCTCGATCATGGTGCGTTTGCGGGCGACGCTACTCTGTCCCCCCTTGATGGGCAAGGGCGGGGCCGGCCAGGCCCGATCCACAACCATCCGACGTCGACGACGGCATGTATACCGTTCGTTAACGCCATGCCCGGCACACTGGCGATTGCAGTTCGCCCGGTGCCTGATCTGACCCAGTGACGATTAGATGACGAAACCATTGGATTTCCACGGGGTGGTCCGGGGCCTTTTCGGCCGGCCGCGCAACCCAGGCGGCGGCGCGCCAGGGTCTGTACCCGCCGGTCAGCGCGAACTGAACTTGCACGACGTCCTAGACGCTGCGCCCGACGCCGTCATCGCGCTCGACGCGAATGAGCGCATCATCCTGGTCAACGGCCAGGCCGAGCGCCTGTTCCGGCTGCCGCGCGCCGAGATGCTCGGGCGCCCCGTCGATCTTCTCATGCCCGGCTGCCTCCATGCGCGCAGCACCGCGGCGGACGACGCCAGGCCAGACGGAGCGCCGCTCAGAAGGTCCGAGGTTCTCGCCGGCCGGCGCAGCGAAGGCGCCGAGTTTCCGGTCGAGATCAGTCTGAGCACGCTGCAGACGGACGATGGACCGGTCATCCTGCTTTCTGTGCGCGACGTCAGCGACGCGGTGCGGCGCGTTCAGGAGCTGGCCGAGGCGCGCACCGCCGCCGAGCGCGCGCGCGCCGAAGCGGTCAACGCGCACGACCGGCTGGTCGACGCGATCGAAAGCCTCAGCGACGGCTTCATGTTGTGGGATTCCGACGATCGCCTCGTGCTGCACAACGCGCTGGCCGCCCAGGCGGACGTCGAGGTCGGCTCGGCGCTGACTCCCGGACTGACCTTCGCCGAGATCATGCGCCGGCGCGCCCAAGGTGGACGCATCCCCGCCGCCTGGGGCCGCGAGGAGGACTTCGTCCGGGAATGCGTCGCGCGCCATCGCAACCCGGATGGCCAGCCGATCGAGCGCGGCTATGCCGACGGCACCTGGCTCTCGATCCGGGAGCGCCGCACGCGCGATGGCGGCATCGTCAACATCGTGCACGACATCACCAGCATCAAGCGGCGCGAGACGGAGCTGTCCGCCGCACGCACGGCCGCCGAGGCGGCCCGCCTGGAAGCCGAGGCGGCCAACCGCGCCAAGTCGCGCTTTCTGTCGAGCATGAGCCACGAGCTGCGCACGCCGCTCAATGCCGTCATCGGCTTCGCGCAGATGATCGCGCTCGATTGGGACAAGACGCTGACCGCCAAGCAACGCGAGTATTGCGGCCACATCGTCGCGAGCGGCCAGCATCTCGTCGATCTGGTCAACGACGTGCTCGACCTTGCCGGTATCGAATCCGGCAAGCTCAAGGTCGTGTCAGAACGAATCGGTATCGCCGACGTTCTGCAACGCGTGCTCGACGCAATGCGGCCGCTCGCGGCCAAGGCCGGGATCAGCGTCGAGGTCTCGCCCTTCGGCCAGGTCGCCGACGTGCTGGGCGACGATCTGCGGCTGCGCCAGATCCTGATCAATCTCGTGGGCAACGCCATCAAGTACAACCGGCCGGGCGGCAATGTACGCCTGAGCGTGCTGCCCGTGCCGGGCGGCCGCGTGCGTTTCGTCGTGGTCGACGACGGCCTCGGCATCGCGCCGGAGCATCACGGCGAGATCTTCCGGCCGTTCAGCCGTGCGGGCGCGGAGGCCTCGGGGATCGAAGGCGCCGGCATCGGCCTGGCGCTGTCCCGCCAGCTCGTCGAGGCGATGGAGGGCCGCATCGGCTTCACGAGCGAGCCCGGTGCGGGCAGCACGTTCTGGATCGAGCTGCCGATCGCGCCGGCCGGCGACGGCATCGACGCGGGCGTCCCCGCGCCGCGCGTCTCCACGCGGCCGGGACAACGCGTCCACACGGTGCTCTATGTCGAGGACGATCCGCCGCATCTCAGCCTGGTCGAGCATTTGCTGGCGACCTTGCCCGATGTCACCATGCTGGCAGCACCCAATGCGTGGCTCGGCCTCGAGCTCGCCGTGGCGCACCGGCCCGACGTCATCGTGCTCGACCTCAAGCTGCCGGAGATGAGCGGTTTCGAGGTCCTGACGCGTCTGAAGTCCATGGCCGAGACGCGCGACATCCCGATCCTGGCGCTGACCACGTCGGCCTTGCCCAACGACGTCCGGCGCGGGCTCGAAGCCGGCTTCTTCCGCTACCTGACCAAGCCGATCGACGTGAAGGGCTTCCTCGCCGCCATCGACGAGGCGCTCGGCCGGATGTCCGGCAGGCGCATGCCGCCGGATCTGTTCTAGGCGACAGCCGCAGGGCTGCGTTCGGCGCGCTCGACCCTATTCCCTAGCAGGGTCCTGATCGACGAGAATGCCCGGTGTTCGAACATCGGGAACCGGAACCCCCATTACGGTGACAGTGCACTTAATTTGAATTAAGTGCACTGTCACCGTAATAATGATTAGGAAACCGGATTCGCCACTCCAACTAATATAGTCTGATTTTCTTTATTCCGCCGCTTTCCGCTCCGCCCGTCCGAAACCACCGCCGCCCGGCGTCTCCAGCACGAAGACATCGCCGGCGGCAACCTCCGCCTTGTCCGTGTGGCCGAGCTTGTCGATGCGCCCGTCCTTGCGCTCGACGACATTGCGCCCCACCGCACCCGGTTCGCCGCCGGCAACGCCATAGGGCGCGATGCGCCGGTGGTTGGCGAGGATGGCCGCCGTCATCGCCTCGCGGAAGCGGATGCGCCTGATCGTGCCGTCGCCGCCGCGATGCCGGCCGCGGCCGCCCGAACCGCGCCGGATCGCGAAGCTCTCGACCAGCACCGGGAAGCGCCACTCCAGCACTTCGGGATCGGTCAGGCGCGAATTGGTCATGTGCGTGTGCACGGCATCGGTGCCGTCGAAATCGGGCCCGGCGCCCGAGCCGCCGCACACCGTCTCGTAATACTGGTAACGCTCATTGCCGAAGGTGAAGTTGTTCATCGTGCCCTGCGCCGCGGCCATGACGCCCAAGGCGCCGTAGAGCGCGTCGGTCACGCATTGCGACGTCTCGACATTGCCGGCGACCACGGCCGCCGGGTAGCGCGGATTGAGCATCGAGCCTTCTGGTATGACGATCTCGATCGGCCTGAGGCAGCCGGCGTTCATGGGTATGTCCTGGTCGACCAGCGTGCGGAACACGTAGAGCACCGCCGCCTTGCACACGGCGGCGGGTGCGTTGAAATTGGTCGTCTGCTGGGGCGACGTGCCGGTGAAGTCGACGCGTGCCGTGCGGCGCGATTTGTCGATCGAGATGGCGACCTTGATCTGGGCGCCGTCGTCGAGCTCGTGGACGAAGCTGCCGTCCTTGAGCACGTCGAGCACGCGGCGCACCTGCTCGGCCGCGTTGTCCTGCACATGGCCCATATAGGCGACGACGGTATCGAGGCCGAAATGGCCGACCATGCGGCGCAGCTCCTCGACGCCCTTGGCGTTGGCGGCGATCTGCGCCTGCAAATCGGCGACGTTCTGTCGCGGGTTACGCGCCGGATACTTGCCCGAGGCGAGCAGCGCGCGCGTCTCCGCCTCGAGGAAGCGGCCGCGCTCAACCAGCTTGAAATTGTCGATCAGCACGCCCTCTTCCTCGACGGTGCGGCTGTCGGGCGGCATGGAGCCAGGCGTGATGCCGCCGATGTCGGCGTGGTGACCGCGCGAGGCGACCCAGAACAGGATCTCCTTTCCGCCCCCATCTGAACCTGGCGCGTCGAACACCGGTGTGATCACCGTGATGTCCGGCAGATGCGTGCCGCCATTGTAGGGCGCGTTGAGCATGTAGGCGTCGCCGTCGGCGATGCGGCCGCGGTTCTGGCGGATCACCGCCTCGACGCTCTCGCCCATGGAGCCCAGATGCACCGGCATGTGCGGCGCATTGGCAATCAGCAGGCCCGCGCGGTCGAACACGGCGCACGAGAAGTCGAGCCGCTCCTTGATATTGACCGAGTAGGCGGTGTTTTGCAGCGTGACGCCCATCTGCTCGGCGATCGACATGAAGAGGTTGTTGAACACCTCGAGCATGATCGGGTCGACATCGGTGCCGACCGCCACGCGTGCCGGCAGCGGCACGACGCGGCGCAGCACGAGGTCGTTGCGCACCGTCACCTCGGCCTGCCAGCCCGGCTCGACCACGGTGGTCGCATTCGCCTCGGTCAGGATCGCCGGTCCATCGACGCGCGTGCCGGAAGCGAGACGCGCGCGCTCGAAGACCGGCGTCTCGTGCTCTATGCCGGTGAAGATGGTGACGCGCGGCAATTCTCCCTCCTTCGCGCGCAGCGCGGGGGAGGGTCGGGGTGGGGGCCCGAAGGGTGGTGCAGGCGCTCCCGAGAGGCCCCCACCCTGCCCTCTCCCATGCTCCGCATGGGGGAGGGTGGATGTGGTGCCGACGATCTCGACCGCTACCGCTTCGACGATGTGGCCCTTTCCCGCCATCACGAAGCCATAGCGCTGGCGGTGCGCCGCCTCGAAGGCGGCGACCAGCTCGGCGCGCGATGCGGCATCGACCACGACCGCCGTGTCGGAGCCATCGTAACGCAGATGAACCTTGCGCAACGCGCTCATCTGTCCCGCGGCGATCCCTTGCCGTGCCATCTCCGCGCGCCCCTCGGCCTCGAGTTCGCCGAGCGCGCGGTCGAGGTGCGGCATGACGTCGTCGGCGAGCTTCGCCTCGATTGCGCGCTCGCGCATGACGCGGACGTCGGCGAGGCCCATGCCGAGCGCCGACAGCACGCCGGCCATGGGGTGGATGAACACGGTCGTCATGCCCAAGGCATCGGCGACCGCGCAGGCATGCTGGCCGCCGGCGCCGCCGAAGCAGTTGAGCGTGTACTCGGTCACGTCGTGGCCGCGCTGCACCGAGATCTGCTTGATGGCGTTGGCCATGTTCTCGACCGCGATGCGCAGGAAGCCCTCGGCCGCCTCCTGGGGTGTCAGATTCCGCCCGGTTGCCTCGTGGATCTGCGCGACGAGCTCGGCGAAGCGCTGTTCGACCGCGGCCCGGTCGAGCTTCTCGTTGCCATGGGGGCCGAAGACGGCCGGGAAGAGATCGGGCTGCAGCTTGCCGACCATGACGTTGCAATCCGTCACCGTCAGCGGCCCGCCGCGGCGATAGCAGGCGGGACCAGGATTGGCGCCGGCGGACTCGGGACCGACGCGCAGCCGCGCGCCGTCGAAGCGACAGATCGAACCGCCCCCCGCCGCCACCGTGTTGATGCGCATCATCGGCGCGCGCATGCGCACGCCCGCGACCACGGTCTCGAAGGCGCGTTCGAACCCGCCGTCGTAGTGCGACACGTCGGTCGACGTGCCGCCCATGTCGAAGCCGATGATGCGATGGAAGCCGGCAGCGCGCGCCGTCTCGACCGCGCCGACCACGCCGCCCGCGGGCCCGCTCAGGATGCTGTCCTTGCCCTGGAAGCGCCGCGCGTCGGCCAGCCCGCCATTCGACTGCATGAACATCAGCCGCACCTCGCCCAGCTCGCCCGCAACGCGGTCGACGTAGCGGCGCAGGATCGGCGAGAGATAGGCGTCGACCACGGTCGTATCGCCGCGGCCGACCAGCTTCATCAGCGGGCTGACCTCGTGGCTGACCGAGACCTGCGGGAAGCCCATGGCGCGCGCGAGCTCGGCGACCGCGCGCTCATGGGCGTGATGGCGGTAGCCGTGCAGGAACACGATGGCGACCGAACGGATGCCGCGCTCCCACGCCGCGGCCAGCCCGCGCCGTGCGGCATCGAGGTCGACCGGCAGCCTCACCTCGCCCTCGGCGGTGACGCGCTCGGGCACCTCGACGACCTGCTCGTAGAGCAGCTCGGGCAGCACGATGTGGCGCGCGAAGATGTGCGGCCGGTTCTGATAGCCGATGCGCAGCGCATCGGCGAAACCTTGCGTGATCAGCAGGACGGTGCGCTCGCCCTTGCGTTCGAGCAGCGCGTTGGTCGCGACCGTCGTGCCCATCTTGACGGCGTCGATCGCGGCCGACGGGATCGTTGCGCCGGGGGCAAGCCCGAGCAGGTCGCGGATGCCTTGCAGCGCCGCGTCGGCGTACCGCTCGGGATTGTCCGACAGAAGCTTGTGCGTGGTCAGCGTGCCGTCGGGTCGGCGCGCGACGATGTCCGTAAAGGTGCCGCCGCGGTCGATCCAGAACTGCCAGCGAGTTGGTGGGGCGAGTCTGCTTGTCATGATCCAGTAATGCGTCTTTGCGGTAACGAAGGCATCGGAGCTGTGGCCACCCGGTAAGAAGCCAGCGCTTCACGCGCCGCCGTGAGAAGAGTAATACAGCGGATGCCAACTGGCAGCAGCACCCCTGCGCCTCCTGCACAGGAGCCCCCCATGCCTCGCAAGGTCAAGCCCGTCCCATCAGGTTACGGCAGCGTCACCCCTTATCTCCACGCGCGCGGCGCGGCGAAGGCCATCGCCTTCTACAAGAAGGCGTTCGGCGCCAAGGAGCTGATGCGCATCGGCTCGCCCGGCGGCAAGATCGGCCATGCCGAGCTCCAGATCGGCAGCAGCCGCATCATGCTGGCCGACGAGCATCCCGAATTCGGCGCGCTCAGCCCCGCGGCGCTCGGTGGTTCTCCCGTCGCGCTGCACCTCTATCTCGAGGATGTCGACAAGGTGGTGAAGCGCGCGGTGCGCGCCGGCGCCACACTGGACCGTCCGGTCGAGAACAAGTTCTACGGCGACCGCATGGGCACCGTGACCGATCCGTTCGGCCACATCTGGCACGTCTCGACCCATATCGAGGACATGACGGCGCGCGAGCTGCGCCGTCGGGCCGCCGCCATGACGAAGCCAAAGGCTGGCAGCGCGTGACGTGAAGATCACCGCGCTCGAAACCATCCGGCTGACCGAGTTCCCCAATCTCATCTGGGTGCGGCTGCACACCGACCAGGGCCTGATCGGGCTCGGCGAGACGTTTCGCGCGGCCGAGACGGTCGAGACCTATCTGCACGCCCAGGCGGCACAAGCGCTGCTCGGCGAGGACCCGCTCGACACCGAACGGCTGGCGCGAAGGCTGCGCGGCTATCTCGGCTTCGTCGGCACCGGCGTCGAGATGCGCGGCAACTCGGCGGTCGACATCGCGCTGTGGGACCTCAAGGGCCAGGCCGCGGGCCTGCCGCTCTACCATCTGCTCGGCGGCCTGACGCGGCCGCGCATCCGCATCTACAACACCTGCGCCGGCTACCAGTACAGCCGCAAGGGTCCGCAGCGCACGGCCAATTGGGGCCTCGGCCAGCACCAGGGCCCCTATGAGGATCTCGAAGCCTTCCTCCATCGCGCTGACGAACTGGCCCAGAGCCTGCTCGAGCAGGGCATCACCGCGATGAAGATCTGGCCGTTCGATTTTGCGGCCGAGGCTTCGGGCGGTCATGACATCACGCCCGCCGAGCTCGAGCGCGCGCTCGGGCCCTTTGCCAAGATCCGACGCGCCGTCGGCGACAAGATGGAGGTGATGGCCGAGTTCCATTCGCTGTGGAACCTGCCGACGGCGCAGCGCATCGCGCGCGCGCTCGCCCCATACGGCACGTACTGGCACGAGGATCCGATCCGCATGGACAGCCTCGCCGACCTCGCCGCCTACGCCGCCGCGAGCCTGGCGCCGGTCTGCGCTTCAGAGACGCTGGCGACCCGCTGGAGCTTTCGCGATCTGCTGGAGACCCGTGCCGTCGGCGTCGTCATGCTCGACGTCGCCTGGTGCGGCGGCCTCACCGAGGCGCGCGCCATTGCCCAGATGGCCGATGCGTGGCACCTGCCGGTTGCGCCGCACGATTGCACGGGACCGGTCGTGCTGACCGCCTCGACGCACCTGTCGCTCAGCCAGCCCAACGCGCTCATCCAGGAGACGGTGCGCGCCTTCTATTCCGGCTGGTACCGGGATCTGCTGACCGACCTGCCCGACATCAGCGGCGGCACGATCGGGCTCAGCACAAATCCCGGTCTCGGCACCGCGCTCTTGCCCGATCTGCCGCGCCGCGCCGACGCCACCGTGCGCCTGACGCGCGCGTCCTAGACTCCATTCGCTCGTCCCACTTGCCGACAGCGCATCGCGTGCCGATATCAGCCGGATGCGGGAGGCTTAGGAGCAAGGAGACGAGCCATGGCGAGCAAGACGAAGCCGATCCCGAAGGGGTATCACGCCGTCACCCCCTACATGACCGTCAAGGGCGCAGCCAAGGCGCTCGACTTCTACAAGAAGGCCTTCGGCGCGACCGAGGTGATGCGTGTCGCCGGGCCCGACGAACGGGTCAGACATGCCGAAATCCAAATCGGCGATTCGCGGATCATGATCGGCGACGAGGACCCGGAGACGGGCTGCCGCAGCCCGCAAGCGCTCGGCGGATCACCCGTGGCCATCCACCTCTATGTCGAGGACGTCGACAGCGTCGCGGAGCGCGCCGTTGCGGCCGGCGGCAGGCTGAAGCAGCCGGTCAAGGACCAGTTCTACGGCGACCGCCTCGGCACGCTCGAGGATCCGTTCGGCCACGTCTGGCATGTCTCGACTCACAAGGAGGATCTGGCGCCGGACGAGCTGCGCCGTCGGGCCGAGGCCCACATGAAGCAGCACGCCGGCGATTGACTTGGCGTGCGAAACGACCGCGCGGCCGCTCATCGGGCCGCGCGGCGCTTTGGGGGCAGTTAGGTGGAGGTGATGCGCTTGCCGTCGATGGTCGCCAGGCGGAGCGGCGGCGCGGCAGTCGACACCTCCCACCAGTAGGCCCAGGCGAGCCAGCGGCCGGATTTCACGACATAGCCGAGCGGCCACCAGCCGACGATCGCAGCCGGTTTGCCGCCAACGTTGACGCGCGATCCGATCCACATATCGGCCTCCATTGATTGAGGCGGTTCGTCGCTATCGTAGCACGATCCGGCCCCACGCGCAGCAAAGCGGCTGAAAACTGCCGTTTTTGGCGAGAGCGCCTTGCCGACTCGAACCTCACGCACCGGCTCCGGGGCTGAACCCCGGGACCGTCGCACTTACGCCATCAAGCCTGCGGCGTTACTTCTGCTGGCTTCCGTCGAACGAGGCGTCGCCGCTGGCCCTGGCGCTGCCGCCAAGGCCGATATTGAGGTTGCGGCCCGCACCGTGAGTGGCTTCGACGCCGGCACCGAGACCAAGGCCGCCGCTGACGCCGAGATCGGCGCCGGCGCTCTTGCCGGCCTTGTCGACGGCGGCGCTCACGCCGGCATTGGCATTGGCGCCAGCGTTGGCGCCAACCATCGCATCGCCGGATCCGGCGTCCGCGCTGGCGCTACCCGAACCGCTCGCCGAGCCACCGCCGCTGGCGCCGCCGCCGCCGGTGCCGCCGGTTCCCGTGCCGCCAGCGCTCGCCGAGGCGCCGG
>VGDO01000057.1 GCA_016869645.1 Alphaproteobacteria bacterium
TGAATCACGGCACAACCAGCCTGTCGAGCCCCTCAAACAAATTGCATGACTACCGTCAAAGCCAAAATCCCCGCACTTTCAATTGCTTAGCTCGAAAATGGGGCAAAGTTCAGCCTAACGGTTCATCACCGGACGGATGCCGTCGCGCACGGAGATCCTCCCCGAGGCGCAGTCAGTGCTCAACGGCAACGTCACGGGCATGACGGCCGGCAGCTACGACAATCTCGGCGTGCCGGGCGCGCGCGTCACTGTCTATGCGGTTGACCCGCTGACCGGCCAGCGCCGCGGCGAGAAGGTGCACAGCACGACCACCGGCGCCGACGGCGCCTGGGGGCCCTTCACGGCCGCATCGGATGCATTCCACGAGTTCGTCGTCGAGATCGAGGGACAGCCGATCACGCACATCTACCGCGCGCCCTTTCCGCGCGGCACCGACGTGCTGCATCTGCGGGCCGGCGGCTTCGCCAAGGGCGAGGAAAGCGCGGGAAGCGTCCTCCTGATCAGCCGCCCACGCGGCTATTTCGGCCACGGGCGCGACATATTCCAGATCGACGGCAAGGTGCCGGGCGGCATCAATGAAGGCGTGCCGGGCGTGTCGATCGGGCGGCTGGTGCTGCCGGCGGGTGCGCCGCGCAGCGTGCCGGTCCGCTTCAATCTCGAATCATTTGCGGTGCGGTCCTGGCCCGCCGCCGAGCGGCGCGTGGTGATTGCCGAGTTCCATTACTGAGCGCGCGCACCAGCGCCGCCACATGTCGCGATAGGCTGTCTCGATCGCATGCGCATAGGCGGCGGCGTCGCACAGCGGCGATGCCGCGACGCGCGTGCGAAGCCCGGCACGCAGCTTGCTGAGCCGCAGCAGGTCGCGCGCCAGACCCGATGCCTTGGCAACGTAGTCGTCGGCATTCGCCGCCACGAGGTCCGTCAAACCAAGCTGGGCCATGAAGCTGGCGCCCATGCGGCCGATGAAGCGCCGGCCGGCGAGCGTGACATAGGGCACCCCCATCCAGAGCGCCTCGAAGCTGGTGGTGCAGCCGTTGAACGGGAACGGATCGAGCGCCACGTCGACGCGGTTCAACACCTCGAGATGCCGCGCGCGCGGCAGCTCGTCGCCGACGAAGATCAGGCGGTCGTCGGCGATGCCGTGGCGGGCGAACTGGCCGGCGAAGCGCGCGCGGATCGCGGCGTCGCCGAAGAACCCCAGATATTTGAGCAGCAGCTTCGAGCCGGGCACGGCCTGCAGCACGCGTGACCAGAGCGCGATGACGTCCGGCGTCAGCTTCGCCGGGTTGTTGCACGAGCCGAAGGTGACGTGACCGGCGGCCATGGCCGGCAACACGGTAATCTCCGGCGCGCCGTCAGGCGGCCGGTGAAGATAGCCGGTGGGCAATCGGACCAGGGTCTCGGTCGCGCGCTCGGACGTGTCGGGCGGATGGAGCACGCCGTCGGTCAGCCAGTAGTCGACGACCGACAGACCCGACGTCGTCAGGCCGAACATGTTGACCTGCACCGGCGCCGGCCGATAGGCGCAGACCTGCGGCCGGTTGGCGCCGGTATGCGCGGCGAGCAGCACGAGAATATCGATGCGATCGGCGCGGACCAGCTCGGCCAGGGCCGCATCATCGAGTGCGGCCGCGTCGCGCCACGCATCGGCCGCGGATTGCAACCGCTGGGTGACGAGATCGGTCCTGGCGTCGCGCATGTAGCAGAACGTCTCGACCGCGCCGCGATCGTGGTTCGCCAGCAGGCCTTCGATGTTGTAGGCAATGGCATTGTCGCGCAGATCCGCCGAGACATAGGCGATGCGCAGCCGTCGGTCGGGCGCACGGTCGCCGGCCCACGGCTTCGCCAGCCGATAGAGCGGCACGGCATGGCGGCGTTCCCAATCGCGGCACGCGGCGAACAGCTCGTCCTCGCCGATGGCGGCGTCGTAGCTCAAGCCGAACAGAAGATTGCTGTGCGCCTCGGCGAAATCGGGACGGAGCGCCAGCGCCTGGCGGAAACAGGCAGTCGCACCGGCCTGGTCGCCCAGCGCCTGAGACGCGATGCCCAGATTGTTGCTTGCCTCGGCATTGTCGGGATGAAGCACCAGCGCGCGCAGATAGCAGCCGATCGCCTCCGCCAGGCGTCCGCGCACCTTGAGAGCGGCGCCGAGATTGGTCAGCGCGGCGATCAGCTCCGGGCGCCGTGCCAGCGCCGCCCGATAGGCCTCGATCGCCTGATCGACGCGGCCCGCGGATTGAAGCGCGTTGCCGAGATTGTAATAGGCTTCCGCATAGTCCGGGCGCGCCGCAATCGCCCGCTCGAATCTGACGATGGCATTGTCGTGACGGCCGAGACGGCGCAGCGCCACGCCGAGATTGAGCTGGAGATCGGCGTTCGTGGGGTCGGCGGCGGCGGCGCGCTCGTAGGCGGCAACCGCATCGGCCACCCGGCCGGCCGTCATCAAGGCGCCGGCGAGACTGGCGCGATAGGGCGCGGCATCGGGCTTGGCGCGGCAGACCTGCTCGAGTTCTCTGATCGCGGCGTCGGCCTGACCGCGCTGAAGCAACAGCACCCCCAGCAGGTGCCGCGCATCGGCGTGGCCGGGCGACGCCGCAAGCGCCTTCCGGTAGAGCGGCTCGGCGCGGTCGAGGCGTCCGGCGCGATGATGCTCCATGGCCTGGGATAGATCGCTCACGGCCGGCACCAGGCCAGCCACGCCTGTCGATAGGCGGCTTCGACCGAGCCCGCGAAAGCGCGCGCATCGCACAGCGGCGAGGCTGCCATGCGCGCACGCAAGGTGCGTCGCAACTCGGCCAGGCGCGGGCGATCGGCGGCCAGAGCGGCCGCCTTCGCGACGAACTCGTCCTCCGTGGCAGCAGCAAGCTCGCCGAGGCCGACCGCAGACAGCAGCGTGAGCCCATAGCGGCCGCAGGCGCGACCCACCACCAGGGTCACGACGGGCGCGCCCATCCACAGCGCCTCGCAGGTCGTGGTCACGCCGCTATAGGGAAAGCTGTCGAGCACGATGTCGATCTCGTCGAGCACGCGCAGATGGTCCTGGAAGCCACGTGTCCAGCCGCGCAGCTCGACGCGCGCCGGCTCGATGCCGCAGCGCCGGAACATGTCGAGATAGCGCTGCCGCTCCGGCGCGTCGCTGAACGCATTGCCTTTGACCAGGATGCGCGATCCCGGCACGGCGAGCAGCGCCCGCGCCCACAGTCGGATCACCGGCTCGGTCACCTTGACCAGGCCGTTCAGGCTGCCGAAGGTCACGTGACCCGCGGCTGCCGAAGGCGGCGCCGCCGCCGGTGCCGCCTGATACATTGGGCGGTAGAGATATGCGAGCGGGACGCGCAGGATCTTTTCGCAGAAATGCGCCTCATGCTCCCGTGGCACCAGCAGAGGGTCGGCCAGCGCCCAGTCGATCGCGGCCAGACCGCTGGTGCCGGTCACGAAGGCGGCGATCTGCACGGGCGCCGGCCGGTGCGCAAGGGCGAGAAAGCGCGGGCCGCCGAGATGGCCGACGATATCGACGAGCACGTCGATGCGATCGGCGCGGACCTTTTCGGCGAAGGCTGCGTCGTCGAGACCGGCAGTGTCGCGCCAATGCGCCGTCGCCGCGCGGTACTTGGCCGTGTAGGCATCGGCCCGATCAGGCAGCAGGTCCGAATAGATCACGATTTCGACCGCCGCGCGGTCGTGCGCCTCCATCATGGGCAGCACGGTCAGGGCATGCGTGCTGGCGAACAGCGTCGGACCGGCGACGTAACCGATGCGCAGTCTGCGGTCGGGATCGCGGTCATGGTCGAAGGACGGCGCGGCCGCGCTCAAACCTCGTGCGTGACGCCGGCACCAGCCTTCGCGCTGGGCCCGCTCGACCAAGGGGTCGGCGTCCGGCTCGAGATTGCGCCATTGCAGCAAGGTGCGCTCGATCTCGGGTTGGCCGGGCCTGACCTCCAGGCCGCGACGATGGGCGGCGATCGCATCGGCGAGCCGCCCCTGGGAGAACAGTGCGGTGGCGAGGTTGGCCCAGATATCGGCGTGGAAGGGTGCGCCCTGCGGCAGATGCGCGAGCGCCCGCTCGTAGCTGGTGACCGCCTCGCCAAACTGCCCGACCGCCTGCAGCGCGTTGCCGAGATTGTAACTGGCCTCGGCCAGCGCGGGGTCGAGCGCCAGCGCCAGCCGATAGCTGTCGGCCGCCTCCTCGCACCTGCCGAGCGCGGCCAGCAGCGTGCCGCGAAAGACATGGGCATCGGGTCGTTGCGGCGACATGACGAGCGCCGGCATGAGGGCGTCCAGCGCTGGCGCACGCCGCCCCAGCACGCGCAGCGCATTGGCAAGGCTCAGGCGATAGTTCGGAACCTCGGGCCTTTCGACCACGGCTCGGGCGAGCAGATCGACACCGCCGCCGGCATCGCCGTGCTGCAGCACGGTCAGGCCCAGCAGATGCAGCGCGTCGGCATGATCCGGCACCGCGGCGAGCACGCGCCGGTAGATGTCGGCGGCCTCGGCGAATCGGCCCTGGCGATGATGCTCGACGGCCGCGGCCATGGCGTCGGGCACGCTCAGCAGCGAGGTGGACATCCCGCACTCCGGCATGTCGACTCGATCACCCGCCCGAATCTCCGGCTTGTTCACAGACATCAGGCGCAGCGCAGCGCCAAACCGGCCCGACTATAGCGGCAGCAGCCCGATGGCGAAACGGTGGCGCTCGGGTTCCAGTGGCAAAATCCCGCGGAATCAACCAATCTGGCCGCCATGACCATTGGCGCCGAATCGACGAGCGCGCCCAACGTGCCGCAGACGGTGCAACAGGTCCTGGCGCAGGGCCTCGCCCACCACCGTGCCGGCCGATTCGCGGAAGCCCAGGCGCTCTACCAGCAGGCGATGTCCGCCGAGCCGGGCAACGCCGACGCGCTGCATCTTGCCGGCATGCTGGCGCGCGATGTCGGCCAGAGCGAGATGGCGGCACGACTGATCGGCGCGGCCATCCAGCGCAACGCGCAGCGATTCGAATTCCACAACAATCTGGGCAACGCGCTGCGCGATCTCTGCCGGTTCCCGGAGGCCATCGCCGCGTTCGAGGCGGCGCTCAAGCTGGCACCCGACCATGCGCCGGTTCTCGCCAACTTTGCCGCCGCGCTCGAGGCGACCTCGGCACCCGGTCATCTCGACCGCGCCGACGAGTTGGCGGCGCGTGCCGTGCGCCTCGCCCCCGAGCTCGCCGACGCTCACTACGTGCTGGGCATGGTCAGGCTCCGGCAGGGTGACAGGCGGGCGGCATTGTCGGCCTTCGAAGCCGCGGCACGGCTGGCACCTGACTATGCCGAGGCGCACTACAATCGCGGTACGCAGCATCTGGAGCTGGGCGATACGGGACAAGCCGTCGCAGCCTTCACGCGCGCGCTGGAGCTGCGACCCGCCTATATCGACGCGCGCTGCAACCTCGCGACCGCGCTGATCGCCCAGGGCAAGCTGGTGCAGGCGATCGACCACGCGACGCAAGCCGTCCGCCTTGCGTCCGGGCACGCCGGCGCGCATTGCGTGATGGGCAATGCGCTGTTCGCCGCCATGCGCGCCGTCGAAGCCATGCGCGCCTACGAGACGGCGTGCCGGCTCGATCCGGCGCACCGCGAGGCGCATTTCAATCTGGCGAATGCGGCGCAGGATGCGGGCGACACGCCGCGCGCCCTCGGCCTCTATTGGCATGCCCTCGCGATCGCGCCGGACTTTCCCGAGGGCTGGAAGGGTCTCGGCCTGTCCTATCGGGACCAGGGGCAATTGAGCGAGGCATCGGGCGCCTTCGACCGCGCCCGCGCGCTGAAGCCCGATCCGGGCCTCGCCGTGCTGACGGCGCTCATGGTGCCGCGCATCCCCGCCTCCGACCAGGCGATCACCGATTCGCGCACGGCACTGGTGGCGGCACTCGACCGGCTCGACGCGCAGGGGCTGACGATCGACGACGCGCATCGCGAGGTGGGCGCCGCCAATTTCTACCTCGCTTACCAGGCGCGCGACGACCGCGCGCTCAACGAACGGATCGCGCGCTTCTACCGGCGCGCCTGTCCCGCGCTCAACGAGGTAGCCCCGCATTGCCGCGCCTGGCAGCCGGTCACGGGTCGTCGCGTCCGGGTCGGCTTCATCTCGGAGCTGCTGCGGGTTCACACCATCGGCAAGCTGACCCACGGCATCATCCGCAACATGGACCGCGCGCGTTTCGAGACCGTCGTGCTGCGCAAGCAGTCGAGCGAGGACCGCCGCAAGAGTGCGGATGACGAGATTGCCGGCGCGGTCGACCGCGCGGCTGACCGCGTGGTCGAGCTCGATCCGCTGATCGCCACGGCGCGGCGGCAGATCGCCGCGCAGGAGCTCGACGTGTTGTTCTATCTCGACATCGGCATGACGCCGATGACCTATTTCCTCGCCTTCGCGCGGCTGGCACCCGTGCAATGCGTGACCTGGGGCCACCCGGTGACGACCGGGCTCGACACGGTCGACTACTACCTGTCGAGCGAGCACCTGGAGCCGCCGGGCACGCAGGCGTTCTACACCGAGAAGCTGGTCCGCCTGCCGCGCTTGCCGACTTACTACATCCGCCCGACGCTTCCGGCACGGCCGGCCAGCCGCGCCGATCTCGGCCTGCCCGCCGATCGCCGCCTTTACGTGTGCCCGCAGAGCCTGTTCAAGCTGCATCCGCAGCTCGATCCGCTGCTCGGCGAGGTGCTGCGCCGCGATCCGCAGGGTTTGCTGGTGCTGATCGAGAGCAAGCACGGCCTGTGGACGCGCGAGTGGCGCCAGCGCTTCGCGGCGAGCCAGCGCGGTGCAGGATTGGCCGATGTGGCCGAGCGCGTGCAGTTCCTGCCGTTCCTCAATCCCGACCGGTTCGCCTCGCTGCTGCTGCTTGCCGACGCCGTGCTCGATCCGGTCGGCTTCGGCGGCGGCAATTCGACCTACGAGACGCTCGCTTTCGGCGCGCCGATCGTGACCTGGCCGGGCGCGCATATGCGGGCGCGGGTCACGGTCGGCTGCTACAACCAGATCGGCGTCACCGACCTGGTGGCCACCGATGCCGAGTCCTATGTCAGCCTCGCGCTCAGGCTGGCGCAGGACAAGGAATGGCATGCCGGGCTGTCCCGGCGTATCCTCGCCCGCAGCAGCGCGCTGTTCGAGGATGAAGCCGCCGTGCGCGCGCTCGAGGATTTTTTCCACCGCGCCGCCACCGGACAAGCCATCGCGACATGAACGATCTTCCCATGAGCGATCTGGCTGGGCTGCTGCGCAGCGCCACCTGCCCGGCCTGCGGCCACCACATCGCCGTTCCGTTCCTGACCAGCCCGCCGCAGCCGCTGGCGACATTGGCCTGGCCGGAGAGCGAGGCCGAGGCGCGCGGCCTGCCCCGCCTGACGCTCGATTTCGTGCGCTGCGTCGATTGCGGCCATGTCTTCAACGCGGCGTTCGACTACGCCGCCGCGCCCTATCGCAGCAAGCCCAACCGCATGTTCAACCGCGGCGGCGGCTGGTCGAAGCATCTGGAGCGCGTGCGCCGGCTGATCATGGCGCGCCTGCCGAAGAAGCCGGTCGTGGTCGAGATCGGCCATGGCGATGGCAGCTTCCTCACGGGGCTCGCCGCGGCGCGGCCGGCCGGGCGCTACATCGGCTTCGATCCCCATGGCCGCCAGGATTCGGACCGACCCAATCTCGAGTTCCGGCGCGAGCTGTTCAAGGCCGACGACGAGTTTCCCTCGGTGCGGCCCGACCTGATCGTGACGCGCCACGTGCTGGAGCATCTGACCAACCCGCTCGCCTTCATCCAGAGCCTCAGCTTCGCGGCGAGCTGGCTCAAGCGCGGCACCATCGTCTATCTCGAGGTGCCCTGCGTCGACCGCGCCATCGAAGCCGGACGCACGGTCGATTTCTACTACGAGCACAACTCGCAGTTCACGACGATGTCGTTCCGCCGCATGCTCCGGCGCTCCGGCGCGCGCATCGACTTTGTCGGCCATGGCTATGACGGCGAGGTCGTGTTCGGCTTCGTACGGCTCGAAGGCGAGCGGCGCCAGGCCGAGATCGCGGCCGAGGCGCGCCGTTACGACGGCGGCGCCCGGCGTGCTCAGGACGTGATCGCGGACCAGCTCCAGGCGCTGGTCGATCAGGGCAAGAAGGTGGCGGTCTGGGGCGGCACCGGCAAATCGGCCGCCTTCATGCATCGCTACGGCGTCGACGCCAAGCGCTTCCCTCTGGTCGTCGATTCCGACCAGGACAAGGTCGACACCTTCGTGCCCGGCACCGGCCAGGCGATCCGTCACGCGACCTGGCTCAAGGACCATCCGGTCGACGTGGTGATCATTCCGCCGCAATGGCGCGCGCGCGACATCATCGCCGAGATGGCCGACCGCGGCATCCATCCCGGCACGGTGCTGATCGAGCACAAGGGTCGCCTGATCGACTATTTCCGCGCGACCCATCCCTATCGGCCAGCGCGCCCCCATCGTCCGGCCAAGCGGGCCTGAGCGCGGCGCTTTGGCGCGCCCCGGCGGTCCGGGCGCGTTGTGGTAGAATTGCACCGTCATGAATACGATCGAGGACAAGCTGCAGCGCGCAGGCGAGCATTTCCGTGCCGGGCAGATGACGGCGGCAACCGGCATCTGCCTGGACGTGTTGCGCACCGAACCGGAGCATGGCGCAGCGCTCGACCAGCTCGGCCTGATCCAGCTCCACGCCGGCCGCGCCGCCGAAGCGGCCGAGCTGTTCCAGCGCGCCGTGGCCGCGGACAGCGAATCGCCCGCTTATCACGACCATCTCGCGCGCAGCCTGCGCATGCTCGGCCGCAACGACGAGGCGGACGCGGCGACCGTCTGCGCGAGCCGGCTGCACACGAGGCGCCGGCTGGTCCAGTACCAGCGCGACATCGAGGTGCAGCGGCGCTCGCGCTACCTGGATTTCCCGCAGCACGTCCATCTCGAGACCATGGCGACCTGCAACGCCGCCTGCGTGTTTTGTCCCTATCCGAACCTCGAGCGGCAGGGCGAGCGCATGCCCGACGAGCTGATCGAGAAGATCCTCAGCGATCTGGGCGACATGCCCAAGGACCTGCCCTTCCACCTGTCGCCCTTCAAGGTCAATGAGCCCTTCCTCGACGTGCGGCTGTTCGACATTCTCGGCTTGGTCAACGAGCGGCTGCCGCAGGCAACCATCACGCTCACGTCCAACGCGACGCCGATCACGGCCGGCAACCTCGACCGAATCGAACGAGTGAAAAACATCGGCTACCTGTGGATCTCGTTCAACGATCACCGCGCCGACCATTACGAGCGCACGATGAAGCTGCCCTATCAGCGCACGATCGAGCGGCTCGACCTGATCCACAAGCGCAAGGCCGAGGGCCGTCTGCCCTTCGTCGTCGTGCTGTCGCGCGTCGGCGACGGCACGGGCGACGATCAGGCCTTCCGCGACTGGTGCCAGGCCCGTTATCCGCTGTTCGGCACCTCCGTCTTCCAGTGCGGCGGCTGGCTCGGCCAGGTCGACACCGAGGTCGGCGACGTCCCCGATGTCGGCTGCATGCGCTGGTTCGAGCTGTCGATCACGGCGACCGGCGCGGTCGCCCATTGCTGCATGGACGGCCAGGCGAAATGGCCGATCGGCGACGTGCGCCAGACACATGTGCTCGACATCTACAACAGCCCCGATTACCGCCGGCTGCGTGCGGCGACGACGACGCGCCACGACGCCGAGCCGTGCAAGAGCTGCACGTTCCTGTGATGCGCGCGAGCCCTCTCGGCCCCGCCATCCGACCCTGCCCCCTTGCAGGGGCGAGCTGGGTTGGGCGCCAAGCTCGCGACATCAGGCGCTGATCGTCAGTGCAAACCGTCGCTGATGCACTCGCCCAAGCCGTTGCGCATCACCGCGCCGGTCGCCTCGACGAGGCGGCCCTGCTCTATCGGCAGATTCTGAACGTAGCTCCCGATCACGCCGATGCGCTGAACCTCCGGGGCATCCTGCGGCTGCAGCGCGGCGACGCCGCCGGCGCGGCAGCCGACGCAGCGCACGCAGTCGCGCATGCCCCCGATGTCGCGCCCTTTCGGACGAGCCTCGGCAAGGCGCTCAGGGCACAGGGCCGCCTGCCGGAAGCGGCCGCAAGCTTCGATGCCGCCGTTCGCCTGGCCCCGGAGGCTGTCGAACCGCGCTTCCTTCTGGCGGCGTGCTACCAGGCACTGGGCCGCAACGATGAAGCGGTCCGTCACTACGCCGCCGTCGCCGCGCTCAACCCCGCGATCGACGGCGTCTACGTCAATCTTGGCGCTCTGTTCAATGCCGATGGCCGGCCGATGCAGGCTGTCGCGGCGCTGAGGCAGGCCCTCGCCCTCAATCCCGGCAATGCCGGGGCCGCCAACAACCTCGGCAATGCGCTGCAGGCCAGCGGACAGGCCGAGGAGGCGATCGAAGCCTACGCGCGCGCCGCCGCGCTGGCACCCGATGACATCGTGGCGTCGCGCAATCACATCCTTTGCCTGAATCTTTCCGAGCGCGCCGGACCGGCGGCCATCTTCGATGCCGGGCGGCGCTGGCACGATCGTTTCGCACCGTCGCGTCCGATCCCGCCCTACGACAACGAACCCGATCCCGACCGGCGGCTGCGCGTCGGCTATCTGAGCGGACGCATGTTCCGCACGCACACCCTTGCCAATGTCATGATGCCGCTGATCGAGGGCCACGATGCGGCCGCGGTCGAGGTGACGATCTACTCGGATCTGCCGCCCGCGCAAGAGGATGCGATCAGCGCGCGTTTCGGTCGCGCCGCATGCTGGCAGCGTACCGGCAATCTCGATGACCGGGCGCTCGCAGCGCACATCCGCGCCGATCGCATTGACGTTCTGGTCGACGCCATCGGTTTCGTCGAGAATTCGCGCCTGCTCGCGCTGGCGGACAAGCCGGCGCCGATCCAGGTGACGATTCCCTTGATGGCAACGTCTGGCGGCCATTCGCTCGACTACGTGATCGCCGACGAACATCTCGTGCCGCCGGCGCTCGAGCCCTTCTTCAGCGAGGCGGTCGAGCGCGTGCCCTTCGCCTACCGCTTCGATCCTCTGGGGCCGACGCCCGATCCAACGCCGCCGCCCGCGCTGTCGCGCGGCCACGTCACCTTCGGCAGCATGAACACGTTGAGCAAGATCGGCCCCAGCGCAATCCGCACCTGGGCGCGCATACTGAGAGCCGTGCCCAGCGCACGGCTCATGGTCACGGCGCAGGCATTGGCCGATCCGGGCAGCCGCGAGCTCATGTTGCGCCGCTTCGCGACCGAGGGCGTTGCTGCGGAGCGTCTCGAGCTGCGCGGCTGGGCCGCCGATCATCAGCACCACCTGGCGATCTACAACGAGATCGACGTCGCGCTCGACAGCTTTCCCTATGGCGGCGTGACGACGACCTGCGAGGCGCTGTGGATGGGCGTGCCCGTTGTCACGCTGGTCGGCGACCGTGTCCTCGGCCGCTACGGCCTGTCGCTGCTGACCGCGGTCGGCTTCAGACACGGCATCGCCCGCGACACCGATGCCTATGTCGCCAGCGCTGCCGCGCTGGCCGCCGACCTCAATCGCCTGGCCGAATTGCGCCGCACGCTGCGTCTGGCGATTGCCAGCTCGCCGCTCTGCGACGGGCGGCAAGCGGCCCGCGCAATAGAGCAGTCCTTCCGGCGCATATGGCGGCGCTGGTGCCGGGCGGCAGGCGCGGCCTGACCGGCGCTCGCGGCGAACGTCCGTCGCGTTTCAATCCATCCTGGCCGCGTCGACCGAGACGGACGCGCCGCCGTGCCAGACGTCGGCAGGGCTGGTGATCTGGCGCCCTTCGACCGCGGTCGTATCGCCCGGCGGCAGGCACACCATGCCGACCGTGACGGTATTGCCGAAGATGTTCTCAGGATTGCCGTAGAAGTTCTGGGGATTGAACAGCGGCGCGATGTTCCAGTAGAGGCGATAACCCAGGCCCATGATGTAGCCGATCAGCGCCGCCGACTTTTCCTTGCGATAGTTGGTGACATACATCACCGGCCGGAAGCGCTCGATGAATCGAGTACCGCCGCGGATGACGGCAAGCTCCATGCCTTCGACGTCGATGGTCAGCACTTGGCAGGACTGCGCCGGCAGGTTGTCGAGCGGCATCAGGGGCACGGCCTCGCCCTCGGTGTAGTGGCCGAGCTCGACCGCGCCGAAATTGTTCTCCACGTCGTAGTTGAGCCCCGGCACGATGATCTGGTCGACCTTTTCGCCGGCAGCGGCATGCAGCGTGAAGACATTGGTCAGGCTGTTGAGCGCGGCATTCGCCGACAACGACTGAACCAAGAGGCGCTGCGGCTCGATCGCGATGACGGCGCCAGTCGGGCCGACCACCTTGGCCAGCGCGATCGCATGCACGCCGATATGGGCGCCGACATCGACGACGACGTTGCCGGGGCGGACCAACTGACTCAACAGATCGAGCTTGATCTGGCCGGACTCGCCATAGGCCTGCAGCGCCCGGCCGACATAGATGTCATTGCGATTGTAGAGCGTGATTCCAGTTCGGCACAGCCGCAGGCGGTTGAATCCCGAACCAATCTCCACGTCCCGGCTCAGAACCTGGTCCTGGTCGCCTGACGGCATGTCGTGTTCCTTCTCGATCTTGGCTCAACAGGCGTGGACGCGACCTGCGCCCCGATTCGCCGAATCTGTATATCAGAGGGATTGAAGAGGGTGAAGGCAAAGCCCCGTGCCGTGCCGCTCAGCGATGCGCGTCGAGCCACGCCTGGACCCTGCCGCCGTCGCTCAGGATGTCGTCGGGAACCTCGACGCCCTTGGCGCGCGCGACCTCGTGCACATGCGCCATGATACGGCTGACACTGGCGAATTCCGGGCTGTTGTGCATGATCGTGTGATCGCGCATGAAGTACTTCTGACACTCGGCCGAGATGTCGATGTTGAAGTCGCGCAGGTTGGTGCCCCAGCCCTTGCCGAAGCGCGCGCCCCATTCGCCGAGGAAGGTCTGGATGTCCCGGTAGATCACGTCGCGCCGGTTCCGGGTCACCGATTCGGGCAGCGATTCGCGCCGGCTGACCGGCGAGATGCGGGCATCGGCGCATAGCTCGTTGCGGCCGCCGGCGGCCCAGATGCGCATGGCCAGGTCGCCGTCGCCGAAATGGTTCTTGAACATCGGCCGGATCCAGCCGCCGACCGCCTCGATGCTCTTGCGGCCGGTGAAGTGGTAGTAGGGGTAGTAGAGGCCGAACAGCGTACCGACGCCGCCCGGCGTCGTGTGCAGCCCGCAGCTATACGGAAAGAACAGCGCCTCGCGCCTGGTGATGAAGCTGAGGACGTTGGCGAGCCAGCCCGGCTGGAGAACGGAATCGTCGTTGAAGCCGAAGACGTACGCGCCACGCGAGTGACGATAGGCGGTGTCGTAGGCCTGGACCGTGCCCTTGGGCGTGTCTTCCTTGACCCAGACAATCCGTTCGCCGCCGACCTCGAACGGCGTGACCGCGACCACCTCGTAGTCCTCGCCATGGCACGTCTCGTGGACGTTGCCGAGCGCGCGGTGAAACATGTCCGGGAACAGGCTGCACAGCAGGATGCTGACCTTCAAACGCCGCGCCCCCTGATTCGCAACTGGGCGAAGAATTCACGGGCCAAATCCTATCAGCGGCCGATGTGTGACGGCAATTGCCGGCGGTGACATTGGCGCCGCACTTGGCTAGGGTCTCGGTCGGCGCCGGATCGGCGGCGCGGCGAAACTGGACCCGAATTGAGCGACCAATCCCTCTTCGCCGGCAAGCGCATCCTGGTCACCGGCGCGACCGGCCTGATCGGCCGCGCGCTGGTGCCGCGCCTGCTCGAGACTGGCGCCGAGCTGCGAACGACCTCGACGAGCCCCGCCTCGCGCGGGTTCCCCCACCATGCCCGCGCGGTCGAGCACATGGTCGGCGACCTGACCGACCGCCGCTTCGCCGACAGCGCGGCTGCCGGCATGGACGGCATGATCCATCTCGCGGGGCGACGCGGCTCGGTCGGCATCCAGACGACGCAGGCGGCGACCATGCTCGGCGAGAACGCTCTGATCTGCATGAACGCGCTCGAGGCGGCGCGGCGCGCCGGCGTCGCGCGCATCGTCTACACCAGCACCGTATCGGTCTATCCGCCGATGGATCTCTACCGCGAGGATCTCGCGTGGTCGGCCAACCCGCATCCCGCCGACCAGTATGCCGCCTGGGCGAAGCGGCTCGCCGAGAAGCTGATCGAGGCCTACAAGGTGCAATACGGCCTCGACAACATCGCCATCGTGCGGCCGGTCAACACCTTCGGACCCTACGACAATTTCGATCCCAAGACCGCGCTGGTCGTGCCGGCGCTGATCGGGCGTGCGCTGTCGGGCCAGAACCCGTTCGTCGTGTGGGGCGACGGCACGGCCGTGCGCGACTTCCTCTACGTCGACGACCTGGTCGACGGCATCCTGCTTGCCTACGAGCGGGGCCTGGGCCAGGGGCCGATCAATCTCGGCAGTGGACGGGGCTATTCGATCCGCGAGGTGGTGGAGGCCGTGCTCGCCGGCGCCGGGCTCAGGCCCGAGCTGCGCTGGGACATGTCCAAGCCCGCCGGGGAGGCGCGCAAGGTGGCGGACATCACGCGCGCGCGCCGGATCCTCGGCTTCGAGCCGCGCATCGGCCTTGCCGAGGGCATCAGGCGCACGATCGCGTGGTACAGGCATTCTGCCCGCTGAGCAAGCCGGCACCTCAAGACCACACGCCAAGTCCAGGAATCTCCAGGGAATTTGGACCCTGCGCCCGTTTGGCATGTTTGCGAAAACCGGCTTTTCGAGTAAACTTAGGCATTCATCGATGAACGATCCGGCTTATCCCAGCGCCTGCGCGCGACACGACCAGGAAGGTCAGACCATCGCATGGCGGGCTGCCGGCCTGCCGCAGACGAGGACATAGAAGATGTCTGACGCCGCCGCCAAAGCCGGCTCGAAGCCCCTGATCGTCGGCCTCGCCCAGATCAACAACAGCTTCTCCAACCACAACTATCTGCCCTACTCGGTCGCGCTCCTGCAGGGCTACGCCCAGAGCAAGGCGGCCGACCCGTCGCGCTACAAGTTCCTGATGCCGCTCTACAAGCGCATCCGGGTCGCCGACGGGGTCGCCCATATGCGCGACGCCGACATCGTCGGCTTCAGCATCTATGTCTGGAACGTGCAGCTTTCGCTCGAGATCGCGCGCCGCCTCAAGGCCGAGCGGCCGGACCGGCTGATCGTGTTCGGCGGGCCGCAGGTGCCCGACAAGCCAGAGGCTTTCCTGCGCGCCAACCCGTTCATCGACCTGGTGGTTCACAACGAGGGCGAGCAGACCTTCCTGCAGCTGCTCGAGCACTATCCGAGCCGCGACTGGTCCGGCTTCGATGGTGTGAGCTATGTGGCATCCGATGGCACCTTCGTGCGCAAGCCGAACGCCCAGCGCTTCCGCGACATCGCCCAGCTGCCCTCGCCCTTCCTGACCGACATGTTCGAGCCGCTGATGGCGGCCAACCCACAGGAGACCTGGATCGTCCTGTGGGAGACCAACCGCGGCTGTCCGTTCCAGTGCACCTTCTGCGACTGGGGCTCGGCGACCGCCGCCAAAGTGCTGCAGTTCGACGTCGACCGGCTGATGAACGAGATCGACTGGTTCTCGCGCCACAAGATCGAGTTCGTGTTCTGCTGCGATGCCAATTTCGGCATCCTGCCGCGCGATGTGGAGATTGCCCAGCGGGTCGCTGAAAACAAGAAGAAATACGGCTATCCCAAGGCGCTCTCGGTGCAGAACACCAAGAACGCCACCGAGCGCGCCTATCTGACGCAGAAGATCCTGTCCGACGCCGGACTGAACAAGGGTGTGGCGCTGTCGCTGCAGAGCGTCGACCACGTCACGCTGACCAACATCAAGCGCCAGAACATCTCGCTCGACACCTATCTCGAGCTGCAGAAGCGCTTCACGCGCGACAACGTCGAGACCTACAGCGACCTCATCCTGGGCTTGCCCGGCGAGACCTTCGAATCCTTCGTCAGCGGCGTGGCGCAGGTGATCGAGAGTGGCCAGCACAACCGCATCCAGTTCAACAATTTGTCGATCCTGCCGAACGCCGAGATGGGCGATCCGGCCTACCAAGCCAAGTACGGCATGGTCACCATCGAATCGCGCATCATCAACATCCACGGCGCGATCGAGGAATCCGAGGACAACATCTACGAGACCCAGCAGCTCGTGATCGCCACCCACGCCATGCCGCCCGAGGACTGGCGGCGCACGCGCTCCTTTGCGTGGATGACGGCGCTCCTTCACTTCGACAAGCTGCTGCAGATCCCCTTCATCGTGACCCACGAGCTGTCGGGCATCAGCTATCGGCAGATGATCGAGGCGTTCATCGACGTCGACGGCGCGAGGTTCCCGCTGCTGGCGGAAATCCGCGATTTTTTCATCGAGTTCGCCCGGCGAATCCAGGAGGGCGGACCGGAATACGTCTATTCCAAGGACTGGCTCGGCATCTACTGGCCGGCCGACGAGTACATCTTCATCAAGCTGACCGCCGAGAAGCGCCTGGACGACTTCTACGCCGAATCCAAGGGCGTGCTGATGGCGCTGATCGCCGAGCGCGCGCCCAGCACCAACACGGAGGTCGTCGAGGAAGCGGTCAAGCTCAACCGCATGCTGGTCAAGCAGCCGTTCCAGACCGAGGACACGACGATCCGGCTCAGCTACGACATCCTGCCGTTCTACCGCAATGCGATCCGCGGCATCTCCCATCCGCTCGACCGGGTCGACGCCACCTACCGGATCGACCGGTCGAGCGAGACCTACCAGGATTTCCAGAAATGGTGCCAGGAGGTCGTCTGGTACGGCAACAAGAAGGGCGCCTACCTCTACGGCAACAAGGTCGTCGAGACCGAGCTCGCCGGACACTATTAGGCGCGGCCCGCCGCCGCGTTTTCTGCCGCACCCCGCCGCAATTTCGGATAACCTCGCAGCCGCCGCGCAGGCGGCGATACCCCCTCCCTCGTGCGAAAGCGCAGGGGAGGGCTGGGGTGGGGGCCCTTCGCGGTCAAGCGCTTCAACCCTTCGGGCCCCCACCCCGACCCTCCCCCGCCTTTGGCAGGGGAGGGGCAAACTTATGGCGATGGTGAAATGCGGGCGAAGGCATGAACTACCGCAAGCTCGGCAGGACCGGCATCACGGTGTCGGACATCGGCTTCGGCGCCTGGGGCATCGGCGGCAAGACGGCAGGCGCCACCTCTTATGGCTCGACCGATGATGGCGCCTCACTCGATGCGCTCGCCGCCGCCTTTGAGCACGGCATCACCTTCTACGACACGTCCAACGTCTACGGCGCAGGCCACAGCGAGACGCTGATCGGCAAGGCGTTTGCCGGGCGGCGCGATCGCGTGATCATCGCGACCAAGGCCGGCCGCCGCGACTACGAGGGCGAAGACGACTACTCTCCCGCAGCGCTCGAGCGCTCGCTCGACGAGAGCCTGAAGCGGCTCGGCACCGATCATGTCGACCTGCTTCAGCTCCACAGCCCGCCACTGGATGCCGTGCGCCGCACCGAAGGCGTCGTCGCATCGCTCGAGGCCCTGAGAAAGAAGGGCAAGATCCGGGCGTTTGGCTTCTCCACCCGCTCTCCGGCCGATGCGATCGCATCAATCCGCGAGTTCGACGCGCCCGTGGTCCAGGTCAACCTCAACCTGGTCGACCAACGCGCGGCGCAGAATGGCCTGCTCGAATTGGCCGCCGAACGCGACGTCGGCATCATCGCGCGCACGCCGCTGTGCTTCGGCCTCCTGTCCGGCACCGTCGCGCCCGACACGGTCTTCGATTCGAGCGATCATCGCAGCCTGTGGCCGCGCGCGCAGATCGAACGCTGGATCGAGGGCAGCCGACTGTTCGTCGATGCCGTCGCCGATCGCAACCGGCAATCCAAGGCCCAGGTGGCGCTGCGCTACTGCCTGTCCTTCCCGGCGATCTCCTCGACCATCCCGGGCATGCTCAAGCGCAGCGAGGTCGAGGAAAACGCCCGCGCCTCCGACATGGGCGCGCTGTCCGCGGCCGAGCTCGCCGACATCGCGCGCATCTACAACAGCCGGTCTTTTTTCGTGGCGCGGTAGGCGCTATCTCTTCTTCGCCCCACCCTCTACCACTCCTCGCCCCCGCCAGGGGCGAGGGCAAAAACTGGTTAGGGGCGAGGCAGGCTACGAGAGGGCGACCGGATCCGCAGACCGGCAAGAACTGCCGGGTTTCCTGCAGGAATTGCCGAAGCAGGGTCAAGGCTGCCGGTCGGCGGGGCTCATCTGGCCGAAAAAATAAGGCATCATCTTCAAGAGGTTAGGGGCCCCGCCCAGACTGGCCCGGCGCTTGCTGTGGAGCCGACGGGTTTTCACACTCTGAGTGCGCCATGGCTCTGCAGCCGATCGACCAGTTGAACCGCTCCGCCTTCGGTACCGCGTCGCGTCCCGCCGACGAACGCGACAATGGCTTCTCCGATCTGCTTCGCCGCAGCGTCGACCGGCTGCGCGAGCTGCATCATGTCGAGCGGCGCCAGGTGCCGCGCGGCCGTAGCGAAATCGCGAACCCGGCCGAGGCCGACACCGGCGCCGAGGTGGACGCCGAGCTGCGCGTCACGCGCCGGTCGGCCGACGATGCCGGTCAGAGCGAGCCCGGACGGGTCAAGTTTCGCAAGCTCGGCTTCGGCCGGGACGCGTCGAATTCCGGCCAGCCCAAGTCCGGCAACGAGGACAAGGCTCCGGCCGAGGTCAAGCCCGCGGCGGAGACCGACAAGGTTGCGGCGCCGGTCGCCGAGGACGGCATCGCCGTCGCCGCCGACATCGAGGACACGGTCGAGATCATCGCCAAGGACCCGAACGCCTCCGAGCGCGCGCCGAGCGACGCAGTCGTCGCCTTCGTCGCCACCGACACGACGGTGACCATTGTGCCGGTCGTGCCGCAAGGCACGGCCGGCAATTCCACCGTCCCCGTCGAAGGTAGCCAATTCGACGCGGTCGAGGTCGCAGGAATTCCCCTGGCGTCCATGACGCCCCCGCCGGTGCTTCCGCCGCAGTCCGATGCCGAGGCCAAGCCCGCCGCGCACTCCACTCCCTTCGCGCCCGTCCTGAATGCTTTCGCACTGACCGCGGAATCGCCGAAGGCAATTGACGGCGTGATGACGGAGCTTGCATCGGCCACGCCGCTGCCGGCCGTCCCCGTTGCCAACCCTTCCGAGCCTGATCGGGTCGAAACGAGCGTGCAGTTGGTCCTGCCGCAGATCGTGCCGTCGGCCGCGCCCGGCGCTCCCGCCGTCCAGCCCACGACTGAAGTCGCGCCGCAGCCGGTCGTCACGCAGACCACGGTTCAGATCTCGGCCACCGTCATGGCGCCGGTGCCACCTGTCGCAGAGCAGAGCGCCGAGGCGACGCAGGCGATGGGCCTGCCGGTCGCGGCCACCGTCGTGGTTGCCGATCAGGCCAAGCAGCTCGTGTCCAGGCCGACCGTCGCACCGGCCCTGCCGGTCGAGGAGGTCCAGGCGGACGATGCCGCGGCCGCCCCTGCCCTGCCGACGACGCCGAATGCGGCCGCCGCCGAGACCGCCGATCCCGATCCCGTCCTGCCGCTCTCCGGCAACGCAAACGTAGCCGCCAACCCGTCGGCGAACGCCGCCAGCCTCGGCTTCGTGTCGCCCGGTGCGGTGAGCGGCGTGACGACCGGCTCGAACCAGCCCGATGCGATCGTGGCCACCAGCACGAATGGCTCCTCGAACGTGGCGGCAGCCGTCGCCGCCGTCGCCGAGCTGACCGCTGCCGCCGGCACGGCCGAGCAGGCCGAGCTGGCCGCGCCGGTCGATGCCGACGTCGAAGCGCCGACGGCCCATCAGAACTTCGTCGCCCATCTGCAGAACGCCGATCAAAGCAACAGCAGCAGCCGCGCCTCGGCCCCGCATCAGCAGCAGATGGCGCAGCTACCGGAGCGCGTCGCCGATCAGGTCGCCGTGCACATCAGCAAGGCGCTGAAGGGCGGCGACGACCGGATCAAGATCGAGCTCAGGCCGGCCGCTCTCGGCCACATCGAAGTGCAGCTCAAGCTCGCCGCCGACGGCCATGTGCAGGCGGTGATCGCCGCCGACAAACCCGAGACGCTCGAGCTGATGCAGCGCGACGCGCGCGGCCTGGAGCGTGCGCTCAACGACGCCGGCCTCAAGACCGACTCCGGCAGCCTCAGCTTCAACCTTCGCGGCCAGGACTCGCAGCGTGATCAGGCGCGCAACGAATTCAGCGGCAGGGGCGGCAGGGGCGGAGTCGACGTCGTGCGGCCCGAAGACGACATCTCAGCGGTCGAGGCCATGGTGGCGCTGTCGCGCACCAATGGCGGCATCGACCTTCGCGTGTAAGTAAGGAGTAACGGCCATGGCCGTCGACGCCCTCGGTTCCTCGACCAGCACCGGCACATCGCAGTCCGCGATGGCGACTGCGTCGATCAGCCAGACCTACGACCAGTTCATCAAGCTGCTGACCGCGCAGCTCAAGTTCCAGAATCCGCTCGACCCGATGAAGCCGGAGGATTTCACCCGCCAGCTCGTCGAGTTCGCCAGCGTCGAGCAGTCGATCGCGACCAACAAGAACATCGAGAAGCTGCTCGCCCAGCAGGCCAGCACGCAGATGTCGATGGCGGTGTCCTATATCGGCCTGGTCGTCACCAGCACCGGCAACAGCCTGCCGGTCCAGAACGGCTCGGGCTCGTTCAACTACACGCTGCCACTCGCGGCCGCCAGCAGCCAGATCCAGATCATGGACTCGAGCGGCAACGTCGTCTTCTCCACCGCCGGCCAGATCAGCAAGGGCAATCACGCCTACACGTGGGACGGCAAGGACAGCCAGGGCAACCAGCTGCCGGACGGCAGCTACACGATCTCCGTCACGGCGCTCGACCCGACCGCCAAGCCGATCGACGGCATCACAACCACGACGGACGGCATCGTCACCGGCGTCGAATCCGCGAACGGGGTCATCCAGCTCAAGATCGGCGACACGACAGTGCCGCTCGACAAGGTCACCACCGTCGGACTCGGCTGACGCCGTCCGACCCAGCCAACTGCCTCGACAAACGGATCCACCGCAACCCAGGAACAAACGACCAGACGCCAACCCAGCCGGACAGGCTCCCGCAGCTGTCGGCGTGACGCCGCCGCCCGGCTCGGCTGCCGGCCTACCCATTTCCGGCGCGCTCAGCGTGCGTGTCCTCGCCTTCGAGGCGCCGACGGCGGACAACCCGGTGCCCCATCCGGGCCGGCTGCCGACGGCGCCGGCCGGCGGCGCCCCCGTGCTGACGGGCTCGGTGCTGTTCTCGACGCCACAGGGCCAGCCGGTCGTCCAGACCAGCGCCGGCGTGGTCACCCTCAACTTGCGCGCGGATCTGCCGATCGGCAGCGCAGTCGCACTCGAGGTGCTGGGCGAGGCGCCGGCACCGCTGCCGCTGCCGCCGAGCCAGGCCGCCGCCGCGAACGCGGCACCGCTCGTCGCCCTGTCGCGCCAATGGCCGGCGCTCGAGGAGACCTTGGCCGCGCTGCAGCAGGCCGACCCGCAGCTCGCCCAGTCCGTGATGCGCGCGATCCTGCCGCAACCGGGCCCACACTTCACCAGCGGCATGCTCTTCTTCATGTCTGCGCTGAAGGGCGGCGATGTCAGGGCGTGGCTCGGCGAACCGGCCGTGCGCGCGCTCGAGGGCGCCGGCAAGGGAAGGCTGATCGGCAAGCTCAACGACGAGTTCCGCGAGATCGGCCGCGGCAGCGAGGCGCGCGAGGGCGAATGGCGCGGCTATTTCCTGCCCGTGCATGACGGTCAGCACATCCAGCAGGTCCGCCTGTTCGTCCACCGCCATGGCGGCGAGGACGGCGACGGCACCGATGGCGAGGCCGAGGGCACGCGCTTCATGGTCGATGTCGAGATGACCCGGCTGGGCCCGATCCAGATCGACGGCCTGGTGCGCGAGAAGCGTCTCGATCTCGTTGTGCGAACGCGCGAAGCGCTGCCCGACGAGATGCGGCGCGAGATCAGCGCCATCTTCGTGTCGGCGGGCGAGACGACCGGCTTCAAGGGCGGACTGACCTTCCAGGCCGGGCCGAAGATGCCGCCGCCGCCGCTCGAACAGGTGGTCGGCCACCGCCCCGATGTCGTCGTCTAGCGCGCTCGAGCTGCGGCGCGCCGGTCTCGCCGCGCTGGCAAATCCGGGCGGCCAGCTGGACTACCTCGTCTCGCTGGCTGCTGCCGTCGGCACGGCCAACGTGACCCTGCGCTACGTGCCCGACCGCCTGGTGCTGGCGCCCGGCGCGTTCGAGCGTTATGCCGCGGAGCTGCCAAAAGCCATTCCTGGCGACTGGCCCTCGCCCGAAGCGCTTGCCATCGCCATTCTGCACGACATCAACAACGAGATCGTGCCGCGTTGGCTGCAAGTCACCGTGGCGTGCGGCGTCGTGGCCGCGACCCATGCGGTCGCGGTCGTCGATCAGCAGCCGAACTGGAAGAACCCGGGCCTGCTCGCGCGCGTCGGCGCGTTGTAGCCGGCGCCGATCAGCCCAATCCGGTGCCGCTCTCGCGCCGCCGGTAGATCGACAGCCCCATCTCGTCGAACTCGGTTTGCTCCCGCCGGTTCGCCTCTTCCTCGGCGCGCTTGTCGCGGTTTGCCTTGGCAATCTCGTATTTCTTGAGCTCCTGGAAGGCATCGGCGACCTCGTTGGTCGCGGCCACGATCTGCTGGTCGACGTCGGCAATCATCTTCTCGAGGTTCTCGCGCCGCTCGATCAGAACCACGGCGTAGTTGTGATAGGTCATGCTCGATTCGACCGAGGTGCCGGCGACCGCCTGCTCGCGCTTCATCTCTTCGCCGAGGTCGACGAGCTGCTGGCGCAGCCGGTCGGCCAGGCCTTGCAGCTCGGCGAGCGCCCGGCGCTTTTCGTCGAGCAACTGGCCGTGATAGCGAATCAGCGTGGACAAGCCCTTCATCTACGGCCCGTCACTGACCGCCTCGGCTGAGGATCTCACCGAGCTGTCCATAGCCGGTGTCGAGGTCGGAGCGTTCGTTGCGGTCCTGGCGCAGGAAATCCTCGAGCGCCGTGTTGTACGAGATCGCCTCGTCGACCAGCGCGTCGCTGCCCCGCCGGTAGGCGCCGAGCCGGATCATCTCGGCCATGTCCTCATAGGTCGCCATCAGGCGGCGAGCGCGCGTGACCAGCTGGTTCTGATCGTCGGTGTTGCAGTTGGGCATCATGCGCGACACCGAGCGCAGGATATTGACGGCTGGGTAGCGGCCGCGGTCGGCGATCGACCGCTCGAGCACGATGTGCCCGTCGAGAATGCCGCGCACAGCATCGGCGATCGGTTCGTTGTGGTCGTCGCCCTCGACCAGGACCGTGAACAGGCCGGTGATGGTGCCCTCGGTCTGGCCAGGCCCGGCCCGCTCCAGCAGCTTGGGCAGCTCGGCGAACACGGTCGGCGTGTAACCCTTGGCGGCGGGCGGCTCACCGGCCGACAGCCCGATCTCGCGCTGGGCCATGGCGAAGCGGGTCACGCTATCCATCAGACAGAGCACCGCCTTGTCGCGGTCGCGGAAGTACTCTGCCACCGCGAGGGTCAGATAGGCCGCCTGGCGGCGCTGCAAGGGCGGCTCGTCGCCGGTCGCCACGACCACGACGCTGCGCGCCAGGCCGTCCTCGCCCAGATCGTCGGAGATGAACTCCTGGACCTCGCGGCCGCGCTCACCGACCAGGCCGATCACGGTGATGTCGGAGGCGGTGAACCTGGCCATCATCGACAGCAGCACGGACTTTCCGACGCCCGAGCCCGAGAAGATGCCCATGCGTTGGCCCTTGCACGTCGTCAGGAACGTGTTGATGGCGCGCACGCCGAGGTCGAGCTTGCCGCCGATGCGGCGCCGGCGATGGGCCGGCGGCGGCGAGGTGCGCAAGGGATAGGCGATCGGACCCTCCGGCAGCGGGCCCTTGCCGTCGACCGGCTCGCCCATGCCGTTGATGACGCGGCCGAGCCACGCGTCGCTCGGGTAGATGGCCGGCGCCGCCTCGGCGACGTCGACCCGGCAGCCGATGCCGATGCCGTCGACGCTGCCGAACGGCATGGCCAGCGCGCGGTCGTTCTTGAAGCCGACCACTTCGCACGGTACCCGCTTGCCCTGGCGGGTCAGCACGTGGCACCGGTCGCCGACCGAAATGCCGCGCTGGGCGCCGCCGATCTCGATCAGCATGCCCAGGACCGCGCTGACGCGGCCATAGAGCGTGTAATCCGGGATCTTTTCGAGTTCGCCGATGACGTTGCGGAGCGAGGTCGCCAAGCCCTGGGGTCCTCATCCTCGCCGCCTGCCGGCGGCGAACGTTCAAGGCGGGCGCCGTGTCGGGTCCACTACCCCAACGGGCTGCCTCGCCATAAAGATGTGACTTGCCATATTAACCTTGATTCGCTCAAACTGTTAATGGTTTGTGCGGCCCTGCCCGTATTCTGGGGGCGAAAGCGCGAGGGGCGGATATGCGGGTACTCCTGGTTGAAGACGACAGCGCAACGGCGCGCAGCATCGAACTGATGCTGAAATCGGCGGGTTACGTCGTCGACGCGACCGAACTCGGCGAGGACAGCCTGGAGATCGGCAAGCTTTATGACTACGACATCATCCTGCTCGATCTCATGCTGCCCGACATGGACGGCTACGAGGTGCTGCGCCGCCTGCGCGGCTCGAAGGTCGAGACGCCGGTGCTGATCCTGTCGGGCCTGGCCGAGCTCGACAACAAGATCAAGGGCCTCGGCTACGGCGCCGACGATTACCTGACCAAGCCATTCGACAAGCGCGAGCTGATCGCGCGCATCCAGGCCATCATCCGCCGCTCCAAGGGCCATGCCCAGTCGGTCATCCGCACCGGCAAGCTGGTGGTCAATCTGGACGCCAGGACTGTCGAGGTGAACGGCAAGGGCGTCCACCTGACCGGCAAGGAATACGGCATTCTCGAGCTGCTCTCGCTGCGCAAGGGCACGACGCTGACCAAGGAGATGTTCCTCAACCATCTCTATGGCGGGATGGACGAGCCAGAGCTCAAGATCATCGACGTGTTCGTCTGCAAGCTGCGCAAGAAGCTGACGACGGCGGCCGGGGGCGAGAACTACATCGACACGGTGTGGGGCCGCGGCTACGTGCTGCGTGACCCGCAGACCGCCGAAACGCCGAGTCGCAAGCGCGCCTAGACGGCGGTTTCCAAAGTCACCTCGAATACCGCGGCGCGGTGCGTCGCGGGCAGAAACGCGTACACACGGTCACCGGCCGGGGCCAACGCCGTCGTGTGGGCTCCCTTCTCGGTCGGCACGCTCGCCAGTTTCTGCATCGTCGCTGTGTCGAACACGTCGATCACGCCCGGGTCACCGGCCGCGACATAGAGCTGCTGGCGCTGCCGGTTGAAGAAGACGACGTCGGGCACGCCGCTGAGCGGCCGCTGGTCCAGGACCCTGCCCGACCGCGCCTCGAGCGTGACAAGCGTCTTGGCATCGCAGGCGCAGAACAGCCGATTGCTCGCCGGATCGAGATCCAGGCCGTGCGGACGAGCCGCCGGAATATCGATGACGCGCGCGACGCGTGAGGCATTGCGCGCCTCTATCACGACGATCTGCGGAGGATCGGAGATGTTGACGAAGAAGGCATCGGTCTCTGCATCGTAGAGCGCCCAGCGTGTCCTCCCCGCCACCGGGATTGCTGCCGTCATCCTGCCCGCCGAGCGGTCGACCACGGACAAGGTGTAGGAGCCGGGGATGGCAGGGTCGCCAACGTTCGCAACGAGAATGACGCCACGCCGCACATCGTAGGCGACGCCGTTGGGACGCACGCCGACGGCGATCTTCACCACCGACGGAGACGGTCCCGGCGCGAACACGCCGATCGTGTTCTCGGCGCGGGCAGTGGCAATTATCACTTGCGCATCATCGCTGACCAGGACGCCGGCAACGCCGGGCAAATCAGGGACGGAGAAGAGATGCCGTCCGGCCGCCGGATCGAAGACATCGACCGAATCGTTGGCCGTGTGCGCGACGTAGACATGTCCACTGGCGGCGTGGACAGCGGCGTGGTCGAAGCCGCCTTTGCCGCGGTGGGGAGGAAGCGTCACGTATGCCAGATGCCGGAGCGGCTGGTCAGGAGCGGTTCGGCGATGTTCGTCCATGGCTCATCCCTCGACGCATCGAGCGGTGAGCAGAGCTTGGACGGAGGCCGTCTTGGGGGTAGGCCGGGGGTCTGCGGGCCCCGACAGACAGAAAACCTAGGTCGAATGCGGCAAGAGCACAAGCGGGATCGACATCGCCCAGCGCTTGCCGGCGGGTCAAAGACGATGCGGCCCCGCCCTTACGAGCGGGGCCGCTATCGTCCGGCCATGGAATCGGGTCAGATGCAGTAGGTCTTGAGCGGCGAGAAGCCGTTGAAGCCGACCGAGGAATAGCTCGAGGTATAGGCCCCGGTGCTGAGGATCTCCACCCGGTCGCCCGCCTTGAGCGCGCGCGGCAGGTGGTATTCGGTCTTCTCGTAGAGAATGTCCGCGCTGTCGCAGGTCGGGCCGGCGATCACGACCGGACCGGTCTCGCCGCCGTCATGGGGGGTGCGGATGCGGTACTTGATCGCCTCGTCGAGGGTCTCGGCGAGCCCGCTGAATTTGCCGACATCCAGGTAGACCCAGCGCTTGTCCTCGCCATAGTCCTTGGTCGAGACCAGCACGACCTCGCTCTGGATGATGCCGGCATCGCCGACCATCGAGCGGCCGGGCTCGATCAGCACCTGCGGCAGGTTGTTGCCGAAATGCTTGGTCATGGCGCGGGTCACCGCTCCGGCATAGCGCTTGAGCGTCGGAATCTCGGTCCGGTAGCGCGCCGGAAAACCGCCGCCGACATTGACCATCCGGAGATCGACGTTGGCCTCGCGCAGCACGGTGAAGACCCGCGCAGCCAAGCCGACCGCGGCATCCCACTGCTTGAGGTCGGTCTGTTGCGAGCCGACGTGGAAGGCGATGCCATAGGGGTCGAGGCCATAGTCGCGCGCCTTGCGCAGCAGGTCGGCGGCCATCTCCGGGCTGCACCCGAACTTGCGCGACAGCGGCCATTCGGCCCCGCCGCAATCGACCAGGATGCGGCAGAACACGCGTGCGCCGGGGGCCGCGCGTTGCAGCTTCTCGAGCTCGGACTCGCTGTCGAAGGCATAAAGCCGCACGCCGCGCTGGTGCGCATACGCGATGTCGCGCTCCTTCTTGATCGTGTTGCCGTAGGACATGCGGTCGGCGGTCGCACCCTGGCCGAGACAGATGTCGATCTCGCCCGGGCTCGCCACATCGAAGCTCGAGCCCAGCGTGTTCAGGCGCGCCAGGATCTCCGGCGCCGGGTTCGCCTTGACCGCATAGAACACCTGGGCTTCCGGAAACAGGCCAGTAAGCTGGAGATAGCTGTCGGCGACAGCGTCCAGATCCATGACCAGGCACGGGGTCTCGGGCTGACGTTCACGCAGGAAGCGACGGATTTTTTCGGTCATCGAAAGCTCACTCCAATCAGCAAATGTATAGAAGGAACGGCGGCACGCCGGTCGACTTCTATCGCTGACTGGAGAGCGGGTTCTCGCGCCCGAACAGGGTGATGTAGGACACCCGGTGGCGCAGCCGCAGCATATGAGCGAGCGCACAAGCGCTCGCGCCCGGATCGACAGCCCGGTGACGGCGCTTCACATCTCGTCGGGAGGTGCGCTGACGCGCACGATCCAGATTTACAGCCATCTCCACACCCCTCTCGGACCCGGAACCCGCCGGCAGGACCAAAAAGGACGCGTTACGTCGTTGCATAACCACGGAGGGCCATAGGCACGTGCGCGTGCGTCTACTGGTGCGCACGATACAAAAAAAATCTTATGACGCAACAGGAAATCCGGCTGTCATCAAAGTGTCACGCTATTTGCGGGATCCCAGCCACGCCATGGGCCGTTCGAGGTCCATCCGTGCGGCGACCGACGCCGCAGGTTGAGCCCGAGTCTGCCGCCGCAGCCCTGTGGCTAGGCGGCCTTCGGCCCCGCAACGGCCGCCGCGCGCGAGTCGTGTGCATCGCGCCAGCCATGCCGATCGTACAGGCTGCGGCGCGGTCCGTGCCTCAGACTTAAGCAGGACTTCCTACGCGGGCTCAGGCGCGGGCAGCAGGGCCTCGATGACGACCCGGCCCGTGCCGCTGTCATAGGTCAGGCGGGCATCGAGCTCGGCGGCGAGCTGAGCCGCGAAGAATGCCTGGACAGTGCGCGTCTGGAGCGTGCCGGCGGTCGCCTGTGGCGCGAGCGCCGCCATGACCTCCGGATCGAGGCGGGCATTCGTCCCCTCGGCGGTCACTGCGACGTAGAGCCGCGGACCCTGGGCGGTCATGCCGATCTTCAGCTTGCCGCCACGCGGCAAGGCGTCGACCCCAACGGCGATCAGATTGAGCAGCAACCTGATGCCGCCCGAGCCCGCGCGGTCCGTGCGTTTGGCGTCGTCGTCGGGCCAATCCAGCGTGACCTTGCCATCGAGCAGGAAGTCGGTGGCGAGCTGGCGCGCGTCGGCGAGGCTGCGGTCGCTGCCGGTGCCGGCCGCGCCATACGCGATGCGATAGAATTGCAGCCGGCGCGACGCGAGCCGCGCGCTCTTGGCGATCAGAGCCATGGCGTCTTCGGCAATGGCCGAGCCATTCTCCTCGATCAGCTCGACGCCGTTGACGATGGCGCCGACAGGGCTGATCAAGTCGTGGCAGACCCGCGACATCAAGAGCTCGAGCACGTGTGCTTCCATCGCTTCTTCTCCGGCCACTCGTGCAACCAGGCGGCGTGCCGCTCAGGCTTCTGCGGACCATGCATTTTTCGTACAATTGAACGACCAAGGCAAGAAACAGACATTCCATGCCCGGCACCCTCGTTCCCGGCACCTATGTGCGCCACCCCTCCGAGCCCGATTGGGGGCTCGGCCAGGTGCAATCGATCATCGGCAATCGAATCACGGTTAATTTCGAGAATCGCGGCAAGCTGTTGATCAATGGCGCCGTCGTCACGCTGATCGCCGTCGATCAAGAGAAGGACGGCGACGAGACGTGACCCCTGTGGCTCGATTTTCCCCTGCGCGGCGCTGACGACGCCATGGCCACGGCTCGCGATGGATCTCTCGCCCGGCGCCTCGCTGCCGATGTCGCCGATGCGCCGGTTCGTCGCGTGCTGGCAGGCATCAACTGGACCTTCGTCGAGGGACCGCATGGGTGCGGACTGGCGCAGACGCCATCGCGCGACGGCAATGGCTGTCGCCCGCTCGAGGCGGCCGGCTCGTATGCGGGTCGCGGATTGAAGGAGCTTGCGGGTCTGGTCGTCTCCGACAATCGTTTCGAGGTTGCGATCGGGTGGGCGGCGATCAACGCTCATTTCAATCGCCGAAATCTGCAAGGCCCGACGGATAACGGGCTGGCGTTGCTCGCACGCGACGGCGATGCTGGCGGGCAAGGGCGAAGCGTCGTCGTCGGCCGGTTCCCCGATCTCGATCGTTATCTGCCGGGCGCACTGGTGATCGAGCGCGAGCCCCGTCCGGGCGAGCATGCTGAATGGGAAGCGGAACAGCTGCTGCCGGGCGCGCGCCGCGTCGGCATCACGGCATCGGCGCTCTTCGACGGCAGCGCCGAACGCCTGATCGATTTGGCACGTGGGGCGCGCATTGCGCTCATCGGACCCAGCACGCCGCTGGCGCCGGCGCTGCACGAGGCAGGCGTCGCCGTGCTGGCCGGGCTGGTCATCGAGGATGCCGATGGCGCTTTCGGCGTCG
>VGDO01000058.1 GCA_016869645.1 Alphaproteobacteria bacterium
ATCGCTGCTCGCCGATCTCGCCACGCTCACCCGCAACACCGTCCGCTTCGGCCGCGCAGCCTCCTTCCCGGTGCTCGCCACCCCGACCGAAATCCAGCGCCGCGCACTCGATCTGCTCGCCGTCAAGCCCAGCCTGTAGTCAGGACCCGCAGACAAACGCGAGTCACATCAGTGGCTTGGTCAAAATTCGGGCAAAGTTCAGTCTAAACGAAGTAATCGATCGACACCGTCGTGTCGGAGAAGCGCAGGAACTCGACGCTGATCAGGACGTCGGCGCCGTTGACGCTGATGCTGCCGTCCGCCTGCTGAAAGACGCGGTAGCTCGCGATGCCATTGAGGAAGACCGCGGTGTCCGTGCCCTCCCCGCCATTGATCGTGTCGTTGCCGGCCCCGGAGCTGGACGTCTCGTTGTCGCCATAGAGGACGTCGTCGCCCAGATTGCCGAACAGCCGGTCGCCGCCGTCGCCGCCATACATGACGTCGTCGTTCTGGCCGCCGTAGAGCGTGTCCGCGCCGCCCTCCCCGAACAGCACATCCGCGCCGTGGTTGCCGTAGATCGCATCCGCGCCGCCGCCGCCGAAAACGGTGTCCCGGCCGACGCGGAACACGCCGTCGCTGCCGGCGGGGCCGTCGTTTTGCCCGCCATAGAGCGTGTCGTTGCCGTCCTGGCCGAACAGCAGGTCGGTGCCGCGATTGCCGTAGACGATGTCGTTGCCGCCGCCGCCGGAGAGCGTGTCCTGTCCATCCATGCCGCGCATGACGTCGTTGCTGCTGCCGCCCGTCATGAGGTCGGAGCCGCTGGTGCCACTGATGCCGCCCGTAGGAGTGACGGTGGTGGGCGCCTCGTCGCTCGCCCAGGTGACGACCCGGGAATGAAAATCGGACGTCAGGATCGTGCCGCCATTGACCGTCGTCGACCCGAATGTGTGCACGCCGACGATGGTGCGCGTGCCGCCGATGAGCTCCCACAGCGGGCCGCCGCTGTTGCCGCCGAAGGTGTCGAGCGCGCCGTTGTAGAAGACCCGGTTGCCTGACGTGGAGTCGGCCAGGTCACCGGCGTAGTACTGATACAGACCGCTGCTGCGGTCGCCCGAATAGCCGGAGTGATTGAGGAAGGCGCCGGTGATCTGCGCAGCCGTGAGCGGCTGCATGTTGAACCAGCCGGTGCTGTTGCCGATGTTCGACGACAGGTTGATGACGCCGATGTCGTAGTTGAAGCTGCCGCCGCTCGAGATGTATTCGTTCGGCACGCTGAGGCGCGTCGAGGTCGCGGACCCGAAAGGCTGGGCCGACCCGGCCATCCCCGGAACCACCGTCACGCTGCGGGCGTAGCCGAGCACCGGATCCCACAGGGCATGGCCTGCCGTCAGCACGTCGTTCGGGCCGATCATGGCGCCGGACGCCTCGGCCCGGAACCCGGAGCCGAAGTCCATGTAGAGCTTGACGACGGCCGAATAGGGCAGGCTGCTCGCATTGGTGATCTGAACGCGGTCATCTGATCCGATGACCCGTTCGAAGCGCCCGATCAGCTCGCCCCCGACAAGCTCGTCGCTGTCATCGCTCACGCTGGCGTCCCCGCGATCACACTAGGGTTGGGAATGGGGCACAACGCCGACCATGGGCGTCGTCGATGCCAAGCTTGCAACCCACAATGCACGCCTCCTCCCGCCAGCGTCGGGCGGAACCCGGCTGCCGGCGAGCCCCCAGCGTCGTCTGCAACTATTGGGTGTTATAACCCGGACATGACCGATCCGGCAAGGTCAGCGCCCCTTCAGCACCGAGCCCAGCACGCCGCGGATGATCTGACGGCCGATCTGGCTGCCGATCTGGGTGGCGATCGAGCGCACGATGGACCTGCCGACCATCGTGCCGATGCTCTGCGGCTGGCGGCCGCCGCGCGCGGTGGGCGCCGGCTGCTGACCGGTGCCGAGCACGCTGCCCAGCACCGAACCGAGAATCCCGCCACCGGCGGACGGCGCTTCCGCTTGCGCGGCCGGACCGCGGCTCCATTTCGAGGACGTTTTGCCGTCGCCCGCCGTCGCGCCCGTCGCCGCGCCCATGCGGCCGGTCAGCTTCTCGTAGGCCGATTCCCGGTCGGTGGTCTCGTCATAGACGCCGCCGATCGGGCTCTTGGCCATGCACGCCGCGCGCTCGCCGGCATTGGCCGGACCAAGCCGCGAACAGGGCGGTCGGATCAGCGCGCGCTGAACGATGCCCGGCGCCCCCTGCTCGTCGAGCAGCGAGACCAGCGCCTCGCCGACGCCGACCTCCTGGATGACCTTGACCGTGTCGAGCCTGGGGTTGCTGCGGAACGTCTCGGCCGCCGCCCGGACGGCCTTCTGATCGCGCGGCGTGTAGGCGCGCAGCGCGTGCTGGATGCGGTTGCCGAGCTGGCCCAGCACGCTCTCGGGGATGTCGAGCGGATTCTGCGTGATGAAGAACACGCCGACGCCTTTCGAGCGGATCAGACGCACGACCTGCTCGACCTTGTCGACCAGCGCCTTGGGCGAATCCTTGAACAGCAGGTGCGCCTCGTCGAAGAACAGCACCAGCTTCGGCTTCCGCAGGTCGCCGACCTCGGGCAGGTTCTCGTAGAGCTCGGCCAGCAGCCAGAGCAGCAGGGATGCGTAGAGTTGCGGACTCTGCATCAGCTTGTCGGCGGCGAGCACGCTGACCACGCCACGACCGCTGTCCTGGCGCATGAGATCGCCGATGTCGAGCATCGGCTCGCCGAAGAATTTCGCGCCGCCCTGCTGCTCGAGCAGCAGCAGGCTGCGCTGGATGGCGCCGACCGAGGCCGTACTGACGTTGCCGTGGCTCGCCTGCAGCTCCTGCGCGTGCTCGGAGACAAAGGCGAGCAGCGCGCGCAGATCCTTGAGGTCGAGCAGCAGCAGCCCTTCCTCGTCGGCCACCGTGAAGGCGAGGTTGAGCACGCCGGCCTGCACGTCGTTGAGGTTGAGCAGCCGGCCGAGCAGCAGCGGTCCGAGATCGGAGACGGTGGCGCGCACCGGATGGCCCTGCTGGCCGAACACGTCCCAAAAGACCACCGGCGCGCCCTGCGGCTCGAAATCCTCGATCCCCATGGTCTTGAGGCGCTGGCCGATCCGCTCGTCGACGCGCCCTTCCTGGCTGAGGCCGGATAGGTCACCCTTCACATCGGCAAGGAACACGGGAACGCCGGCGGCCGAAAATCCTTCGGCCAGGCCTTGCAGGGTCGCCGTCTTGCCGGTTCCAGTGGCACCGGCGATCAGGCCGTGCCGGTTGGCACGCGAAAGCAGCAGGCTGAGGCGACCCTTCGCGCCCTTGCTGCCGGTGATCTGGCCGACCAGGATCTGGCTGTCGTCGAACATCGTGAAGCTCCCGTCGCATGCCCAGCAGGCTTTCAATGGCCGGCTCCGAGCGGCCGGGCTGGATCGCTGCAAACCAAGCGGATATCTTGACCCAATCCCCTTGTCCAGAAGGAAGCAAAACATGGCCGGCCGCATCGACACCCGTCTCGCCGAACTCAAGATCGAGCTGCCCAAGGCGGCGGCACCCGCCGCCAATTACGTGCCCTGGGTGATCAGCGGCAAGACGCTCTACATCGCCGGCCAGGTGCCGTTCTGGAACGGCGAGCTCAAATTCGTCGGCCGCGTCGGCGAGGGCATGACGCTCGAGCAGGGCCAGCAATCCGCGCGCACCTGCGCGCTCAACCTGATCGCCCAGGCCAAGGCCGCCTGCGCGGGCGACCTCGACCGCATCCAGCGCGTCATCAAGCTGACCGGCTACGTCAACTGCGTCGCGAGCTTCACCGACCAGCCCAAGGTGATCAACGGCGCTTCGGACCTGATGGTCCAGGTGTTCGGCGACGCCGGCAAGCACGCGCGCGTCGCAGTCGGCGTCAACGTGCTGCCGCTCGGCGTGACGACCGAGGTCGACGCGATCATGGAGCTGATGTGAGCCTCTGAGCAGGTCTCTATCGGTTGCGAGCACCCGCGCCATGCCAGACGACGGCGAATCCATCTCGGTCAAGGTCGTCGCCAGGATCGCCGACGTGGCGGCGGCGGAGTGGGATGCCTGCGCCGGCGCCGACAATCCTTTCCTCAGCCACGCCTTTCTCAAGGCGCTCGAGGATTCGCACTGCGCCACGGCGAAAACCGGCTGGCAGCCGCAGCATCTGCTGGTAGAGGACGCGGGCGGCCGGCTGATCGGCGCCGCACCCCTCTATCTCAAGAGCCATTCCTACGGCGAATACGTCTTCGACCACGGCTGGGCCGAAGCCTATGAGCGGGCGGGCGGCCGCTACTATCCCAAGCTGCAATGCGCGGTGCCGTTCACGCCGGTGCCCGGCCCGCGCCTGCTCGTGCGCCCGCCGGGCGAGCCGGGCCAGCCGAAGGGCGACGACATTCGCGACGCCCTCGCCTCGGCCATGGCCGAGCTGGTGCGCCGCCACAACGCCTCATCGGTCCACATCACATTTCCGACCGAGCATGAGTGGTCGCGCCTCGGCGAGCTCGGCTACTTGCAGCGCACCGGCGTGCAGTTTCACTGGCACAATCGCGGTTACGCCAGCTTCGAGGACTTCCTCGCCAGCCTTGCCTCGCGCAAGCGCAAGGCGATCCGCAAGGAGCGGCGCGAGGCGCTCGCCCACGGGGTTGTCATCCACACGCTAACCGGCGAGGACATCAAGCCCGCCCACTGGGACGCCTTCTTCCGCTTCTATATCGACACCTCGGACCGCAAATGGGGCAGCCCCTATCTCAACCGTGCGTTCTTCGATCTGCTCGGCCAATGGCTGGCCCGGCGCGTCGTCCTCATCATGGTCGAGCAGGACGGGCGCTGGGTCGCGGGCGCGCTCAACCTGCGCGGCGCCGACACGCTCTACGGCCGCAACTGGGGCTGTCTTGGCGAATTCAAGTTCCTGCACTTCGAGACCTGCTACTACCGCGCGATCGACTTCGCGATCGAGCACAAGCTGGCGCGCGTCGAGGCCGGGGCGCAGGGACCGCATAAGCTGCAGCGCGGCTACCTGCCCGTCGCCACCTACAGCGCGCATTGGATCGCCGATCCGGGTTTCCGCAAGGCGGTCGCCGACTTTCTCGCGCGCGAGCGCCGGCACATGGAACGCGAGCGCGTGGCCTATGCCGAGTTCGCGCCCTACCGGCAGGGTAGGGCGGAGCCGCCGGAGTGACCGCGCAGGCGCAAACGACTTCGACCGAGCCGCAGATTCGCCGCGCCGCCGGCGGCGAGGCCGGCGCAATCACGGAGGTGTTTCTCGCTGCGCGCCGCGAGGCCATGTCCTACCTGCCCGAGCTTCACACGCGGGCGCAAACGCAGGCCTATTTCCGCGACCATGTGCTCGCCCGCTCGACCGTCTGGGTCGCCGGCGCAGGCGGCGCGCTGGTCGGCTTTCTTGCCCTGCGCGACCGCTGGGTCGAGCATCTTTATGTGCGGCCCGGCCACTACCGGCGCGGGCTCGGCAGCCGGCTGCTCAGCCTCGCCAAGCAGGCCAGCCCCGAGGGGCTGCGGCTCTATGCCTTTCAACGCAACAAGCGAGCCCGCGCCTTCTACGAGGCGCACGGCTTCAAAGCGATCCAGTTGACCAATGGATTCGCCAACGAGGAGAAGGAACCCGACGTGCTGTACGAGTGGCGCCCCGCCAGCGAGCCCGGTCGGCTTGCTGCGCCGCAGCAAGGTCCGCTCGCGCCAATGTGACCATTGACGGCCGCGGCCGGTGATACCACGTCAGTAATCATGCCGCTGTCCGGCATCCATGCGCTGATTGCCGATGCGTTGCGCCGCGCACCCCTCGGACCCGAGGCCCAGGCCGAGGCCGTGGTCGGTGCGCTCAAGGCGGCGGGCTACGGCTTCAACCCGGGCAACGCACCACCCGCCGGCGATGTCCTCGGCGAGGATGACTGGCGCGCCATCCACCAGGCCGAAGTCCAGATCGTTCGCGGCCAGGGCGTCGCCTGGGCCAGTGTCCGCGCGCGGTATCCGAAATGACCTATCGCGTGACAGTGGCGCCCGGCGTGCAGGCAGCTCTCGCCCATTTCGACCGCGGCCTGCAGCACCGCATCGCCGGCAAGATCGACGCCTGCGTGACTGATCCCTTCAGCACCCTGACATCGATCCCCGGCACCGACCTGCGGACGGTCCATGTCGGCGACTGGCGACTGATCGCGCGCGTCGATAAGGCGGAGACAAACGTCCTGGTGCTGGCGCTGCGCCCGCTCGGGCCGCCGGCGCGCGGGCTGCCTTAAACGCGAGACGCGCTACTCGACCAGCGCCGGCACCTTGGCTTCGGGTCGCGGCGCGGGCGGGCTCGGATACTTGAAGACGATCTTGCCGTCCTCGAGGTCGCAGCGCACCGTGCCGCCGGTCTGGAGCCGGCCGAACAGGAGCTCATCGGCCAAGGGCTTCTTGATGTGCTCCTGGATCACGCGCGCGAGCGGCCGCGCGCCGAACAGCTTGTCATAGCCCTTCTCGGCGAGCCAGCCGCGCGCGGCGTCACTCAGCTCGATGGTCACGTTGCGGTCGGCCAGTTGCTCCTCGAGCTGGATGACGAACTTGTCGACGACCTGCGCGATGATTTCGGGCGGCAGACTCTTGAAGCCGACGACCTGGTCGAGACGGTTGCGGAATTCGGGCGTGAACATCCGCTCGATCGCTTCCTTGTCGTCGCCGATGCGCTCGGTGCGCTCGAAGCCGATCGGCGCCTTGGCCAGATCGGCGGCCCCCGCGTTGGTCGTCATGATCAGAATCACGTTGCGGAAGTCGACCGTCTTGCCGTTGTGGTCGGTCAGCTTGCCGTGATCCATCACCTGCAGGAGGATGTTGAACAGGTCGTTGTGCGCCTTCTCGATCTCGTCGAGCAGCAGCACCGCGTGCGGATGCTGGTCGATCGCGTCGGTCAGCAATCCGCCCTGGTCAAAGCCGACATAGCCCGGTGGCGCGCCAATCAGGCGCGACACGGAGTGGCGCTCCATGTACTCGGACATGTCGAAGCGGATCAACTCGATGCCCATGATCTTGGCGAGCTGACGCGCGACCTCGGTCTTGCCGACGCCGGTCGGCCCCGAGAACAGGTAGCAGCCGATCGGCTTCTCCGGCTCGCGCAGCCCGGCGCGGCTCAGCTTGATCGAGGCGGCAAGCGCCGCGATCGCCTGGTCCTGGCCGAACACGACCGTCTTGAGGTCGCGCTCCAGATTCATGAGTGCTTCGCGGTCGTTGACCGAGACGGCCTTGGGCGGGATGCGCGCGATCTTGGCGACGACGGCCTCGACTTCCTTGACCGTGATCGTCTTGCGCCGCTTGGCCGGCGTGACCAGCATCTGCGCCGCACCGACTTCGTCGATCACGTCGATCGCCTTGTCGGGCAGCTTGCGGTCGTTGATGTACTTGGCGCTCAGCTCGACTGCGGCGCGCACCGCCTCCATGGTGTAGCGCACGCGGTGGTGGCGCTCGTAGTAGGGCTTCAACCCCTTGAGGATCTTGACCGCATCCTCGACCGTCGGCTCGTTGACGTCGATCTTCTGGAACCGGCGCACCAGCGCCCGGTCCTTCTCGAAGTAATTCCGGTATTCCTTGTAGGTCGTCGAGCCGATGCAGCGCAGCGTGCCGGAAGCGAGCGGCGGCTTGAGGATGTTGGATGCGTCCATCGAACCGCCGGAGGTGGCGCCGGCGCCGATCACGGTGTGGATCTCGTCAATGAAGAGGATCGAGTGCTTCTGCGCCTCGAGCTCGGCGATCACCGCCTTGAGCCGCTCCTCGAAATCACCGCGGTAGCGCGTGCCGGCCAACAGCGCGCCCATGTCGAGCGCATAGATCGTGGCGTCGAGCAGGACTTCGGGCACTTCGCCGTGCACGATGCGGCGCGCCAGGCCCTCGGCGATCGCCGTCTTGCCCACGCCCGGCTCGCCAACGTAGAGCGGGTTGTTCTTGGTGCGCCGGCACAGGATCTGGATGGTGCGCTCGACCTCGGACTCGCGGCCGATCAGCGGATCGATCTTGCCGCTCGCCGCCTTCTTGTTGAGATTGACGCAGTAGGCATCGAGCGAATCGTGGCCGCCCTTCTTCTCGCCCTTCTTCGTCTGCGGCGCCTCGTCGCGCTGCTCTTCGTCGGCGCCGGCGACACGGCGCGTCTCGGAGCGGCCGGGCACCTTGGCGATGCCATGGGAGATGTAGTTGACCGCGTCGAAGCGCGACATCTCCTGTTCCTGCAGAAAATATACGGCGTGGCTCTCGCGCTCGGAGAACATCGCGACCAGCACGTTGGCCCCGGTCACCTCCGCACGGCCCGAGGACTGGACGTGGATCACCGCACGCTGAACGACGCGCTGGAAGCCCGCGGTCGGCTTCGCCTCTTCGCCGCGCGTCGAGACCAGTGCGTTGAGCTCGCTGTCGACGTACTGCGTCAGATCGCGGCGCAGCCGCTCGATGTCGACGCCGCAGGCACGCAGCACGGCCACCGCGTCCTGGTCCTCGGTCAAGGCCAGCAAGAGATGCTCGAGCGTCGCGTACTCGTGGCGCCGCTCGTTGGCCAGATCGAGCGCCCGATGAAGACTCTTCTCCAGATTCCGCGACAACATGAGACCGCCTATCCTTCCGGTCGACCCGGTCTAGCCTTTGAAACCGGTCAATCCTTTTCGAGCGTGCACTGCAGCGGGTGCTGATGTGCGCGCGCGAAATCCATCACCTGCGTGACCTTGGTCTCGGCCACCTCATATGTGAACACACCGCAGACGCCGACGCCACGCTGGTGAACATGCAGCATGATCCGGGTGGCTTCCTCGCGGCTCTTGTTGAAGAAGCGCTCGAGGACATGCACGACGAACTCCATCGGCGTGTAGTCGTCGTTCAGCATGAGCACCTTGTACATGGACGGCTTCTTGGTCTTGGCCTTGGTCTTGATCGCGACGCCCGTGGTGGGACCCACGCCCTCGCGCCCGCCGCCCATTCGCTTCTTGGTATCGCTCATCGTCCGACCGGTTCCACCCATTCGTCCGTCGCAATCGGGAGACGCAACGCCGTACCCAGCACCCGCCGGGCAATCCGCCAGGGGCCGAGGGGGTTGCCACGTTCGATGATATGGGAATTGATGCCGCGCCGCAAAGCCCTCGACGGGGCGAAAGCGACTGGCGCCGATCCATATTGTCGCGGCCGACCGGGCCGCCGGACGACGCGCCGCGACATGACGCCGGGTCTCGACGCGGGGCGAATGCTCAGATGCAAACGGCCCGGCAGGATCGCCCTGCCGGGCCGTTCTTTACCGAACCCGCTTGACGCCGGGGGCCGGCGACGTCGCCGCTCAGGCAGCGATCGGCGTCAAGAGCTTCTCGACCGCCGAGTTGATCTGCGCCTGGATCGGCCGGATCGCCTCATTGGCGGCCTTGACCGACATGTCCGACAGCTTGGTGCCTTCAGACATGATCGCCTCGAAGCGCGACTTGGCGAAGCTGTTCTGCAGGTCGACCGCTTCCTTGATCGACTTGGCCTGCATCAGAGCTTTGACATGTCCCACGGTCTGGTCGACCGAGCTCTGCGCGAATTCGAGCCACTGCCTGTTGAGCGTCTCGTACCCCTTGGCTGCGATCGAACCGGACTTGATGACGGCGTCGATCGCGTCCTTGGACAGGGCATTGATCTCTTCGTAGCCCTTGGCAAAGGCGTTCTGCGCCTTCTCGACATGCTCCTTGGTCATCTCAACCGCCTTCTGGTAGCCCTGCTGGGCCGCCTCAGCGGCGAACGGGACGACGGTTTCGGCGGTTTCCTTGCCGGACTTGGACTTGGTGGTCATGAGCGCAATCTCCTCGGTGTGAAACATATGCCTGTGTCGCGCCGCGTCAGGCGTCCGCCGACGGGCAAAGCGGCAAGCCGTCAATGCTGCACCGCAACATGAGGCCAATATAGTTTCCGGCTGCAGTTTGGTCAAGGTCTATACTGCGGTGCAGCATGAAAGCGCCGCGTGCCACGGAGAACGCAACCTAGCGGTCGTTCATGACAGGCGATGTATGGTCAGCACCGTCCCGGGCTGGCGATTGCAGCCCGTCATATTTGCTGTGACATCTTACCCAACAGATCAAGAGCTTATGGACAATCCCTCACATTTTTCTTAGAATGTGCCCCTATCTGGGCGTGATAAAGCCACAAATTGACGCGTTGGCCGTGTGATTTCAGGGGCGGGGGCGAATGGCAGCTAGATTCGCGTGGGTACTGAAGAGCTTCTCGGGATTTTCAACAATCCTCTTGGCGATTTTCGTCCTGGCGGTGTCCGCCAGCGAGGCGGCGGCTCGCCGCTACGCCGCGATCCTGATCGACGCGCGCTCGGGCGAAGTCCTCGAGGAAACCAATGCCGATGCCATCACCTACCCGGCGTCGCTGACCAAGATCATGACGCTCTACATGGTTTTCGAGGCCCTCGAACGCGGCCGGTTGCGCCTCGACCAGCGCTTCACCGTGTCCAAGCACGCCGCCACCCAGTCGCCGTCCAAATTGGATTTGCGCCCAGGCGAGACCATCAGCGTGCACGATCTGATCCTTGGTCTCGTCACCAAGTCCGCCAATGACGCCGCAGCGGTCGTCGCCGAAGGCATGGCCGGCAGCGAGTACGAGTTCGCGCGCCGCATGACCAAGCGCGCGCGCGAACTCGGCATGTCGCGCACCACCTTCCGCAACGCGTCGGGCCTGCCCAATCCCCACCAGCAGACGACCGCTCGTGACATGGCAACGCTCGGCCGCGCCGTCATGCGCGACTTCCCCAAGCGCTATCGCTATTTCGCGACCGAGGAGTTCGTCTGGCGCGGCCAGGTTCATCGCAATCACAACCATCTGCTCGGCCGCTATGACGGTCTCGACGGCATCAAGACCGGCTTCATCAATGCGTCGGGCTTCAATCTCGTCGCTTCGGCCGAACGCAACGGGCGCCGGCTGATCGGCGTCGTCTTGGGCGGCACCACGGCGCGCGGCCGCGACGCGCAGATGGCGAGCCTGCTCGACGACGGTTTCGAGAATATTGGACGCAACGGGCGTCCCTCGACGCGCGTGGCGCGCGCGCCCAAGGCCATGCCGGCGGAAACCGCGGCGGCGACCGAGCGGTCGACGCTCGGCTTCCTCATCCCCGCGGCGGAAGCAGCGACGCTGCCTTCCCAGACCGCATCGCTGTCGCTCCAGGTGATCGACGAGCCGACCGTGATCGTCTCCGGCACAGGCACCAGCCTCGCGCCGGCGGCGCGTGCCGCACACGGCGGCCTCGCGCAGCTGCCGCCCGATCGCCTGTGGGGCATTCAGGTTGGCGCATTCCAGCACGCCGAGTCGGCCCGGCTGGCCACCGAAGAAGGCCTGCGCGATCTGGCCCGTCTGCACGCCAGCCGCGACGCTGCGCTGCCCGCGGTCGATCAGGTGTCGGGCAAGAAGATCTTCCGCGCCCGCCTGTTCGGCATGAACGAGGCACAAGCGCGGCAAGCCTGCAACGCGCTGACCAAGATCAGGAAGACGTGCATGGTCGTGGCGCCGGCCGAGACGCTGAAGCTCGTCGCGCGCTTCAACTAGTCCTGGCGCGCCGGCCCGGTTCCGGCCCCTTGCGGCGCCGCTCGGCGAGCACAGCCGGGCTCGGACGGTATTGCACCATCCACTCGACGACGCGCTTGAGAAAGCGCGGCTTGACCACGCGCTGCCAACGCGCCAAGTCCCAGGCGATCGTCGAAGGCGCCACTCTGCGCTGCGGCATGAACACCTGCGCTTCAACCTTGCCGCCGCGCACCAGGCGGACGCAGCGGGTCGTCGCGCGATAGTCGTCCGGCCCCTCGTAGAAGGCCAACCGCTCGGTCGCCTCGAGGCCGAGTGGTTCGGTGACGACGCCAGCCGCGTCGGCAATGGTCGATCGCACGGCGACCGGATAGTGGCGGCCGCGCGCCAGCAGCAGGCGATGGCCCGGCAACACGGCTGACTCCAGCTCGGGCTCGCCAGTCGGTCCGAAGACCAGGCGACGGACGTCGGCGTCGAGCAGCGTGCCGTAGAAGAAGTAGCGCTGCCCTCGGTCGGCCCGCATCGGGCTCAGATCTTGGGCGCCGCGACGCCGCTGCGATCGAGTTCGTCGAGCAGGGCCGACTTCAACCGGCCGAGCCCCGCCTCGCTCGTCGACTCGCAGCGGGCGACCAGCACATCCTGGGTGTTGGAGGCGCGCAGCAGCCACCAGCCGTCGGGCGTGTTGACCCGGGCGCCATCGATGTCGATCAGGTCGGCGCCCGCCGCCTTGAGGCGCTTGGCGATCTCCGCCACGACGGCGAACTTGCGCTCCTCCGCGCAGGGGAACCGCAGTTCGGGCGTGTTGACCATCTGGGGCAGGCTGTCGCGGATCTGGGCGAGGCTCTTGCCGCTGTGCGCCACGGCGGTCAGCAGGCGGATCGCGACGTAGAGCGCGTCGTCGAAACCGTACCACCGGTCGGCGAGGAAGATGTGCCCGCTCATCTCGCCGGCGAAGGGCGACTTGAGTTCCGCCATCTTGTCCTTGATCAGCGAATGTCCCGTCTTCCACATCAGCGGCTTGCCGCCGGCGCGCCCGATCTCCTCGAACAGCGCCTGGCTCGACTTGACGTCGGCGATGATGGTGGCGCCCGGCCGCTCGCGGAGCACGTCCGCCGCCAGCACCATCATGATCTGGTCGGCCCAGATGATGCGGCCCTGGCCGTCGACGACGCCGATGCGGTCGCCGTCGCCGTCAAAGCCGATGCCGAGATCGAGCTTCTCGCGACGCACCGTGGCAATCAGGTCGGTCAGGTTTTCCGCCACGGTCGGATCGGGATGATGGTTGGGAAACGTGCCGTCGACCGTCTCGTACATCAGCACGTGGCGACCGGGCAGCCGCTTGGTCAGCGCCACCATGATCTCGCCGGCCGCGCCATTGCCGCTGTCCCAGGCGGCGTCGAACGACTGTCCGCCATAGTCCTTGAGCAGGCGGTCGACATAGCGCTCGGACACGCGATGGTCTGAGCTGGCGCCCTTGCCCGTGGCGTAGGCGCCGTCGGCCGCCAGCTTGCCCAGCTTCTGGATGTCGGCGCCGAAGAAGCCCTTCTTGCCCATCATCAGCTTGAAGCCGTTGTAGTCGGGCGGATTGTGCGAGCCCGTGATCTGGATGCCGCCGTCGGCGTCGAGCTCGTGCACGGCGAAATAGAGCATCGGCGTCGGCCCGCGCTCGATGCGCATGACGTCGATGCCGGCCGCCATCAGTCCCTCGGCGACCGCGCCCGCGAGGCTCGGCGAGCTCAGCCTTCCGTCGAAGCCGAGCGCCACGCGCCGGCCCCCCTTGGCCGCGACCAGCGTGCCGAACGCGCGGCCGACGGCGCGCGCGTCATCGGTCGAGAGCGTCTTGCCGACGATGCCGCGGATGTCGTACTCGCGCAGCACCGTGGAATGGAACTTGTGTCCTCCGGCCACGAACGTCGCCTCACGCCGGCACGGACGCGATCGGCGGACGGCCGACGCAGGTGTAGTGGAATCCCGCCGCCAGCATCTCCGCGCGGCTGTAGATGTTGCGCAGGTCGATCATGACCGGCGCCTTGAGCAGGCTCTTGACGCGCTTGAGGTCGAGCGCGCGGAACTCGTTCCACTCCGTGAGGATGGTGAGCGCGTCGGCGTCCTGCATCGTGTCGTAGGCGTCCTCGCACATGACCACGGACTGGGGCAGCAGCTTGCGCGCCTCGGCCATGCCTTCCGGGTCGAACGCGCGTACCTTGGCGCCCTTGGCGATCAACGCCGGAATGATCTCGAGGCTCGGGCTGTCGCGCATGTCGTCGGTGTTGGGCTTGAAGGTGAGGCCGAGCACGGCGATGGTCCTGTTCTTCACGCTGCCCATCGCCTTTTCGATCTTGTCGGCCATGCGCTTCTTGCGCACGTCGTTGATGTTCACCACGGTCTCGACGATCCGCAGGGGTGCGCCCGCCTCCTGGGCGGTGCGGACGAGCGCCAGCGTGTCCTTGGGGAAGCACGAGCCGCCGTAGCCCGGGCCCGCATGCAGGAACTTGGCGCCGATCCGACCGTCGAGGCCGATGCCGCGCGCGACATCCTGGACGTCGCAACCGAGCGCCTCGCACAGATCGGCTATCTCGTTGATGAAAGTGATCTTGGTCGCGAGGAAGGTGTTGGCGGCGTACTTGATCAGCTCGCTCGTCCGCCGCGTGGTGAACACGATCGGCGTCTCGTTGAGGTAGAGCGGCCGGTAGAGCTCGCGCATCACCTCCTTGGCCCGCGTGCTGTCGCAGCCGATCACGACTCGGTCGGGACGCATGAAATCGTTGATTGCCGACCCCTCGCGCAGGAACTCGGGATTGGACACGACGTCGACGTCGGCATCCGGCCGCGTCTCGCGGATGATGCGAAGCACCTCGCGGCCGGTGCCGACCGGCACGGTCGACTTGGTGACGACCACGGTATAGCCCTGCAGCGCCGCGGCGATTTCGCGCGCGGCCGCGTGAACATAGGTCAAGTCGGCATGCCCGTCGCCGCGCCGCGACGGCGTGCCGACCGCGATGAAGACCGCATCGGCCGCGGCGACCGCGGCGGTCAGGTCGGTGGTGAAGCTGAGCCGCCCGGCAGCAACGTTGCTGGCGACCAGCGCGTCGAGCCCGGGCTCGTAGATCGGCATCTCGTTGCGCTTCAGGCGTTCGATCTTGCCGGCGTCGTTGTCGACGCAGGTCACCGGCACGCCGAACTCGGAAAAGCACGCACCGGACACCAGGCCGACATAGCCGGTTCCGATCATGGCGATACGCATAGCGGGATGATCTCCGTTCGTGAATCGAACCGGCCGGGCTTCAAGCCCGGCTCAGGCGTAGTTCTTCAGGAATTCCTTGACCCGGTCCCGCATATCGGGACGACCCAGGGCAAAGGCAACGTTCGCTTCGAGAAATCCGACGCGCGTACCGCAATCGAACCGCCGTCCGGCGAAGTCATAGCCGTGGAACGGTCCGTCGCCGATGATGCGCGCCATGGCGTCGGTCAATTGGATCTCGTTGCCGGCGCCGCGCTCGAGCCGACCCAGATGCTCGAACACGCGCGGCTGCAGGATGTAGCGGCCGATCACCGCATAGGTCGACGGCGCCGCTTCCGGCTTCGGCTTCTCGACCAGGCCCTTGACCTCGACCAGCCGGCCGTCGCGCCGGCCGGGCGCGACGACACCATAGGCAGCGGTCTGCGGCCGCGGAACGTCCATCACGGCGACCATGTTGCCGCCGAGCCGCTCATAGGCCTCGACCATCTGCTTGAGGCATGGCACCTCCGCCAGGATCAGGTCGTCGGCAAGCAGGACGGCGACCGGCTCGTTCATGACCATGTGGCGCGCGCACCACACGGCGTGGCCGAGCCCGAGCGGCTCCTGCTGGCGGGTATAGGCGACCTGGCCCGGCTCCGGCAGGGTTTCGCGGATCGCCTGGAGCTCCTTCTGCTTGCCGCGTTCGTTGAGCGTGGCCGCCAGCTCGTAGCTGTGGTCGAAATGATCCTCGATCGCGCTCTTGCCGCGGCCGGTCACGAAGATGAATTCCTCGATCCCGGCGGCGCGCGCCTCCTCGACCGCGTACTGGATCAGCGGCTTGTCGACGACCGGCAGCATCTCCTTCGGCATCGACTTGGTGGCGGGCAAAAAACGCGTGCCCAACCCGCCGACCGGGAAGATCGCCTTGCGGACGCGTTGAATCATGAGTTCTCTCGTGACCGACGGCATCGCGAGGCGGCACGCGGACAGCCTCGACCCCCTTGCCCGGCTCCCCAATGGGTTTTCGATGGGGGGGCGCGGCGGCCCGGCCTATGTGCCACATGCCCGGCATCGAGTGCAACCCCGCCTCCGTCAAGGAGTCTGATAACGGCCGACAGCGCCGTCTATTCCGGACTGCGGCTTGCGGTCCCGAGCAGGACGTCCTTGGCCTGGTTGATCTGGGCGGCAATGAAGGTCGAACCCCCGCGATCCGGATGATTGGCCATCATCAGCCGGCGGTGGGCGTCGCGGATCGACTCTTCGTCGGCCTCGGCGGTCAGACCGAGGATGGCGAGCGCATGGGCGCGGGTCATGGACCCGGCAGCGGTCGCGCCGGACCCTTGACCGGCATCGGCCTGCCCGGCAGCTCCAGCACCGGCCTGGGCGCGCCATTCCGGCGGCTTGGTGCGATCGAGATAGGTCTCGACCAATGCGGCCGCCTGCGCATCGCTCTGCCGGCACTCACGCCACAGCTCGATCAGCTCGTCGAGCGTCAGATCGGAGAGCTCGCGGTCCTTGAAGCGGCCTTGGAGCACGCGGCCGGCCAGCGTGCCGGAATCATGGTCGAGCACCATGGTGACCCAGGTCGTATCGATCGTCGATCGGTTGCCCGGCGCGGGGCCCTGCCCCCATGCGCCGGTTGATCGCGCCGCGTTGCGCATGGTGCGCCAGGCGGCACGCCAGCGCACGAACATCGGCGCCATGGCGCTGACGGCAAAGACGGCCTGCATGAAGCGGCCGCTGACCAGCAGATAGGTGCCGGCCGCGCCGATCACGCCGACCGCGGTCCACTTGAGCCCGCGCAGCAGGGTCTTGGTATCGGTATAGGCCGCAGCGCGCAGCAGATAGAGCGCCACGATCAGGCCAAGCACGCCGATCAGCAGGTAGAAGATCATGAGGCCGCCGTCAGCCCTTGCCGAGCTGCTGGGTCAGCAGCAGTGCCGCGCCACCGCGCGCGCGGCCGAAATCGGCAAGCGCTTTGCGCCCACCCGCGGCGAACACCGCGACCGCGGCCAGAAGCTCGCGCAGCTGATGTGCGCTGTTCTGATCGAAGCGGCAATAGGCCCCGTTGGTCAGCTTGGCGATCTGACGGAAGGCGCGCTCGGCCGTCTGGTCCTTGCCCTCGTGGAACACGAAGGCAGGCACTCCGAGCAGCCCAAGCTGGCCCGCCTTGTGGCACAGGGCGTCGACGTCCTCCTCCATGCAGTCACCCACGAAAACCAGCGCATTGACCTTGCGCCGTGCCGTTTCCGCGCGCGCATGGTCGAGCACTCTCGCGATCTGGGTCTGGCCGCCCATGCACTGCACGGCGCCCATGGCGCCGAGCAGATCGTCGGAGCGCGTGAACCAGGAACTCGCCTCGAAGGCGCCGAAGCCGTAGTAGTGGACGAGCTGGATCTCCAGACCGCCGAGTGCAGCGGTTTCGACGAACATTTCGTTCTGAATGCGGCAGGCCTGGCCCCAGGTCGGCTCGCGGCTCGCCGTGGCATCGAGCGCGAAAATCAGCCGCCCGCGGCCGGCCGCGGCCGCAACTGCCGGCATGGCGGCGACCTCGGCCAGGAAGGCATTGACGTCGGCTTGCTTGGCCGTGCTGGGCAGCTTATCGCGCGGATCTGTCATGGTCCGAGTTTCCAATCGCCTGGCCATTATATGGTATCGCCCGGCCGCCTTGGCGACGCCAGGAGCCGCGCTTCGCCTCAGCCCGCGGCAACCCGCAAATGGGCGACCGGCAGGCGCACGGCCTGCAGCAGGGCGCGAACCTCCTGGCGCGCCGCCACGTGGGACAGCGACAGACCGCCGTCGCCCTCGCCAAGATCGAGCAGGGTAAGGCCCTTGAGGAACAGCTCGCGGAAGATGACGCGCTCGCCGAAGCCCGGCGCCAGGCGAAAACCGATGCGCTTGCCGAGCTGCTCGAGCACACCCGCCATGTCGCGCTTGTTGCGGGCGTCGAGGCTGCTCAGCCGGTTGCGCATGACGATCCAGTCGATCGAGCCGCCGTCGCGCTTGGCGCGCCTCTTGCGCGCCTCCCACACCAGCTCGGCATAGACGCTGGGCCGCGTGACGCTCATGGTCGCGGCGTCGATCTGCGCGATGACGTCGAGGTCGACGAAACTGTCGTTGAGCGGCGTGATCAGCGTGTCGGCGTAGGAATGCGCCAGCCGTGCCAGATGCGTGTCGGAGCCGGCGCAGTCGACGACCACGAACCGGTTGCCGAAGGCGAGCTTCTCCATGATCGCCGCGAAGCGGTGGCGCTCGTCGGCCTCGCATTCGGCAGGCGTTGCCAATCTGCTCGACGACAGGAAGAAGTGCTCGGGCAGCGGCACGCGCTCGCCCGTCCGCTTGATCGTGGCGTTGCGGTTGGCGAGATAGCGGGTCAGCGTCCACTGGCCGCCGTCGAGATCAATGGTGCCGACGGGGTTGCCGTCGCGCATGAGCGCCACCGCGAGATGAATGGCCACCGTCGACTTGCCCGAACCGCCCTTCTCGTTGCCCAGCACCACGACATGGGCATGATCGGGCCGGCGCGGTTCGGCGCGGCTGCGTCCGGCGGTCGCCTCGTCCGCTGAGGTTCCACCAGCCGGGGCGTCGAGGTCGAGTTTGCCGCCGGCCTCCTCGGCCTGCTTCGGGGCTGTCGCTTGTTCACCTGTGGTCCCGGCCGCTGCCGCCGGTGCCTGGGCTGGCTGGGGCGGCGGACGCTGGCGCAGCAGCTCGTCAAGCCGGGAGAAGTCGATGATGTCCCGCGGATAGTCGGTCACACTCCCGCCCCCGATACCGCCTAGGCCGCCTTGATCCAGACGGCCGTGTCGTGGAACACCGCCCCGCCCTGCGGCGCCCCGGCATCCGCGCTGACCAGCGCGTTGATGCCGACGCCTTCGACGAAGGCGCGGTTGGGCCAGATGCTCTCGACGACGACGACGCCGCGCTGGAGACCGTCGAAGGCGCAGGCGTGGACGACGACGCTGGCCCGGCGATTGCCGAGCCTGACCGGCGCGCCGTCGGCAATCCCGAGCGCGTGCAGATCCTGAGGATGGATCATCGCCTGCGGCCGGCCCTCCTGCTTCTGCGAGGTCGGCGTCTCGGTGAAGCTGGTGTTGAGGAAGTTGCGCGCCGGCGCGGTGACCAGACGGAACGGATGCTCCGGCGTCGCCTGGTCGATCATCGTCCAGTGGTCCGGCAACTCCGGCATGCCGGCAAAACCGGGCCCGAGCGCTTTCCAATCGGGCGCAAAATGGAATTTTCCGTCGGCATGCGCAAATCCGTTCAGGTAGTGCGCCGTCTCGAAATCGGGGATGCAGTCGTGGCCGCCGGCATCGCGCACCGTCGCGGCGTCCGGCCAGCCCGAGGCCGCGAGCGTTTCGTCGATGATCTGCCACTCCGTCATCTCGAAGCCGCGATGGCTGGCGCCGAGGCGGCGGGCGAGCCCCTGGATGACCTCGTGGTTCGAGCGGCACTTGGCGTGCGGCTCGATCACCTTCGGTCCGATCTGGATGTAGGAGTGACCGCTCGCCTGATAGACGTCATCGTGCTCGAGGAAGGTGGTCGCAGGCAGCACGATGTCGGCCATGGCCGCGGTTTCGGTCATGAACTGCTCATGCACGCAGACGAACAGATCGTCGCGCGCGAAACCCTTGTGCACCTTGAGCAGCTCGGGCGCGACCACCATCGGGTTGGTGCTCTGGACCAGCAGCGCCGTGACCGGCCCGCGGTGCTCGAGCGCGTCGGGCTCGCCGACCAGCACCGGCCCGATGCGCGACTGGTCGAGCTGGCGGATCGACGGATCGACCGCATCCAGGCCTTCGATCAGCGTCTTGTCCCAGCGATAAATCGTGCCCTGGCCCCAGAGGGCGCCGCCGCCGCGGTACTGCCAGGCCCCGGTCACCGCCGGCAGGCACGAGGCGGCATGCATCTGCGCCGCACCGTTGCGCGAGCGGCTGAAGCCGTAGCCAAGGCGGATGTAGCTGCGCCTGGTGGTGCCGAACATGCGGGCGAACTGGTAGATCATCTCCACCGGCACGCCCGTGATGCGCTCGGCCCATTCGGGGTCGCGGGTCTTGAGATGCGCCTCGAGCCGGTCGGGCACGTCGGTGTACTTCGCCAGGTAAGCGCGGTCGGCAAAACCCTCCTTGAAGAGGATGTGCATGACGCCGCAGGCGAGCGCGCCGTCCGTCCCCGGCCGTACCGCGAGGTGAAGATCGGCCGCCTCGGCCGTGCCGGTACGATAGGGGTCGATCACCACCAGCTTGGCGCCGCGCTCGCGACGCGCGCGGGTGATGTGGGTCATCACGTTGACCTGGGTCGAAACCGGGTTGCCGCCCCAGATCACGATCAGGTCCGACTCGGCCATCTCACGGCTGTCGACGCCCAGCTTGGCCCCGGTGCCCGCGACATAGCCGCGGTCGGCAAGCGTCACACAGATCGTGCTGTGCTGGCCCGAGTAGCGCATGACGTGGCGCAGGCGGTTGATGCCGTCGCGCTGCACCAGCCCCATCGTGCCGGCATAGTAGTATGGCCAGACCGCCTCGCTGCCATGTCGCCTGACGGCGGCGATGAAGGCCTCGGCGACCCGATCGAGCGCCTCGTCCCAAGCAATCGGACGGAACTGGCCGGAGCCCTTGGGCCCGGTGCGCAGCAGCGGCTCGCCGAGACGGTCGGGATGGTGGACGCGCTCGGCATAGCGCGCGGTCTTGGCGCACACGACGCCCGCCGTGTAGGTGTTGACCCGACTGCCGCGCACGCGGCCGATCGTGCGGGAATCCAGCCGTTCGACCTCGAGCGCACAGGTGCTCGGGCAGTCGTGCGGACAAACCGAATGGACCACGTCGAGCGGCATGCTGTCCGACCCCGGCGAGCGCTTCCAACGGCTTGAACAGTAACGGAAATGCCGCGCAACGGCAATTGGAGCGCGGCTTCGGGTGCCGCCTAGCTCGGCCGGTTCGCCAGCATGCGGTTGGTCGAGCGGACGTTGCGCACCATGATGCGCAGCAGCGCGCGCAGGAAGGGATCGGAGCGTTCCAGCTTGCGCCGCAAGTCCTTGTAGTGGAGCACGACGCACTGGGTCGTCTCCATGGCGACCGCGGTTGCCGAGCGCGGCTCGTCGTCGATCAGCGCCATCTCGCCGAAGATCGCCTGGTGGCCGATCACCTCCAGCACGATCTTGTGCTCCCCGCCCTGCTTGGAAATCTCGACCGATCCCTGGGTGATGACGTAGGCCCGGTCGCCGGCATCCCCCTCACGGAAGATGACCTCGCCCGGCTTGAACACCGCGCGATCGAGGAATTTGAGCGGCACCTGGGTCATGGCGCGCGCAGCCTCCTACAACTCGCTCAACGTCCAGACCCCGCTCCACGGCTTGGCCGGTGGATCGAGCATGAACAAGTCAAGCCGCCCCAACATTGTACGGCTCGGCCCGTCCGTCGGATCGAGCTGGGCCGCCAGCTCGAAGCCGGCGCGCGCCGCAGCCCATTCGCAGTCGCGGTAGTGGACGAGCGCCCGCGCGTAGGCATCGCGCAGCTCCAGCCGCCGCGCATCGATCAAGCCCTGGCGGCCGATAACCTCATAGAGTCGCGAGCGGAATCCGTTCTCCCACTCGACCTGATCGACCTCGCGCAGCTCGACGCCATGGCCGACCATCGCCCGCGTCGCCTCGCCGATCAGCAGCCGCGTGCCGTAAACGCCGTTCGCCCGCTCGATCATCTGGGCCCGATCCACCGGCTCGCCGAACACGGTATAGGAGCGATCGAGCTCCGAGCCGATGTCGCCGGCGACCACAGGCCCCGAAGCGATACCGACGCTGAGACGGATGGCCTCGCCGGCCGCTCCGGCCTGCCGCCATCCGAGCTCGGCCGCAATCTGCTCGAAACGGACGATCTGCTCGAGTGCGGCCAGCGCGGCCCGCTCACCGTGGTCGCCGACGCCGGAGAATGGCGGTCCGTAATAGGCGATGACGCCGTCGCCCAGAACCTTGTCGATCACGCCGCGATGACTTCCCACGGGCTCGGCGATGGCCGTCAGGCAGGCATTGAGCGCGGCCACCAGCCAGTCGGGATCGAGGTCCGTCGACATAGCGCGCAATCCGTCGATCCGCACAGAGGCGAGCGTCATATCGCGCCGCGAGACCCGCTTGAGCGTGGTCTCGTCGCGCGTCAGATCGTCGACGATGGCGGGATCGATGTACTTGCCGAATCGATCCTTGATGCGGTTCTTCTGGCGCAGCCCGTCGACCATCGCATTGAAGGCGCGCATGAGCTGGCCGATCTCATCGCGCGAGTCGGGCTTGAGATAGACATCGACCCGGCCCCGCCCGACTTCGCCGAGCGCCGCGCTCACGCCGCGCAGGGTGCGCGCCATGGAGGTGCCGAACGAGCGCGCGAACCACCAGCCGATCAGGAGCGCCACCGCGCCCAGCGCGCCGGTGATCACCAGCGAGGCGAATTGCGGTCCGCTGCCCTGGCGGAAAACAGTCCTGGCGAATTCACCCAGATCCTCCGCGCAAGCGTCGAGCGCGAGCACGAGCGCGTCGTTGCTCTTGCGGAAATTCGCGATCGGCAGCCCGGCCGGATCAGCCGGCAGAGGGCGAAACTGGTCGGCCATCTCATCGACGGCACGCCGGTGATCGCGCGTACGCTGAACCGCGGCGCGCAGCGATTCGGCGAGGCGCGCCACGAGCTGCGCACCCCGGCTGCCGCCCTCGGTGATCATCGCCTCCGCGGTCAGCGCCGCGGCGGCCTCGAGCGCCTGGCCCAGACGATCGCCCTTGGCCAGGAGAGCGCCGCGCTCGGCCGCGACTGCATCGCTGCGCGGGCTGGCGTCGCGCGCCAGGTCGATCAGGCGCTCGACATGCGATTCGATGTCGCGCTGGTTCTGCTGGGCCTGATCGAACAGCTCGTCGAGCGGCAGATGAAGCCGCTGCAGGATATCCAGGTCGTTGCGCAGGCGCAGCACGCTGATATGCGAGTGCGCGATTGCGGCGAGCACAAGCAAGACCAGGACTGCGCTGACGCTGATGATCTTGATGCGCAAGCCGTGGCTCATCGCACCGCCATCCGATTGCCCCTTCTGATCGCCCGGCACCCGCGCGCCCGAGCGGGCCGCCCGGCGCTTTTCGCGCAGTGTGCAAGGGATTGCCGACACTGGCAAGCCAAGCCGCCGCCACGCGCGCGGATTCGAAGTGCGGCTTCCAGCCTTGACCGGCTACTTGCCTTGCCGGCACAGTCCGGCGCCTTGAGCGAGACGTGGGAAACACCGGCCGATGGTCGAACGGGCGGATGCAGTGGTGGTCGGAGCGGGCGTCGTCGGTCTCGCGGTCGCACGCGCTCTGGCGCTCGCCGGGCGCGACGTGATCGTGATCGAGCAGGCCGACACCATCGGCACGGAGACCAGCTCGCGCAATTCCGAGGTCATCCATGCCGGCATCTACTATCCGCAAGGCAGCCTCAAGGCGATCGCGTGCGTCGAAGGGCGGCGGCGGCTCTACGCCTACTGCGCCGAGCGCGGCGTCCCTCACAAGCCGCTCGGCAAGCTGATCGTCGCGACCGACGACCATCAGATGCGGGGACTGGCGGCGCTCCAGAAGAAGGCCGAGGCAAACGGCGTCGATGACCTGGTCTGGCTTGATGCCGCCGCCGCGCGGTCGATGGAGCCGGCAGTTCGCTGCGTTGGCGCCCTGTTCTCGCCGTCGACTGGCATCATCGACAGCCACGCCTTCATGCTGGCGCTGCAGGGCGACGCCGAGGCCGCCGGCGCCATGATCGCCTTCAACACGCCGGTGACCGGCGCAGTCATCGGCAATGACGGCATCGCGATCGAGACCGGCGGCGATGCGCCGCTGCGGCTCCTGGCGCGCACCGTCGTCAACAGCTCGGGCATCCATGCGCCCGCGCTCTCATCGCGCTTCAAGGGTTTGCCGGCGAAAGCCGTGCCGACCGGCTACTACTGCAAGGGCAACTACTACACGCTGACCGGCAGGGCGCCGTTCTCGCACCTGATCTATCCCGCACCCGAGGCGGCCGGCCTCGGCGTGCACGTCACGCTCGATCTCGCGGGCCAAGCGCGGTTTGGGCCCGATGTTGAATGGATCGACCATATCGACTACGCGGTCGATCCGCGCCGCGCCGATTCCTTCTATGCGGCGGTGCGCAGCTACTGGCCCGACCTGCCGGACGGCGCCTTGCAGCCCGGCTATGCCGGCATCCGACCGAAACTCCAGGCGCCGGGCGAGCCGGCCCGCGATTTCGTCATCCAGGGACCGGCCGACCACGGCATCCGCGGCCTCGTCAATCTGTTCGGCATCGAATCGCCCGGGCTGACGGCCGCGTTGGCGCTCGCCGATCGCGTGGCGCCGCTCGCGGCCCTATGATCACGCCGCAATGCTGACGCGCCGCGACACATACGATGCCGCATACCGCGATTTTCGCTGGCAGGTGCCCGGTCGCTACAATATTGGCGCCGACATCGCCGATCGGCACGACCCGGCCAAGCCGGCCCTGATCTACGAGGACGCCAGCGGCACGGTCGAGCGCTTCAGCTTCGGCGACATCGCTGAAAAATCCAACCGGCTGGCCCATGTGCTGCTTGCCCACGGGCTCGCTCGCGGCGACCGTGTCGGGATCCTGATGCCGCAGCGGCCGGAGACGGCGATCGCCCATGTCGCCTGCTATAAGGCTGGCCTGATCGCGGTGCCGCTCTTCACGCTGTTCGGCGCCGACGCGCTCGAGTACCGGCTGGCCAACAGCGGCGCCCGCGCGCTCATCACCGATGACGGCAGTCTCGGCAAGCTGGACGAGATCCGCGGGCGGCTGCCCGAGCTGCACACGGTGCTGGCGGCCGATCGCGCCCAGGACGGCGGCGACGGCGTGATCGCCTTCTGGCCCGCTCTCGATCGCGCCGCAGACCGTTTCGCGCCGATCGATACCGCCGCCGACGATCCGGCGCTGATCATCTACACCTCGGGCACGACCGGGCCGCCCAAAGGAGCGCTGCATGCGCACCGGGTCCTGCTCGGCCACCTGCCCGGCGTCGAATTCCCGCACGAGTTCTTTCCACAGCCGGGCGACCTGTTCTGGACGCCGGCCGACTGGGCCTGGATCGGCGGGCTGATCGACGTGCTGCTGCCGGCCTGGCATCACGGCGTGCCGGTGCTCGCCTACCGTGCGCGCAAGTTCGACCCCGAGCATGCCTTCCACCTCATGGCCAAACACGGCGTGCGCAACGCCTTCCTGCCGCCGACTGCGCTGAAGCTGATGCGCCAGGTCGACGGTCCGCGCGCGCACCACGCCTTTCGCCTGCGCTCGATCGGCAGCGGCGGCGAAAGCCTGGGGGCCGAGCTGATCGACTGGGGGCGGCGCACCTTCGATCTCACGATCAACGAGTTCTACGGCCAGACCGAGTGCAATCTCGTGGTCGGCAACTGCGCCTCGATCATGACGACAAAGCCGGGCGCCATGGGGCGGCCAATCCCCGGGCACCGTGTCACCGTGGTCGACGACCAGGGCAGCGAAGTGCCGGCCGGCACGGTCGGCAACATCGCCATCGCCCGTCCCGACCCCGTCATGTTCCTTGAATACTGGCGCAATCCCGAGGCGACGCGCGCCAAGTTCGTCGGCGACTGGCTGATCACCGGCGATCTCGGCCGATGCGACGATCAGGGCTATCTCCACTATTTCGGCCGCGCCGACGACGTCATCACCTCGGCCGGCTACCGCATCGGCCCGGCCGAGGTCGAGGAGTGCCTGCTCAAGCACCCGGCCGTGGCCATGGCGGCCGCCGTGGGTGTGCCCGACCCGGTACGCACCGAGATCGTCAAAGCATTCCTGGTGCTGAAGCCGGGTCGCGAGGCCAGCGATGCGCTCAAGGCAGACATTCAGAATTTCATCAAGCAACGCCTGGCCGCTCACGAGTATCCTCGGCTCGTCGAATTCGTCGACGCACTGCCCATGACGGCCACCGGGAAGATACTCAGGCGGGAACTTCGGCAACGACACACCAAGGGCACCTCGACCTGAGCGCCGAAACCCGGCCGTCAACTTCAGCAATTGATCGGACACTCGCGTGGACACACCGTACGCCTGGTTTCGCCTCGCCGTCGCCGTGATGCTCGCCACGATCGGCGGCGTCGGCATCTGGTCGATGGTCGTGGCATTGCCGGCGGTGCAGGCTGAGTTCGGCATCGACCGCGCCAGCGCCTCCCTGCCCTATACGATGACGTCCATCGGCGTCGTCATCGGCAGCATGCTGATGGGCAAGCTGTCCGACCGCTTCGGCATCATGGTGCCGGTGATCGGCGGGTCGATCGCGCTGGGCGTGGGCTACATCGCCGTCTCCTATTCGCCCGACATCGTCGTCTTCGTCGCCATCTTCTGCGTGCTGATCGGCATGCTCGGCGGCTCCGCGGTGTTCGGCCCGCTGGTTGCCGACACCTCGCTGTGGTTCGAGCGGCGGCGGGGCATCGCCATCGCGTTTGCCGCCTGCGGCATGTATTTCGCCGGCACGATCTGGCCGCCGATCATCGCCTGGCTGATCCAATCCTTCGGCTGGCGCGACGCGCATTTCTATGTCGGCGTGTTCTGCATCCTGTCGATGCTGCCTCTGTCGCTCGTGCTGCGCCGCCCGCCGCCGCCGCAGCCGGCACCCGTTGTCGCGCCCGACGGCCGGCCCGACCGGCCGCTCGGCATGCCGCGCGAGGTGCTGCAGGGTGCCCTGGTGGTCGCCGGCATCTCCTGCTGTGTCGCCATGTCGATGCCTCAGGTTCACATCGTCGCCTACTGCGTCGATCTCGGTTACAGCACCGCGCGCGGCGCGGAGATGCTGTCGCTCATGTTCGGCTTCGGCGCGTTGAGCCGGCTCGTCTCGGGATGGATCCTCGATCGCATCGGTGGCCTGGCGACCGCGCTGCTCGGCTCGACGCTTCAAGCGGCGGCGCTCGCTCTCTACCTGCCGTTCGACGGCCTTATGTCGCTCTACGTCATCTCCTCGGTGTTCGGCCTTGTGCAGGGCGGCATCGTGCCGAGCTACGCCTATGTCGTGCGTGAATTCTTTCCGGCGCGCGAGGCCGGCTTCCGCGTCAGCCTGACGCTGTCCGCGACGCTTGCCGGCATGGCGCTCGGCGGATGGTTGTCCGGCGCGATCTACGACATCTACGGCACCTATCAGGCAGCGCTGCTCAACGGCATCGCCTGGAACCTGGGGAACATGCTGATCCTGATGTGGCTGCTGCTGCGCCTGCGTCGGTCGCTGGCCCCGGCGACGCCGCTTGGCAACGCGGCGCAAGCTGATTAGCTTTCGCCGTTCCACGACGCGGAGCCTGATGAATGGCGAAGGTTATCGATTACTATTTCACGCCGATGTCGCCCTGGGCCTATCTCGGCAGCCAGCGTTTCGCCGCCATGGCCGAGAAGTTCGGCGCGACGGTCAAGGTCAAGCCGGTCGACTATGGCCGCATCTTCCCCGTGTCGGGCGGCCTGCCGCTGCCCAAGCGTGCGCCGCAGCGCCAAGCCTACCGGCTGGTCGAGCTCAAGCGCTGGCGCGATCATCTGGGCGTGCCGCTCAACGTTCAGCCCAAGCATCACCCGGGCCCCGGCGAGAAGCCGTCCTTTCTGATCATTGCCGCCGATCGCGACCGTTTCGACGCCATGCGCCTGTCCCACGCCTTGATGACCGCCGTGTGGAGCCAGGACCGCGATCTCAACGACGACGCGACCCTGATCGCAATCGCCGACGAATGCGGCATGCCGGGCGACCGGCTGCTCGCCGCCAGCCGCGACGAGAAGATCAAGGCGACGTTCGACGCCTATACCCAGGAGGCGATCGATCGCCAGGTGTTTGGCGCGCCGACCTATGTGGTGGATGGCGAGCTCTTCTGGGGTCAGGACCGACTCGACTTCCTCGAGCGCAAGCTGGCGCGCGCCTGAGATCGCTGGAGACACACATGGACAAGCCCGACCACGCCAACTGCCCCGCGACGGCGGGGATCTCGTGCGAGAGCGATCTGCGCGGCCTCTATGGCGAGCCGAGTCAGCTTGCGCGCCTCAAGCAGCTCGACCACCTGGATCCGCACTGCCGGCATTTCATCGCGCACGCACCCTTCCTGGTGATCGCCTCGGTTGGCGCCGGCGGCGGAGTCGATGCCAGCCCACGCGGCGATGCACCCGGATTCGTCACGGTCGAGGACGAGCGCAGCCTGCTGATCCCCGACCGGCTCGGCAACAACCGGCTCGACACCATGTCGAACTTGCTGGCCAATCCGGAAGTCGGTCTGATCTTCATGATCCCCGGCGTCGACGAGACGTTGCGCGTCAATGGCCGCGCCGAGCTGGTCAAGGATGCGGCCCTGCTCGCGCGCATGGAAGTCCAGGGCAAGCAGCCGAAATCGGCGATCCGTGTGCGCGTGCGCGAGACCTTCCTCCACTGCGGCAAGGCGCTGAAGCGCGCGCGCCTGTGGAGCGACGACTATCGCGTCGCCAAGGGCACGATTCCCTCGCTTGGCCGCATGATCGTCGAGCAGACCAGGCCCCAGGGCATCACAGTCGAGGAAGCCGACCGCCGCGTCGAAGAGGGCTACAAGACGCGCATGTATTGATCCGCCCGGCTGTCAGAGCCGGCCGAGCCGATCGATCAGGAGCTTGAAGAACCGTTCGGCATCGAGCTGCGTGATCACGCGCGCGTTGGCCGGCTGTCCTGTGCGGCCCCACCAGTCGACGACGGTCACGCCGCGCGTGAGCTCGCTCGCCGTTTCGACCGCGACATGGACGTGTCGCCCGTCGAACAGCTCGGAGGACAGCACGTAGCCGATCACCGTGGAGTCGTGCGCGGCGGGGCCGGCCATGCCGCGCCGGTCGGCCCAAACCTTGCCGTGACCGAGCAGGCGAGCGGCGACATCGGCGAGGGAGCCCTCGGCGGCGGCGAGGGCCGCGACACGCTCGGGCGTGGCGAGCGCCTGGTGCGTCGCATCGAGCGGCAGCACGACGATCCTGGCGCCGCTCGCCAGCACCGCGCCGGCGGCATCGGGATCGCACCAGATGTTGAATTCAGCTGCTGGCGTGACGTTGCCGCCGGCGCGCCAAGAGCCGCCCATCAGAACGATCTCGGCGATCGCGTCGGCGACATCCGGCGCACGCTCGAGCGCCAGCGCGACGTTGGTCAGCGGACCGAGCGCGCAGATCGAGACCGGCTGCGATGAGCGTCGCACGATATCGACGATCACGTCGGCGGCGTGTCCGTCGGCAATCGCACCGGCTGGCTGCGGGAAGGGAACGCCGCCTAAGCCGTCGCTGCCATGAAAGGCGGTCGCGGTGGCGAGCGGCCGCCGCAGCGGTCGATCGGCGCCGGCATGAACGGGAATGTCGGCACGGCCGGCGAGCGCACAGATGCGCAAGGCGTTGGCGGCCGCGACCGGCAGCTCGACATTGCCGGCAACAACGGTCATCGCCCTGATGTCGAGTTCGGGCGATGCCAGCGCCAGCAGGATCGCCACAGCATCGTCGACGCCAGGGTCGGTGTCGATGATGATCGGACGCTTCTTGTCCGCTGCAGCGCCGAATCGAACCATGGATATCGCCTTGCCTGCGGAATATTTCGTTCGGCCGCGTTGTCTGCATCACGAGAGCCGGGCGCGCCGTGCGGACTCGCGCTTCCCACTAGCACAGGCCGCGCCTTTCGAACGACAGGGAAGTGGGCCGTTTGCCGCCGCCAGAGGGCCCCTGGACAGGGGGTGTCGGCTGAGCGATGATTTGATACCGCAGCAGTCACGCGAGCAGTCTGCAACCTGCAGAAGTTGTCGGTCCCGACCGCGATGATCAGGTTTCGGCATCATGCCCAAGCGCATCGATCCAGCGTCATTCGATCCACAACATTCGGGCCCCGGCTTTTTGTTCGAGCCAGCCATTCGTTTGACAATATCTCAAAGCAATTGCGACTCCTTCTCATCCAACATTTAATACCAACTCGCGCTGATCAGAACCCATGAGCCCAATCGCGCATTCCGAGGGACATGATGCGCCAGGGCTGAGCGACGAGCTTATTCCAGGCGTCGCAGCAGTGATTGACGATGTCCTCTGCCGATG
>VGDO01000059.1 GCA_016869645.1 Alphaproteobacteria bacterium
GCGAGCTGGTCGGAACCCACGCCTCTTCCAGCGCCAGCCGCTGGGAGGCCCTCGAGCCAATCCGGCAGGGGGTGGCGAAGCACTTTGGTGCGGTGAAGGAAAACGTTGCGGCCGGTCTGATCCTTCGCCACGACAACGGTTCTAACTACCTCGCCGATGACTTCCAGGACGAGATCGAATTCCTCGGGATCGAAAGTTCGCCCGCCTTCGTGCGCCAGCCAGAGGGCAACGGCGTGGCGGAGAGGATCATCAAGACGCTGAAGGAGCAACTGCTATGGGTCCGGTACTTCCCGACCGTTGAGGCACTTCGCAAGGGGCTCGCCGAGTTCGCCGATCTCTATAACGCCTCGTGGCTGCGGGAGCGCCATGGGCACAAGACGCCCAATCAGATCAGGGCCGAACAGAAGGCCCTTGCATCCGAAGCCGCCACGGAGTTCAAATTGGCAGCGTAACCGGCGCAGCGAACTGTCTCACAACCGTGCCCCGGTACAGGCGGGCTCAGTTCGTGATCGCATTCGCCGCTGATGGCTCCCTTGCGGAGCCGCGGCAATGCGTTGGTTCAGGCGACCTTCAGGTTCGCCGCGGCGCTCTTGCCGCGCTCGGTGACGATGTCGAACGTCACCTTCTGACCCTCGGCCAGCCCATCAAGGCCAGAGCGCTCGACGGCGCTGATGTGGACGAAGACGTCCTTCGAGCCGTCAGTCGGCTGAATGAAGCCGTAGCCCTTGGCGTTGTTGAACCATTTCACGGTACCGGTTGCCATCATTGGCCTCCTCGAAAGCACGAGTGTGCTGCAACGGCCGCACGACAGTCGCACAGCCTGAACAACCTAAGTTTTGGGGGTCGCTTGGGAAGGCGCCCGGCCAAGCGGGCGTAACTTGGCAAAGCACGCCAAAAGTTCGCTTGCAGAGGTGTAAATGGCTTTGCGCATGCTAAATGTCAAGGCTAATCACTTGATTCAATGGCAAAGCCTGTCAGCAGCCGTGCCTGCGGATTGCCAAATCCCGCCCCCTCGCCACGTCAGGACCAAGTAAAATCATGTCCGATATCAATGGGTTGGAAAAAGCCTGGCGGATCGCGCCAGCTGCTTATCTGGCGCGGCGCGACAAAGCGTTTCAGATCACGCTGCCGACGTCGCTCTACGTCACCATGCGCGACGGCGTACGTCTGGCCGTCGACACATATCTGCCGGGCGGCGCACCAGGCCGCGTGCCAGCGATCGCGATCTTCACGCCCTACTATCGCCGCTTCAAACTGGCCGAGGGCGCGCCCGGCGGGACCGAGCCCAGTCCCAATGCCGGCAAGTACCGCGACTTCTTCGTGCCGCGCGGCTATGCCGTCATCGTCGTCGACGTGCGCGGCACCGGCGCCTCATTCGGCACGCGAGATTCTTTTCGCTCGCCGCTCGAGCGCGACGACTACCGCGAGATCGTCGATTGGATCGTCAAGCAAACCTGGTCGGACGGGCGCGTCGGCGCCACCGGTGTCTCCTATGTCGGCGCCGCCGCCGACTTCGTCGCGTCGACAGGGCATCCCGCGATCAAGGCCATCGCGCCGCTCTTTTCCGTGTGGGACACCTGGGGCGACCACTACTACCCCGGCGGGCTGCTGCTCAACCGGCTCGCCGAGAACTACGACCAACTCATGGTGGCACTCGATCACGACCGGCGCGAGCTCCTGCCCAAATTCGCCTACTTCAAGGATCCTCATTTCCGCGGACCGCAACCGGTCGACGAGGACCGCGATGGTGCGCTGGTCAAGGCGGCGGTCGCCGAGCATCTCGGCAACTTCCACATGCCTGACTTCATCCACGAATTCCCGTTCAAGGATTCGGCTCTGCCCTACGATGCGAATTTCACCAGCGCATCCTTCAGCCCCTATCACTACGCCAAAACCGTGCGGCCCGACGTCGCCGTCTACTCGATCTCGGGCTGGATGGATGGCGTCGGCTACACCAACGGCGCGATCAGCCGCTTTCTCAGCCTGCCCAATCCGAAGCGGCACCTGCTGCTCGGACCCTGGGATCACGGCGCGCGCATGAATGTCAGCCCGTTCCGCGGGCCCGAGCCGGCGGCGCAGTTCCCGCTGCTCGCCGAGGTGCTGCGCTTCTTCGACCACTACCTCATGGGTCGCGACACCGGTCTCGACCGTGAATCCCCCGTGCACTACTTCACCATGCAGGAAGAAAGCTGGCGCGAAGCCGCGGGCTGGCCGCCGCCCGCCTCGACGGTCACGCTGCATCTTGCTGCCAACGGCAAGCTCGCGGTCGGCGCCGGCGAGGCCGGCCGCGACCAGTACAAGGCCGACTTCTCGCTCGGCACGGGCGCCAACACGCGCTACGGCCGCCTCGCCGCCTTCGACGTGCGCGACTACTACACCGACTGGTCAGGTCGCGACGGGCGCATGCTGTGCTTCACCAGCCAGCCGCTCGATGCCGACCGCCAGCTCGCCGGCCACGCCGTGCTGACCCTGCACATGAGCGCCGACCAGCCCGACGCCGCGATCCACGCCTATCTCGAGGACATCGATCCGGAGGGCCGCGCCTGGTACGTGACCGAGGGCATGCTGCGCGCGCTCCACCGCAAGGAAAGCGCGATGCCTGAGCTGCACAAGGTCGTCGGCCCATTCCGCAGCTTCGCGCGCAAGGATGCGCAAGCGCTGACGCCGGGCGAGCCGGTCGTCATGCGCTTCGCGCTGCTGCCGACCTCATGGCGCTTCAAGGCCGGCCATTGCCTGCGCCTGGCGCTCACCTGCGCCGACACCGACAATTTCGGCCAGACGCCGCATGGCAAGCCGCCGACCATCCAGGTGCTGCGCGGCGGCAATCATGCGTCGATGATCGAACTGCCGATGATGCCAGGTGACGGAGCGGTGCGGAATTAAGTGCAGTGTCACCGATATTATGATAGCGGAGTGATGATATTTCGGTGGATATTTCGGTAGATATTTCGGTGACAGTGCACTTTATTTAATTGTCACTGGCTCGCTCGAAACGGATTGACGATGCGCAGGCGCTCCTCGATGACCAGCCCGCTCTGAATATCCTCGGACCAAAGCGTATTGCAATCAGCCAGAAGCGCGGACGCCGCGATCATGGCATCGAAGATCGCGAGGTTGTAACGCTCGGCAAGCGCCAACCCGGTTTCGTGCGTCTCGATCGTGATGGGATGCACGGTCAGCACATCGCGCAGCATGGCAAGAAACGAATGGGTGTCCGGCCACGACAGGCGCATCTTGCGGCGGGCGACGTTCGTGAGCTCGTTCAATACCTGGACGCTGATCGCGCCGCCGCGGCCGATGATCGCCTCCGCTCGGTCCGCCTTCGCAACGTCGTCCGATGCGAGATAGATCAGAACGTTCGTATCAAAGAAGCTACCGCGAATTCGCTTCATCACGATCGAACTTGAAATCGGCGGGCAAGCGGCCCCGAAATTTGCGTAGCCGCTTCACCAGTTCCATTCGACCGGGCTTGCGCGCAACAGCGAACTCTCTCTCGTCGGCGACGCGGATTTCGATCTCGTCGCCTTCCTTGAGCTCGAGGGCATCGACCACTGCGGCGGGAAGACGGATGGCGAGACTATTGCCCCATTTGGCGACCTGCATACCGGCCTCCATGGATATACATCGATATTAATGTATATCCAGTGATGACCAAGGTCAAGAAAGCGGAACCTATCACCCCTCCGTCACCGCCGCCGACCACGGCGACATGACGTCGGAAATGCCAGTGCGCGTGCCATCGGCGTTGACGACGACCATGTTCGGGCAGGAGAAGTTGGCGGGCGTCGCGCCGTGCTCGACGAGTTCGACCGGCACCTTGGCCTCGAGCGCTCGGATGATCTCCGGCTCCATGCGCCGGTCGACCATGACATTGTCGCCGCCCGACACGTCGATGCGCGGGCGATGGGCGGCCGCCTCGGCGCTCAAGCCGAAATCGGTCACGAAGGACATGAGCTGCATGACCGCCGACATGATGCGCCGACCGCCCGAGGCGCCGGCGCCGAGCCACGGCTTGCCCTGACGCGCGACGACGATCGGGCACATGTTCGACAGCGGCCGCTTCGATGGCGCGATCGAGTTCGCCTGCCCCGGGCGCGGGTCGAACCACATGATGCCGTTGTTCATCAGGATGCCCGTGGTCGGCAGCACCGTGCGGCTGCCGAAGCTCGACAGCAGCGTGGTGGTCAGCGCGACGATCGTGCCGTCGCGATCGATCGTGGTCAGATGCGTGGTGCAGCTCTCGGCCGCGATGTCGCCGAGCTTGCTCAGCCGCGTCACATAGGCTGCCCTCATCGCTTCGGCATAGGCGACGAAGGCGGCCGCATCCGGCGCGGCGCCGAACTTGACCCGGTTGAGCTGCGCCAGCACGTCCTGCAGCGTCGGCCCGGCGGTCATGCCGCCTGGTGCCTGCACCGTCACGCCGCGATAGTTGATCGCCAGCGCCGGCACCACACGCGCGCGATAGGATCTCATGTCTGCAGCATCGAGCACACCGCCGATCGCGCGCGTGTCCGCAACGATGTCGTTGGCGATGCCGCCCTCGTAGAAGTCGCGGTGTCCGTGGCGACCGAGGCGTTCCAAGGTCTGCTCGAGTTGGCCGAGCTGGATGGAATCCGGTGCGCCGGCTTGCGGGGGCGTCGGGGGCAGATCGTTGGGCAGGTAGATGCGCTTGCTTTCCGGATAGCGGCGCAGATCGATCGCCGCATTGGCAACCTTGAGCGTCGTCCACCAATCCTGCGGCAGGCCGCGCTTGGCAAGCCGGATGGCAGGCGCCACCACTTCGGCCCAGGACTTCTTGCCCCAGCGCTGGAGCGCCACACCATAGCCGTCGACCGCGGCCGGTACCGCGAAGGACAGGCCCCCGTGCACGTTGCGGTCGTCCTTGACCTGCGCCCAGGTGAAGAGATCGGTCTGCATGCCGCCGGTCAGCGGGAATGCCTTGGGATCGAGCTTGGCCGGCGACAGCGGACCGTAGTCGACGATCTCGGCCGACGATTGCCCGGCGCGATGCACGGTCATGAAGCCGATGGCACCGAGCCCGGTATTCCACGGTTCGACCACGGCGAGCGCCAGCGCGGTCGCCACGGCCGCATCGACCGCGTTGCCGCCCTCGGTCAGGATCTGCGCACCCGCTTCGGCCGCGAGCCGGCTCTGCGACACGACGATCCCTTTCGACGTGCGCGCGGCGGGTTTGGTGACGTTCCAGTTCTGGGTGAAGTAGACAGACATTCAGATTCCCCCGACGATGCTAACAGCCTTCAAATGCGTAGGGGCGCAGCATGCTGCGCCCCTACAATCGCCAACAGACTCACGCGCAAACTACGCCGCCAGCGCCTCCAACAGCGCCGCTTCGAGCTTGTCCATGCCTTCCTTGACGATGTCGTTCGACGCCGTCAGCGGCACCAGGAAGCGGATGACATTGCCGTAGACGCCGCAGGACAGGATGATCAGCCCCTTCTCCGCCGCCTTGGCGACGACCGCCTTTGTGAGGTCCGGCGCCGGCTCGTTGGTCTTTCTCGTCTTGACCAGCTCGACCGCGACCATGCCGCCCAGGCCACGCACATCGCCGATGCAATCGAGGCTGTTGCGCTGGGCGAGGCTGTTGAGGCGGTCGGTGATGATCCGGCCGATCTCGTTCGAGCGGTCGATCAGCTTCTCTTCCTCGATCACGTCGAGCACGGCGAGGCCGGCCGAGCAGGCGACCGGATTGCCGCCATAGGTGCCGCCGAGACCGCCCGGTGCCGCCGCGTCCATGATCTCGGCGCGGCCGGTGACCGCCGACAGCGGGTAGCCGCCGGCGAGGCTCTTGGCCATGCACATCAGGTCGGGCGCCACGCCGGCATGCTCGATGGCGAACATCTTGCCCGTGCGCGCGAATCCGGTCTGGATCTCGTCGACGATGAGCAGGATGCCGTGCTTGGTGCAGATCTCGCGCAGGCTGCGCAGGAAATCGAACGGCGTGACATTGAAGCCGCCCTCGCCCTGCACCGGCTCGATGACGATCGTGGCGACGCGCGCCGGATCGACGTCTGCCTTGAACAGCGTATCGAGCGCCTTGAGGCTCTGCTCGACCGTGACGCCGTGGAATGCGTCGGGGAACGGCACGTGAAAGACCTCGCTCGGGAACGGACCGAAGCCGACCTTATAGGGCACGACCTTGCCGGTCAGACCGAGCGTCATGTGCGTGCGGCCATGGAAGGCGCCGGAGAAGGCGATCACACCGGGACGGCCGGTGTGAACGCGTGCGATCTTGACCGCGTTCTCGATCGCCTCGGCACCGGTCGTGAAGAACACGGTCTTCTTCGGGAAATTGCCCGGCGTGACCTTGTTCAGGCGCTCGGCGAGCGCGATGTAGCTCTCATAGGGCGTCACCTGGACGCAGGGATGCGAGAAGCCTTCCAGCTGGTTCTGCACCGCCGCCGTCACCTTGGGATGCATATGGCCGGTGTTGACCACGGCGATGCCGCCGGCGAAATCGACGTAACGCTTGCCCTCGACGTCCCAGATTTCGGCGTTGCGCGCCTTCTTGGCATAGATCGCATGCGCCGAGGCGAGGCCGCGCGGGATTGCTGCGTCGCGGCGCTTGGCAAGTTCGCTGTTTTTCATGGCTGAAAATCTCTTCGGCTGGACAGGGGTTGGGCCGGGCAGCATAAGGCAGCATGGCCCGGACCGGCACGGCCGAGGCTAGCATGGCGAAATTCGGAGTCCTAGACGCGGCGCCGCATATCGAAGGCCGATTTTTAGGCTGCCTTTGCCCGCGTTTTGCGGCGCCACATGCGGTGCAGCATGGTGCCGACCGGCCAGAGCAGCGCCGCGAAGGTGCAGAGCGCGAGGCCGGCCGAGATCGGCCGGCTGAGGAAAGGCAGGATCGAGCCGTCCGACTTGATCAGCGAGGTGACGAAGCTCTGCTCGACCATGGTGCCCATGACGATGCCGAGCACGAGGGCCGCCACGGGGAACCCGTTGCGCTCCAGCACGAAGCCGATCACGCCGAAGGCGGCCACCGTGACGATCAGGAACAGATTGTTGCCGGTCGCAAAGGAGCCGATCGCGCACAGCAGCACGATCACCGGCATCACGCCGGCGCGCGGCGCGCGCAGCACGAAGGTGGCCAGGCGGATCATGGCGATGCCGAGCGGGATCATGATGATGTTCGCGATGATGAACACGATGTAGAGCGCGTACATGCTCGACGCCTTCTCGGTGAACAGCGTCGGCCCTGGGTTCAGCCCTTTCATGTAGAGCACGCCGATCGCGATCGCCGTGATCGTATCGCCGGGAATGCCGAAAAGCAGCGACGGGACCCAGCCCGAGGCGAGGCTCGCATTGTTGCTGGCGCCGGCCTCGATCAGCCCCTCGGGATGGCCGGTGCCGAATTTCTGCGGCTCCTTCGACAGCCGCTTGGACATGGCGTAGCTGATCCAGGCCGCCATGTCGGCACCGGCACCGGGCAGCACGCCGATGATGATGCCGACGATGTTGCCGCGCACCTGCTGGCGCGGATGCTTGCGCGTCAGCTCGATCATGCCCTTGAGGATGCTGCCGAAACGCCGGCGCGGCAGCGGTGGCGGCGCGGGCGTGGTCATGGCGCGCATCACCTCGGCGAGCGCGAACATGCCGACCAGCGCCGGGATCACTTCGATGCCGCCCAAGAGGTCGGAGGAGCCGAAGGTGAAGCGCGGCGTGCCCGCCGGGTTCTCGATGCCGATGCACGAGACGAGCAGGCCGATCAGCATGCTGGCGATCGCCTTGACGGGCGAGGTGCGCGCAACCAGCGTCGCGCACATGAGACCGAGGAAGGCGAGCCAGAAATATTCGTAGGTCGAGAAGCTGAGCGCCACCTCGGCCAGCGGCTCGGCGAGCGCGATCAGCGACAGCGTGCCGATGATGCCGCCCAGCGCGCTGAACCACAGGCAGATGCCGAGCGCCATCTCGGCCTGCCCCTTGCGCGTCATGGCGTAGGCCTCGTCGGTATAGGCGGCCGAGGCCGGCGTGCCGGGAATTCGCAGCAGGCAGCCCGGGATGTCGCCGGAGAAGATCGCCATGGCGGATGCGGCGATGATGGTGGAGACCGCCGCGATCGGCGACAGGTAGAAAGTGACCGGCACCAGAAGCGCGGTCGCCATGGTCGCGGAAAGGCCCGGCAGCGAGCCGACGACGAGGCCGTAGATCGACGCGGCGAGAATGGCGATCAGCACATCCTGCTGGGCCACCATACGAAAGGCTTCGAGCAGCGCGTTCATCGAGCGGCTACCACGGCATGGGCAGCAGCCCGGGTGGCAACGGGACCCGTAGCAGCTTGTAGAAAACGAGATGCACACCGATTGGCGCCAGCAGCGCCAGCGGCAGGGCGAGCTTGATCCGCGCGCCGAGCGTCAGCGCCAAGGTGAAGATCATCACGGCCGCGGTCGGCACGAAGCCGAGCCGCTCGCTGACGAAGACGTAGAAAATCAGCAGCGCCGGTGGCAGCAGTGCCTTCCAGGCGGTGAACATGCCTGGCTTCGTCGCGGGCGCCGACGCGTCGGCATGGGCCGCCAGGTCAGCGGCCGCCTCCTCCTCGAAGACACGACCGGCACCGATGGCGATGAGCGCGCCGCAGATCGCGAGGCCCAACCCAACGACCATGGGGAATACGTTGGGGCCGATCTGCTGGCCCGGCACCGGCGGCAGGCGCGAGCCGCCATAGGCCGCGAGCGCGCCGAGCACGACGAGAAAGATGCCGCTGGTCCTGTCGGAAAGCTTCATGACTGCGCGTGCGCGGGCGGCTCAAGCCGGAAGAGATGCCCGCTGGAAAGATGGCCCGGCCCCGCCTGTGCGGAACCGGGCCGTGTCGATCAGGTCTTGCGCAGTCCGGCGCCGGCCATGGCCTGGCCCATCGACGCGTTGCTGCCGGCCATGAACTTGGCGAAGCCATCGGCATCGCCCCAGCGCACGCCGAAGCCGCGGCTCGCCATGAAGTCCTGATACTCCTTCGAGTCGTAGACCTTCTTGAGCTCGGCCGTCAGCTTGTCGGCGACGTCCTTGGGCATGCCCTTGGGCCCGGCGATGCCGCGCCACGCACCGACCGTGTAGTCGACGCCGATGCCTTCCTTGAGCGTCGGCACGTCCTTGAACTGCGGATTGCGCGCGGGTGCCATGATCGCCAGGCTACGCGCCTTGCCGGCCTCGATGATCGCGCGTGCCTCCGGCACCGAACAGGTGACGATGTCGATACCTCCGCCCGCCAGATCCGTCATCGCCGGCGCGGCTCCGTTTGAGGGCACCCACGCAACGTGATCGGCCTTGAGGCCCATGGCCATCAGCCAACCGATCAGCGCCAGATGCCAGATGCCGCCCTGTCCGGTGCCCGACGCCTTGAGCTTGCCCGGCGGCGACGCCTTGATCGCGTCGGCCAGCTCCTTGATCGTCTTGTAGGGGCTGGCGGAATTCACCTGCACGCCCGGTGGATCCTCGTTGAGCAGCGCCAGCGGCGTGTAGCTGTCGGGCTTGAGCTCGGTCAGCCCCTGCCAATGCATCATGGCGATCTCGACCGTGATCATGCCGATCGTGTAGCCATCGGGCGCGCCGCTGGCGATCGCCTGATGGCCGACCACGCCGGAGCCGCCGGTGCGGTTGATCACGTTGAAGGGCTGCTTGAGGTTGCGCTCGAGGATCGAGGCGACGATGCGCGCCGTCGCGTCGGTGCCGCCGCCCGCGCCCCACGGCACGATCATGGTGACCGGGCGGCTCGGATAGGCCTGCGCCGCCGCCGGGCCGATGCCCAAAGCCGCAGTCGAGCCGGCCGCCGCGGCTGTGCCGAGAAAACCGCGCCTGCTGAAATGTGACATCTCGTTTCCTCCCATGGTTTGAGCGTATTCGCCGTGGTTGTGCGGACGTTAGCATGCGATATGCGCCGACGAGAAGCGCCGACGCCTGCGGCGGGCGGTGTCAGTCCCACTGACCAAATTTTGAGCAGATAGACATTGCCTCACTCTGAGCCTCGGGCGACGCCCGGTTCGCCCTGGTACGAAGGGTGACGACGCCTGGTCAGAGGAAAGTCTCATCCGGCTGTCGATGGACGGGCGGAGACGGCCTCGTCCGTCGACAAGCTCAGGACGAGGCGATGTCTCTAGTCCGCAAAGCGCGGTATCACCTTCTCCCCGATCAACTCGATCGAGCGCATGACCTGCTCGTGGCTGATGTGGCCGGCCTGCAGGAAGAAGTTGAACTGGTCGATGCCCGCCTCGGCCCATTTCTCGACGACACGGCACACCGTGTCGGGATTGCCGCTGACCGACATGGCATCGTCGACCAGCTCGTCATTGGATCGCTTGCCCATCTTATCGTTGATGCCCTTGACGCCGCCCCCCGACACGAAGCGGATGTTGTTGATCTCAGCTTCGTTGTCGCCGTAGTACCAGCGCGCCGCCGCGCAGCCGAGGTCGCGCCCGATGCGGTCATCTTTGTGCACGGCGCCGATGGCGAACACCCCATTCTGATCATTGACCTTACGTGCGACACGCGTCGATGCGTCGCTCGTCCGGACAGCTGCCTTGTAGGCCTGGATGAAGGGCCTGGTCTCCGCCGGTGTGTTGCGCGTGACGCCAATCACGCCGAAGCCTTGCCGACCGGCGTGCTCGTAGGTCTCCAGGTTGGACGCAGCAACCCAGATCGGCGGATGCGGCCGCTGGATCGGCCGGGGCACGACGTAACGCGATGGCAGATCGAAATGCTTGCCCTTGTAGCCGGGAAATTTCTCGTGGTCGTACATCAGCAGCACGGCGTCCAGCGCCTCGCGGCCGACGTCGCGCCCGTCCTCGGTCTTGAAGCCGAGCGCCTCGACCATGTAGGGCGAGGTGCCGCGCCCGGCGCCGAACTCGGCGCGGCCATTGCTCAGCACGTCGAGCGTCGCCACGCGCTCGGCGATGTAGAACGGGTTGTGGCAGGGCATCAGGATCACGCCGAAGCCGAGGCGCAACCGCGTCGTGCGCTGGCTGAGGGCTGCCAGGAACATCTCGGGCGAGGAACAATGGCCGATCTCGATGAAGAAATGCTGCTCGGTCAGCCAGAAATAGGTGAAGCCGGCATGCTCGGCGGCAACCGCCTGGTCGAGCGCATGCCAGAATGCCTTGCGCTCGGTGGTCTCCTCCCAGGGGCGCGGCATCTGGATCTGCGCCATCAGGCCGAATTTCATCGAAGCTCCCCTCGCCGTTCGCGGCACCATGCTAGGCGCGCGGCGGTAGCGCGTCTAAGGCATAAGCTGTATAGGCGATATATCTAAAACTCATAACACTCTCGCGCATCCCGCGCCTCGGGCGAAGCCAGGTCGCCCTGGTACGAAGGATAGGGCGCTTCCGCGACTCGGCCTCGGAACCATGAGCAACATCTCTTGCAACCGTCGTCCTCGCTCTTCGACAGGGGCGAGAATGTTCGGACGCTCTCGACGGGCGCTTCCGGATCGGCCAATCTTCCGCTCTCAATCGCATTCGGGGTTATTGGTCATGTCCAAGATCGACATCAGCAAGGCGGCATCGCTCCAAGGCTCGAGCTATCCTCCGCCCTTCGACAAGGAGTGCCGCGGCCGCACCTCGCATCGGCTCGGCCTCGCCGCCGGGCTCACGCAATTCGGCGTCAACCTCGTGCGGTTGGCACCGGGCGCTTGGTCGAGCCAGCGCCACTGGCACTCTCACGATGACGAGTTCGTCTACGTGATCGAGGGCGAGGTCGTCATGGTCAGCGACGAAGGCGACACGCCGATGCGCGCCGGCGACTGTGCTGGCTTCAAAGGCGGCGTGAAGAACGGCCATACCTTCCAGAACCGCTCGAGCCGCGATGCGGTCATCCTCGCGGTCGGCACGCGCGACGATGCCGACGGCGGCGAGTATCCGGACATCGACCTGGTGTTCAAGCCCGGCCGGTACTCGGGCCAGGGCGGCTATGCGCACAAGGACGGCCGGCCCTACACGAAGCCCTGAGGCTGTGCGGTTGCCGCCGTGCCGCAAACCATGTGATATGCCCTGTCATGTGACGTCACGTCGTGTGACGCTGCCGATCGAATTTCGACCGCCTAGAATTCCAGGGAGACTTCAGCAATGGCTGCCAAGAACAAGATCGCTCTCGTGACGGGTGCCGGTTCCGGCATCGGCCGCGCCTCCGCGGTGGCGCTCGCCAAGGCCGGCTATGATGTGGCGATCGCAGGACGGCGCAAGGACGCGCTGGACGCGACCGAGGGTCAGATCAAGGCGGCCGGAAGGCGCGCGCTCGCCGTGCCGACCGATGTCGGCGATCCCGGCCAGGTCAAGGCGCTGTTCGCCAAGATCAAGGAGACGTTCGGCCGGCTCGACGTGGTGTTCAACAATGCCGGCATGGGCGCGCCCGCGATCCCGATGGAGGATCTGACCTACGAGCAGTGGAAAGCCGTGGTCGATGTCAATCTGACCGGCGTCTTCCTGTGCACCCAGGAAGCGATCAAGATCATGAAAAGCCAGGACCCACGCGGCGGTCGCATCATCAACAACGGCTCGATCTCGGCCCACGCGCCGCGCCCGAACTCCTCGCCTTACACGTCGACCAAGCACGCCATCACGGGGCTCACCAAATCCACCTCGCTCGATTGCCGCAAGTACGACATCGCCTGCGGCCAGATCGATATCGGCAACGCCGCGACGGAGATGACCGAGCGCATGAAGAAGGGCGTGCCCCAGGCGAACGGCACCGTCATGGTCGAGCCGACCATGGACGTGCAGAACGTCGCCAACTCTGTGGTCTTCATGGCCGGTCTGTCGCTCGACGCGAACGTCCAGTTCCTGACCGTGATGGCGACCAAGATGCCGTTCATCGGGCGCGGTTAGCGCTACGGCAGGCGCTTCACGAAACACACGCTGTAGGCGTTGCCGGCGTAGGGCCCCAGGGGCGGGATCCGCCGCCGCCCTGCGCCATGGTAGAGCGCGATCGCCGCGCGGTCGTTGTCGCCGGTTTCCCGCACGAGGCACGCGCGACCACGGCGCACAGCTTCGCGTTCGAGGAACGCCAGCAGGCACCATCGATGCCGCCGCCGCAGCGCCGGCAGCACGAACATGCGCTTGATCTCGCCCACATGCTGATGCGGACGCAGCGCACCGCCGGCGCGATCGCAGGTTCGACGCGGAGTTCGAATTCACCCGCGCGCGGCATCGTCCGATGCCGCGATCACCCGATCGCCGGTCTGCCGGCGCAGCTCCTGGATGCCGGTATCCACGTGGCGCGAGGGGTGCACGCGATTGGTCAGCAGCGTCCACGCGAGACCGCGTCGCCAGTCGATCCACAAGCCCGTGCCGGTGAAGCCGGTATGACCGATCGTTTCGGACGAGCAGGCCATGCCTCCTGACCAGCCCTCGTACCGGCGTTCCCAGCCGAGGGTGCGCGTCGGCCCGTTCGGTTTGCGCAACTCCGCGATGCTGTCAGGCGACAGCGCGCTGCCGTCGAGCAGCGTGCCGGCGAAGTCGAGCACGCCGTCGACCGTGCCGAACAATCCGGCGTGCCCCGCCGCACCGCCCAGCGCATAGGCGTTCTCGTCGTGCACTTCGCCGCGCATGACGCGGCGGCGCCAGGCGCAGCGCTCGGTCGCAGCGCATTGAGTCGGATCCGGCGCGAAAGACAATCCAGCCGAGACCATTTGCGCGCGGATCGAACGCCCGGACAGGCGCTCGATGGCGATGCCGAGCAGGATGAAATTGATGTCGGAGTAGACGGGCGGACCGGCACGCCATTCCCGCTGCAGCACAAAGGCGCGCAAAGTATCCGCATCGTGGCCATAGGTGTAGATCGGCTCGACCGCCGGCAGGTGCGTCTGATGCGCGAGGCATTGCCGGAACGTGAGCTTGCGCTCCGGCGCGTTCGCATCGTACTGGCGCAGATCGGGAACGGCGCGGACGAGCGGATCGTCGAGCGCGATGCGGCCGTGTTCGACCAGCCTCAGGACGGCCGGCGTGGTGAAGATCACCTTGGTCAGCGAGGCGAGGTCGAACCAGGTGTCGCGTGCCAGCTCGGCGCGTGACGGCTCGATCTGCGCGGCACCGGACACGCGCACCGCGCGCGCGCCCGAAGCGGTGACGACGCCGAGAATCGCGCCGGGGACGCGCCCGACGGCAACGGCTTCAAGGGCCGGCGCGAATGCCTGTTCGACGACGGTCTCGACGTTCACGCCGCGCGCCACAGCTCGCCGCCGGTCATAGGCCGCGGCACGCCGGTCGTGGTCGGCAGGCTGAGCGGCAGGCCGCGCACCGAGCGCACCGCCAGGTAGCCGAAGCACTGCGCTTCCAGGAAATCGCCGTTCCAGCCGACCGCCTCGACCGGATCGACCGGAACGTCGAGGCGCGCTGCCAGCAGCCGCATGAAGGTCTTGTTGAAGCGGCCGCCGCCGGTGGCGAGCCAGCGCCGCGGCTTCAGCGGCACGTGATCGAGGGACGCCGCGATCGAGGCGACCGTGAAGGCTGCCAGTGTCGCAGCGCCGTCCGCATCCGACAGCCGGTCGACCGTGCGCGCCAAAGCATGGAAGTGGTTGCGGTCGAGCGACTTGGGCGGGCGCCGCGCGAAGAACGGATCGGCCATCCAGGACGCGAGCATGGCGGCGTCGGCCGTCCCCGAGGCGGCAAGCCGTCCATCTTCGTCATAGGCCTTGCCCGTGCGGCGCAGCACGAAATCGTCGAGCAGCGCCGACGCCGGACCGGTGTCGAAGGCGATCACGTCAGGGCCGTCGATATAGGTGACGTTGGCAACGCCGCCGAGGTTGAGCACCATGACCGGCTGCTCGAGCCCGGCCGCCAGCGCGCGGTGATAGAGCGGCGCGAAAGGCGCACCCTCGCCGCCCGCAGCCACGTCGGCGTGACGGAACCGGTTGACCGTGTCGATGCCGAGCGCCTTGGCCACGCGCGGCCCGAGACCGAGCTGGCGCGTGAAGCGTGTCTCCGGCTTGTGAAAAACGGTCTGGCCATGGAGACCGACGAGGCCGACCTGGTCGCGCGACAGGCCCTGCGTGCGCATGAAATCCGCGATAGCGCCGGCATGGGCGTCGGTCACGGCAAGCTCGAGCTCGTCGAGCGGCTCGGTCTGTGCACGCGACGGATCGGCAAGCAGATCCAGCAGCCGTCGACGCAACCCGGCGTCATATCGGTAAGTGCGGCCCGGACCCGGCCGCACGACGGCCTCGCCATCGGTCGAAACCAAGGACACATCGATGCCATCCATCGAGGTGCCGCTGATCGAGCCGATCGCCGTCGTCAAGCTGCCCTGAACCATGCCTGCTCCACCGCTGCGTCACCCTCTGCCGACTTGCCTTGGACATTACCGCGGGACTACCATTTCCGCCATCGGCGCCGCCGCTCGCCCAGGCGTTCGCTTCTCTCCGGCCCTAAGGAAAGGCATGACAATGATCGGTCCCAAGCTTCGCGCGATCACGCTGGCGGGTGCACTCGCCCTGCCGCTTTCGGCCTCGCTCTCCGCGCAGACACTCGAGCTCGGCGTCGATCAGTCGCCGGTCGGTCTCGATCCGCATATCGTCACGGCATTCGCCTCGTTCATGGTGGTCAACGGCACCATCTACGAGGGACTGACCGCGATCGACAAGGATCTGCGCATCGGGCCGAGCCTCGCCGAATCGTGGACCGTGTCGCCCGACGGCAAGACCTACATTTTCAAGCTGCGCCGCGGCGTCACCTTCCACAACGGGGCCGCGATGGAAGGGGCCGACGTCGCCTCGTCGCTGAAGCGCGTGCTGGCCAAGGAGATCGCCTCGCCGCTGTCGAGCCGGCTCGCGGCAGTCGACGCGATCAATGCACCCGATGCTGCCACGGTCGAAGTCAAGCTCAAGGAGCCGTCGGCGCCGCTGCTGACCTCGCTTGCGACGATTGCGATCGTGCCGCGCGGTTTCGAGACCGACAAGGACAGTCTGCAGAAGCAACCGATCGGCACGGGACCGTTCAAGTTCGGCGAATGGCAACCCAACAGTTTCATCGCGCTGACGCGTCACGACAAGTATTGGCGCCAGGGCATGCCCAAGCTCGCGACCGTCAAGTTCAACATCGTGCCGGAATCGGCAACCCGCCAGGTCGGCATCACCAGCGGGCAATACGCCATGCTGCCCAATATCGATCCGGCGACGGCGCTGCAGCTCAAGGGCCGGCCGAATGTGCAGCTCCAGGAGACGCTCGAGCTCGCCTACACGCTGATCGGACTCAACACCTCCAAGCCGCCCTTCGACGATGCGCGCGTCCGTCAGGCGGTCAATCTCGCGGTCAACCGCCAGGAAATCATCCAGGCGGCATTGTTCGGCTCGGGCGTGCCGGGCGGCCCGCTGTCGCCCGCCCTCAAGGACTGGGCGCTCGACGTCAAGGAGTACCCCTGCTACGCGCACAGCCCGGCCAAGGCGATGGAGCTGCTCAAGGCCGCCGGCCATACCCAGCCGATCGCGGTGACGCTCACCGTGCTGCCGCGCCAGGACGTCAAGGACATCGCCCAGGTCGTCCAGCAGCAGCTCAACAAGGCCGGCTTCAAGGTCGAGTTGAAATCGCCGGAGCTCGGCCAGTTCATCCAGGATTGGCGCAACAGCAATTTCGACATGTTTGCCTCGACCAATGCCGGCAGCCCGGACCCAGATGATTACTTCTTCCGGACCTTCCGCACGGGCGGCGCCACCAACGTGTTCAAGTATTCGAACACGGACATCGACGGCCTGCTCGACCGCGCGCGCGCGGCGACCGACATGGGGCAACGCAAGACGGCCTACGCCCAGGTCCAGAAGACGCTGGCCTGCGAGGGACCGATCGTGCATCTTGCCTACGCGCAGCTCTTCACGGCGCTGCGCAGCAACGTGCAGGGCTTCGATATCATCGCCAACCGCTCGCTGTCCTCCCTCGCGGGCACGTCGCTGCGGTAGCACCATGATTTCCTCCCCCGCGCAAGCGGGGGAGGATCGAGGAGGGGGCCCGAAGGGGTGGAAACGCCGGACCGCAAGGGCCCCCACCCCACCCTCCCCCGCACTGCGTGCGAGGGAGGGATTCGGACGTGACTTGCTGACCCCATGATCCTGCGCCTCGTCTTCGCCCGGGTCGTCGACCTGGTGTTCGTGCTGTTCTGCGTGTCCGTGATCGTGTTCCTGATGATCCGACTGATCCCGGGCGATGCGGTTGCGATCATGCTCGGCGCCAACACGGAGATCACGCCGGAGCGCATGGCCGAGCTGCGCGCGCGCGTCGGCCTCGACAAGCCGATCGTCGTGCAGTACGCGCACTGGATCGGCCCGGCGCTGACCGGCGACTTCGGCCGCTCGCTATGGACCGGGCGGCCCGTGATCGACGAAATCGTGGTGCATGTCTGGCCGACCGTGCAGCTCACGTTTCTCGCGTTGCTGCTTGGCGCCGGGCTTGCCGTGCCGGCCGGCTGCCTGATGGCGCGGCTGCGCGGCCGCTTCGCCGATGTCGCCATGCGCATCGTCACCGTAATCGGCCTGACCGTGCCGAACTTCTGGCTCGGCATCGTCATGATCCTGATGCTCGCGACCCTGGCGCCCACGATCCAGGCGCTCGGCTATGTGCCGTTCGCGCAGGACCCGGCGGGTCATGTCGGTCGGCTCATGCTGCCGGCCGCAGCGCTCGCGCTGCCGATCCTCGCTCATCTCTCGCGCCTGCTGCGCTCGGCCATGCTCGACGAGCTGCAGCAGGACTACATCCGTACCGCGCGCGCCAAAGGCATCGCCGAGAGCGCCGTGGTCTACGTCCACGCGCTGCGCAACGCGCTCATCCCGTTCGTCACCAGCGTCGGCATCCTCACGGGCTACTTGCTCGGCGGCGCGATCGTCATCGAGCAGGTGTTCGCGATCCCCGGCCTCGGCCGCCTGATCCTCGGCGCCATCAGCGAACGCAACTATCCACTGCTGCAGGCGACCATCCTGCTCGTCACTTCGGGCTTCGTGACCGTCAATTTCATCGTCGATCTGCTCTATATGGCGATCGACCCGCGCGTGCGGGCCTGACGTGAAGAAGCTCGCGCGCAACAAGCTGCTCGTCTTCGCGACCGCCATCGTCGTGTTGCAGCTCTTGGTCGCAGCGCTGGCGCCGCTGGTGGCGCCATACGACCCGGTGGCGCAGAACGTGCTGGCGCGGCTGCGTGGACCGAGCACCGGCTACTGGCTCGGCACCGACCAGTTCGGCCGCGACGTGCTGTCCCGCGTCATCCACGGCGCGCGTACCTCTCTTGCGGTCTCGGTCGCCGCGGTCGCCGCCGCCCTCGTCATGGGCGGCGCGCTCGGCCTGCTGGCCGCCTACTATCGCGGCTGGCTCGAGCGCATCGTCATGCGCGTGATGGACGTGCTGTTCGCTTTCCCCGTCCTGCTGCTGGCGATCGGCGTGGTTGCCGTCCTGGGGCCGCGCGCCTCCTCGGCGGCGATCGCCATCGCCATCGTCTACACGCCGATCTTCGCGCGCCTGTTGCGCGGTCCGGCGCTGGTGATCTGCGAGAGCGACTACGTCGTGGCCGCGCGCGCCATCGGCGCGGCCGATTGGCGAATCATCTTCGTTCACATCCTGCCCAACCTCATGAGCGTCGTGCTGGTGCAGACCAGCCTGCTGCTGTCCGCTGCCATCCTGGTCGAGGCGTCGCTGTCCTTCCTCGGTCTCGGGACCCAGCCGCCGACGCCGTCCCTCGGCCTGATGCTGTCGGAGGGGCGCAACTTCCTGATGATCTCGCCGTGGAGCGCGGTCTTCGCCGGCGCGGCGATCCTGCTGCTTGCGTTCGGCCTCAATCTCCTGGGCGACGTGCTGCGCGACACGCTCGACCCGCGACTGCGCGGCAGTCCCTGATCCGCTTGATCATGAAGCTGCGCCCCGCGACGGCGGCGGATGTCCCGGCACTCGCCGCGATCGCGGCCGAGTGCTACCAGGTCACCTTCGTCGATTTCCTCGATCCGATGGCGCTGGCCGGCCGCAACGTCGAGTTCTTCACCAGCTATTTCCCCGACGTGATCGCCCGCGTCCAGGTCGCCGAGCTGGACGGCTCCGTCAAAGGCTTCTCGCAGGTCACCAAGAGTCATCTCGACATGCTGTTCGTGGCGCTCGATGCGCACGGCACGGGTGTCGGCTCGGCACTGCTGCGCGCGGCCGAATCCGCGGGCGTCAACACGCTCGAATGCTTCCGGGACAACCGGACGGCGCGCGATTTCTACGAGCGCCGCGGCTGGCGTCTCGCCCGGTCCTACGAGCGTCCCTTCATCGGCGAGATCCGCGCTTTCGTGCTTTACGAGAAGCGCTGACTCGCGCGCGGCTTTGCGTCGCCAACCAGATGCGCCCGCGCTAACCTCGGTCGGCATGGCCGCTTCCCCAGATAGATCCGAGTTCGACCGGGCGCTGTCTGCTGAGATCATGTCGAGCGAGCAGCTGCGCGTGCGCGTGCTGGTCACCGTGCTCGCCGTTCTGCTCATCGCCAATCAGGCGCTCTTTCTGTTCGGGCCCGAGTTCGTCCGGCAGTTCGCGCGCCGGCCACCGCCGGTGTGGCTGCCGTTCGCCGCAATCGGGCCCTTCGTCCTCTACGAGACCGTCGTGCTGCTGGTTCTGCGCCACCGCGGCGCGCGTGGCCTGGGCATGCCGACGCCGCTGCGCTTCGTCAATGCGACGGTCGAAACCAGCCTGCCCACGGTCATCCTCTGGCTGGCCGCCAAGCATGCCGAACCGGTGACGGTCTTCGGCGCCTGGCCGTCGCTGCTCTACTTCGTCTTTATCGTCGCCGCGACGCTGCGACTCGACCTCGCTCTGCCGGCTTTTACCGGTGCGGTGGCCGCCCTCAGCTACCTCGGTCTCGCCTGGGCCGTCCTTCCGATCGACGCTTCGGCGACGGAGCTGCCGTTGAAGCCGATCTATCACCTGACCAAGGCGGCGATCATGGTCGTCGCCGGCGTGGTCGCCGGTCTCGTCGCCATGCGGCTGCGCCACAAGTTCAACCTTGCCGCCGAGGCGGCCGCCGCGCGCGAGCGCGTAACCAACCTGTTCGGTCAGCACGTCTCGCCTTCCGTGGTCGACCGACTTCTGTCGAGCCCGCCCGATTTCGCAGGCGAGATCCGGCAAGTTTGCGTGATGTTCCTGGACATCCGAAACTTCACCGCCAACGCCCGCACGCGCTCGCCGGACGATGTCGTCACCTTTCTCAATGAAGCCTTCGCCTTCATGATCGACGCGGTCGACCGCCATGGCGGGTTCATCAACAAGTTCCTGGGTGACGGTTTCATGGCGATCTTCGGCGCGCCGCTCGATGACCCGGCGGCCTGCCGCAACGCCGTCGCGGCGGCGCGCGAGATCCTGGCCGAGATCGACCGGCGCGGCCTCGCCGATCGGCCCTGGCCGCTCAAGGTCGGCATCGGGTTGCACGCCGGACCGGCGGTGACCGGAAATATCGGCTCGCCCCGGCGTAAGGAGTTCACGGCCGTCGGCGACACCGTCAACCTCGCCGCACGACTCGAGCAATTGACACGCGAGCGCGAGGCGCAACTGCTCGTGTCGGACGCAGTCATGTCGAAGCTCGCCGCGGACGCCGGTCAAGCCGTCGCGCTGGGCGAGGTGCCGATCAAGGGCTACGCCGGCCCCGTGCGCGTTTGGCGCCTCGCTTAGCTGTACCCTCGCGTCTCTCCAGCCGCTCGATCTCGGCCAGCGCGCGGCGCAAGCTGCCCTTGTGCCGGTCGAGGATCGCCTCGGCCATGTCGCGGTCCGGCCCAAACACCATGATCGAAGCGAGACGCACATCGCCGTCGGCGCGCGCGAGCGCGCGCGCAGCGTCAGACGCCTTGCAGCCCGTGATGAACGCGACCATGACTTCCGCGCGGTGACGCAGCTTGGTGTTGGTCGCATGCATGTTGACCATCATGCCGCGGTAGACCCGGCCGAGCCGGATCATGATCGCCGTGGACAAGAGGTTGAGCACGACCTTCTGCGCCGTGCCGGCCTTCATGCGCGTCGAGCCCGCGATGACCTCGCCGCCCGTTTCGACCAGGATCGGATGCTTGGCGGCCGCCAGCAGCGGCGCATCGGGGTTGTTGGCGACGGCCACCGTGGTCGCGCCCAGCTCGGCCGCGCGCCGGACCGCGGCGACCGTGAAGGGCGTGGTTCCGCTGGCCGCCACGCCGATCACCACATCGCCCTTGCCGACCTTGGCCTCGGCCATGCGGCGCACCGCGGCGCCCTTGTCGTCCTCGGCGCCCTCGGCGCTCATCATCAGCGCGTCGGGGCCGCCGGCCATGGCGAAGACCAACTGTTTGGCGGGCCAGTCGAATGTCGGCGGCAGTTCGGCACCGTCCTGCACGGCGACGCGGCCCGATGTGCCGGCGCCGACATAGACGAGGCGCCCCTGCTCGCCCAAGGTCGCGGCGGCATCGTCGGCCGCCCGCGCGATCGCCGCCAGCACGGGCCGCACCGCAGCGACCGCCGCGAGTTGTCCCTCGTACATCGCCTCCACGGCTTCGAGCGTGGCCCACGCGTCCAGATCGGCGAAGCGCGCGCTGATGTACTCCGTCGCCATGTGCGGCCCCCCGAGGACCGATAGCTTGCTGAACAGCAATTTAGAGCCATTGACCGCGAAGGCAACAGCCGCGATGTTTGCATCCCCGTCGCAGGCCCCCGCCCCTTCGAATTCTCTCCCATCGCATGCGTCACGATCATTCCATCCGGCCCGTGCTGCTCGCCGTGGCCGCGATCGCGCTGCTGACCTGCATGGATGCGCTGGCCAAACATCTGTCGGCCGAGTTTCACACCTTCCAGATCGTCATGCTGCGCTACGCATTCACCGTGGCGTTCATGGTCGTCCTGGTTGCGGTCCAGCGCCCGGGCCTGCCCCGGCGCGACCGGCTTGCCGCCCATGCCGGGCGCGCCGCGCTGTCGGTGGTGACGGCTTCGAGCTTTTTCTACGCCGTCGGCCACCTGCCGCTGGCCGACACCTTCGCGCTGTCCTTCACCGCGCCCTTGTTCATCGCGTTGTTCGGCGCGCTGTTCCTGAAGGAGAAGCTGCGCTGGTCCATCTCGGCGGCGCTGGTCCTGGGCTTCATCGGCATGCTGGTCATCGTCTTCGCCGACACGCGGATCGAGGCCGGGGAGCGCAACACGCTGGCCGTCGCATGCGCACTGATTTCACCGGTCGCCTATGCGCTCGGCATCGTGCTGCTGCGCAGCCAGACCGCCCACGAGCCGACCACCGTCATCGTGTTCGTCCAGTCGATCCTGGTCACGATCTTCGTGTCGCCGCTCGCCGCCTTGGACTTCCGCGCGGCCGACGGAACGGCTCTGGCAACCTTCGCGCTGGCCGGCCTGCTCGGCGGCATCGGCCATCTCGCCCTGGCGGCCGCCCTGGCGCGCACCACGGCGGCGCGCTTCAGCGTTGCGGAGTACACGGGCTTGCTGTGGGCGGCGCTGCTCGGCTATGTGTTCTTTGCCGAGGTGCCCGCGCTCGCGGTTTGGATCGGCGCCGCCCTGATCATCGGTGGCTGCGCGCTGGTCGCGCGCGAGCGCAAGCCGGTCGCACCCGACGTTCCGACTTGAATGGGCCGACCTGATCAGGCCTGTTTCTGGCGCGCGAGCAACAGCGCGCCGGCAACCGCATCGGCCTCGACCGGCTTGAGGCGGCGGCGCACATCGGGTGCCAGCCACGGCTCGATGGCGCTCGACAAGCCGCCGACCAGCGCAATGCGCTCGGCCCCCCGCTCGACAAGCGCACGCACCAGCCCGTCGATCTGCTCTGCCGCCCCCTGAACGATGCGCCGACCGATCGCGTCGCCCTGGTCGGCATGGCGCATGACGAGCGGCGCGAGCACCGCATATTCGGTGGCACTCGCACGGTCCATCCATGCGACGGCCTCCATCGGGTCGTTGCCGAACCTGGCCATGACGTCGACGAGCAGCCTGCTGGACTCGATCCGCCCATCGGCGGCGCGCAAGGCCAGCCGGATCGCGTGCAGACCGAGATCGGCGCCGCTGCCCTCATCGGAGATCGGGAACCCATAGCCGCCGACCCTGATCTCCTTGCCCGCGACGCGCGCAAGGCCGACGCTGCCGGTGCCGACGATGACGATTCCGCCATCGCGCCCGCCATGGGCGCCGATGCAGGCGATCAGTCCGTCGCTCGCGAAGCCGATCGAGGCGAACGGATGAGCCCGCGCCATCAGCTCGGCGAGCGCGCCCTTGCGGCCGATACCGGCGAGCCCGATGCCGGCATGCACGCGCGAGAGCTGCGAGCCATCCAGGCCCGCTTCGGCGAGCGCGGCACGGCACGCGGTCTCGACCGCCGTCATCGCCTGTTCGATACCGAGGCGCGTCGTCGCCGGTCCGGCGATGCCGGCGCCCAGCACCCGGCCCGAGCCATCCTCGAGCCGTGCGCGACAGCCCGTGCCGCCGCCATCGACACCGATGTAGAGAGGTTCCCCCACGTGCCGAGCCTAGGCGACGCGCCTGATATCCGCGCCGCAGCGCACGAGCTTGCGATCGAGCGCCTCGTAGCCGCGGTCGAGGTGATAGACGCGGTTGATCACCGTCTCGCCTTCCGCGACCAGGCCGGCGAGCACGAGGCTGACCGAGGCGCGCAGGTCCGTCGCCATGACCGGCGCGCCCCGGAGCGACTTGACGCCGCGCACCAGGGCCGAGGTGCCCTGCAGCGTGACGTTGGCGCCCAGACGATTGAGCTCGGGCACGTGCATGAAGCGCGTCTCGAACACGGTCTCGCGGATCATCGAGGCACCATCGGCGATCGCCATCAGCGCCATGAACTGCGCCTGCAGATCGGTCGGAAAGCCGGGATAGGGCTCGGTCGTGATGTCGAGCCCGCGCAGCGCGCCGTCGCGCGCCACCATCAGCCCGCGGTCGGTCGGCCAGATGCGCACGCCCGTGCGCTCGAGCGCCTCGCCGACGGCCGCCAGATGCTCGAGCCGCGCGCCGGTCAGCTCGAGATGCCCGCCGGTGATTGCCGCCGCGATGGCATAGGTGCCGGCCTCGATGCGGTCGGGCACGATGTCGTGGCGCGCGGCGCGCAAGGTCCGACCGCCCTGGACCAGAATGCGGTGGCTGCCGGCGCCCTCGATGTGCGCGCCCATAGCGACGAGACAGGAAGCAAGATCGGCGACTTCGGGATCGCGCGCCGCGTTCATGATCTCGGTCTCGCCGCGGGCCAGCGTCGCCGCCATCAGCGCCGTCTCGGTGGCGCCGACCGAGGGCGAGCCCAGCACGATGCGTGCGCCGGTGAGGCCCCCGGGCGCTTTGGCGTTGATGTAGCCGGCGTCGAGATCGATGGTGCCGCCGAGCGTCGCCAGAGCCTTGAGGTGGAGATCGACCGGCCGCGCGCCGATCGCGCAGCCGCCCGGCAGCGAGACGCGGGCCGTACCGAAGCGCGCCAGCAGCGGGCCCAGAACCAGCAAGGTCGCGCGCATGCGTCGAACGATGTCGTAGGGCGCCTCCGCATTTTGCGCGGCGCCGGCATCGAGGGTGACGCTCGACGCTGTCCGCTCGGTCGTGACGCCGTAGTGCCCGAGCAGGGTCAGCATGGTCGCCACGTCGACCACGTCGGGCAGGTTGGCAAGCGTGAGCTTTTCGCCGCTCAGCAGGGCGGCCGCGATCGCCGGCAGCGCGGCGTTCTTGGCGCCGACGATCTGCACGGTGCCTTCAAGCCGGCGCCCGCCGCGAATGAGCAATTTGTCCATGGGTTTTCCCGAACGAGGCGGTGACAGATAAGTGGCTGAAACGTCAGGTTGTCAACTAGAGTAGTCTACACGCTGCCTCGTGGTGAGCTGAGGCGGTACACGAGCATGACTCACGAGTCGGGGATGAATCCTGCCCAAGCCACTGCCATAATCGCCAGCCGCGTGTTCGACGGCGCGATGCTGCACAGCACGCGTGCCGTCCTGGTGCGCGGCGGCGACGTCCTGGGCATCGCCACACCGGCGGACGTTCCCGCAGACTTTCAGCGCGTCGAGCTGCCAAACGACGCTTTGCTGGCCCCGGGCTTCATCGATGTGCAGGTCAACGGCGGCGGCGGCATCCTGCTCAACGACACGCCGACACCCGATGCCATGGCGGCGATCGCGCGCGTTCACCGCCGCTTCGGCACGACCGGCTGCCTGCCGACGCTGATCACGGATCATCCCCAGGCCATGGTTGCCGCCGTCGGAGCGGCGCGGCACGGTGTCGGCAGGCCTGGCGTGCTGGGCGTGCACCTCGAGGGCCCGTTCCTCAATCCCGAGCGCGCCGGCGTCCACCGCAAGGACCTGATCGCGGTGCCGACCATCGCCGATCTCGACGTGCTCAGCGATTTGCGCGGCGTCGGCGCCTCGCAAGTGACATTGGCGCCGGAGCGCGCGCCGGCCGGGTTCATCAACGGCATCGCCAAGCTTGGCGTTCGCATCTCGGCCGGCCACACCAACGCGACCCACGCGCAAATGATGGCAGCCTGCGACGAAGGGCTGACCGGCATCACACATCTCTACAATGCGACCTCGCAGCTGCAGGCGCGCGAGCCGGGCGTGGTTGGCGCGGCACTCGCCGACCGCCGCATCTTCGCCGGCGTGATCTGCGACGGCATCCATGTCGATCCTGTCACGCTGGGCATCACCCACCGCGCCAAGGGTGCGGACCGCGTCATGCTGGTGACCGATGCCATGCCCTCGCTCGGCGCCAACATCGACCGCTTCATGCTCACGGGCATGGAGATCTTCGTGCGCGACGGCAAGCTGACGCGCGGCGACGGCATGCTGGCCGGCGCCCATCTCGACATGGCGAGCGCCGTGCGCAACGCGGTCGAATTCGTCGGCCTGAAGCTGACCGACGCGCTCGCCATGGCCTCGCTGACGCCGGCCAAATTTCTCGGCATCGATGACAAACGCGGCCGGATCGCGCCGGGCTATGCGGCGGATCTGGTCGCGCTCGACGGCAAGCTCGGCGTCATTGGTACGTGGATCGCGGGAGGCTACGCGGCAGCGACCTGACTACGCCGGCTTGAACACCGGATCGATGGTGACGTCGATCAGCACGGGCGCATTGCCGGCCAACCCCTTTTTCACCAGGTCGACCGCCTCGGCGACCGTGCGGGCGCGCTCGGCGGCGATGCCCAGCGAGCGCGCGAGGCCGACGAAATCGATCGGCGGGTCGATGATGTCCATGGCGACATAGCGGTCGGTCTGCGCCGCATGGCCGCGCAGCGCATTCACGCGCTGCTTGAGGATGCGGTAGGACGCGTTGTTGAGGATGACGAAGACGACGGCGATGCGCTCATGGGCCGCAGTCCACAGGGCCTGGCAGGTGTACATGGCGCTGCCGTCGCCGATGAGCGCGAGTACCGGCCGGTCGGGTAGTGCCAGTTTGACTCCGATCGCCGCCGGCAGGCCCCAGCCGATGCCACCGCCGCGCAGGCCATAGAAGCTCTGCGCATCGTCGCTGCGCACCAGAAGGCGCAAGCCCGGAATCGATGAAATCGCCTCCTCGATCACCGCCGTGTCGGGCGGCAGTATCGAACCAACCGCCTCGAGCAGCGCCAGGGCCTGCACAGGCGTTTTCGTCGCCTCGGAGCGTGCCTTGGCCCGCAAGGCTTCGCGTTCGGCGAGCAGCGCGCGACTTGCCGCTTCGAGCCGCGCCTCGGCGCGCGCCTTCGCCGCCCTGTCCATGCGACCACGGACACCGGAAATCAGATCGGGCAGCGTCGCCTTTGGATCGCCGAGGATCGCGACCTGCGCTGGATGGTTCTTACCAAGCTCCCACGGGTCGACGTCGATGTGAATGACCTTGAGCTCGGGCGGCATCGGCTCGACGTCGGCGGGCAGCGACAGCGCGAACAAATCGGCGCCGACCGAAAGGAGCACGTCGTGCTCGCCGAGGATCTTGCGGATCGCCGTCTGCGCCCGCGCGATCGCGCCCTTGAAGAGCGGATGCGATGACGGAAAGGACGCCGTGTTGGCGATCGCCTCGGGATAGACGGGCGCGCCAAGCAGCTCGGCGAGCTCGACCAGCTCGGCGAGCGCGCGTGAATGGGCGACCGCATCACCTGCCATGATCAGAGGACGCTCGGCGCCTGCCAGCAGCGCGGCGGCCGCCTCGATGGCACTCGCATCGCCGCGCAATCCGCCAGCGACGCGTGTCGGTGCGGAGAGATCGAGGTCTGCTGTCTCCTGGAGGATGTCCGCCGGCAGCGACAGGAAAACCGGACCGGTCGGCGGCGCCAGTGCCGTCTTGGCGGCACGATGGATGATGCGCGGCAGATCGGACAGCCGGTGCACCTCGGCCGACCATTTGACCAGCGGCCGCGCGATCGGCGGCAGGTCGGCGTAGAGGATCGGCTCCGTCACATTGAAGCCGTGATCGTGCTGGCCTGCGGTGACCAGGATCGGCGAGGCCGCCTTCTGCGCGTCATAGAGCATGCCCATCGCGTTGCCGAGGCCGGGCGCCACATGCAGATTGACCGAGACCAGTTTGCGCGACGCCTGGGCATAGCCATCGGCCATGGCCATGACGGCGGCCTCCTGGAGGCCGAGCACGTAGCGCAGACCGTCTTCGACGGCGAGTGCGTCCATCAGCGGCAGCTCGGTCGTGCCGGGATTGCCGAACATGATCTCCACGCCTTCCTGCTTGAGCAGCTCGAGAAAGGCGCGCTTTCCGGATATTGAGGGCACGAGAGAGCTCCAACCAACGAAACTCCCTCCCTCGCGCGAAAGCGCGGAGGAGGGTCGGGGTGGGGGCCCATGTGGCGAGCGTTGGCCGCTGCGGGCCCCCACCCTAACCCTCCCCCACCTCCGGTGAGGGAGGGAAAGAATGAACGACTATCCGAGCAACTGCCCGCCGTCGACCGAGATCGTCTGCGCGGTGACCCAGCTTGCCGCGGGCGACGCCAGAAACATGGCAACGCTTGCCACCTCTTCGGGCCGGCCGAGCCGGCTGAACGGGATGCGCTTCAGCACGTTGTCGTAGAGCGGGTCCTTGCTGAGGCGGCGCCGCTCCCAACCACCACCAGGAAACTCGATCGAGCCCGGTGCAATGCAATTGACGCGGATGCCCTTGGGCGCGAGCAGCAACGCCTGGGTCTGGGTGTACTCGAAGAGCGCCGCCTTGACCGCGCCATAGGGCGGCGTGCGGCCGGAGGGGCGAAAGCCCGAGATCGAGGAGATGTTGATGATCGAGGCGCCCGCGTTCTTGACGAGGAAGGGTTCGGCCGCGTGCGACGCGCGCACGGTCGCCATCAGGTCGACGGCAACGCTCGCGGCCCAGCCGGCCTCGTCGTCGGTGACGCCGAAGCCCGACGCGTTGTTGACGAGGACGTCAATGCCGCCGAGAGCCGCGGCCGCCTCGGCGATATAGCGCGTGACCACGGCACCATCGGCGAGATCGGCGACGGCAGCGTGCGCCGTGCCCCTATGGGCGGCGATCTCGGCACGCGTCGCCTCGAGCGTGTCGGCCTTGCGCGCGCAGATCGACACGGCGGCCCCGGCCTCGGCAAAGCCCAATGCAATCGAACGCCCGATGCCGCGGCTGCCACCGGTGACGATGACGCGCTTTCCCTTGAAATCGAACTTCATGACGCCTCCAGACCTGCGCCGAAAACGGCACAGCCTAGACGAGGCGCCTCAGTGGGAACAGGAGAGAAATTTCAGATTTGCGGCCCGGTAGTGAGCCCGCGCATCGCGGCTGCGCGGCGGGCGATGCCGCGAACTACTGCGCGATGTTGACGTAGCCGCGCTCGATGATGCGCTGGGTCGCCTCGAAGGAGGCAAGCAGCTCCTCATAGGTGAGACGCAGGACGCGCAAGCGATCGAGTTCCGTGCTCGTCGCCACATGATCCTTGGCCGTGACGTCGAGACCACATTTGACGTAGCGGGCGCGCGCCTCGGCGACCCGGACTGCAAACCGGATGAAGCTGTCGCGGTCGAGATCGGGAATCTCGCGATGGATGACCTCGCGATTGGAATTGAAGATCGTCAGCTCGACCTGCTCGAGAAACTGCTTCAGCTGCCGTTGCGCGTTGCGATCGAGCAAATCCTTGGACACGAAATGATCGACCTTCTGAGTCACGACGTGCGCAGCAAGCTTCGACATGGTTTTGGCTCCAACGCCCAGGAAATTCGCGGACCGGCGACGACGCACCCATGGATGCCGGGGCCAGCATGGCGCCACTTATAGCCTGTGGATTACTAAGAATTCGTAAATGGACTCCGCACGTTGGCAGCCGGCTTGATCAGCTGGCTGCAACATCCCAAGATCCCCGACGCCGCCCACTTGTTCCCGATCGGACAATCCGTGACCGACATCAACGAGACCCACGATCCTCACCTGCGGTCCTGGGTCGCCGGCGCCACTGTCAACGCCGGAGTAAAAATGCATCGGCTGGCCGGAGTAAAAATGCATCACGGCTGACGGCAGGAAGGCCCCCCGCGGGGGGCCTTCCTGCGCCCTCGTTTATTCCTCGGATGGACTGTCGGGTAGGTCGGTGGCCCGTTTGGCGCGCTGGCGGCGCCTGCTCTGCTTGAGGCGGTAGCTGTCGCCGTTCATCTCCAGGATGTGGACGTGGTGGGTCAGCCGGTCGAGCAGCGCGCCGGTCAGCCGCTCGGAGGCGAACACGCCGGTCCACTCGTCGAACGGCAGATTGGAGGTGACAA
>VGDO01000060.1 GCA_016869645.1 Alphaproteobacteria bacterium
TGAGCCGCCGAGCCCAAGTCTCGGCGGCTTCGCTTCGGGCGTCAGCCTCTTCGCCGTGCCGCCCGACATCGTTCGTGAGCATCGCTCTCGCAGCCCTGAGATGCGCGCCATGATCCATCGCCTGCGGTCGCCGATCGTCTTGCTGTCGTGGCTGGCATCGATCGCCGCCGCCGTGCCATCCGCCGCCCAATCGCCCGGTATGCGTGCGCTCGAAGTGGTTGGCACGGAAATCCGGGTGGTCCTGGGCGACGGCAGCGTGCTGCAGCGGGAAAGGCTGATCGGCGCAACGCTCGCCTTCACCGATGCGCAGGGCGAATCCGTGCGCGTTCGCATCGAAGACATCGAAGCCGACCGCAAGGATCCGGACGGCGATGTGCTGCTCTACCGGCTGCTGACGCCCGACGCGGCCGCCGGGACCTGGCGCCCTCTGTGCGACCCCGGCCCGGACGGTCGGACGTTCGGCTTTCCGCTCGCCGGCGCGTGGGACGAGGCGGGCAATCCGATCGCCGGACGGCCCGGCGCGTTCACGATTGCCTGCACGTCGGGCGCGATCGGCAAGTGCGTGCGCTTCGGCTACAAGCCGTGGAAGACAGTCGGCGGCGTTCGCCTCGACCGCCACCACGCCGCTTGCATGCGCATGGTGCGCGCCGACTATGGCGGCGACGGCACGGCCTTCACGCGCGATGGCCACCGCATCGACGTCTTTGATGAAGATGGCGTGCAGCAACCGGACAACGATCCGGCCGACGCCTTCGAAGCCGGCTGGGCGCCCGAGGGCGCGGTCTGCATTCATCACCCGCGCGTGCGCGCCAATGTCAGCCTGGCAGAACTGGAGGCGCGCTTTCCACGGCTCAAGGGCCGCACCGGCGACGCCTGCACCGAGGAGTTCGCCAAGGCGAACGGCGCCATCGTCTTCAACCGTTCGGCACCGTGAGCGCAAATCCGGATAATCGCCGTCGCGCGCGACACACCCGGAGCGAGCCGGGCCGCACTACTCTGTCGCAGCCGAACGCCTCTCTAGCGCGACCGACCGCCGACAAACTCGGCGATCTGCTTGCGCCGCTCGGCCGGCATGCCCGCGACGGCTTCAATGAGGCCGTTATGGAAGATCGCGCGCGCGTCCTGCTGGCGCTGGCGCAGCTCCGCGAACGCAGCCTCGGCCGCGGCGCGGTCGAAAGGCTCGGCGGCGAAGCGCTCGGCGACCGCGCGGCGCTGCTCGCGGATCGCCTGTTGGCGCTGTCGCAGCTCGCCCTGGCGCTGGCCCATGGCGGCCTGCATGCCCTGGCGCGCGTCCTCGGGCATCTGCTGGATCATGCGGGCCACGGCCGGCATCTGGCGCATCTCGCGCTCGTGACGATGGTGGAGATATCGACCGGCCATCGTGCCAATCAGCAGCAGATTGAGGGCGACCGATGCCAGCAGGGTCAGCTTGAGCCAACGCGGACCCGGAATGGTCATGAGTCGATCTCCAGCTCACCGGTGCCGAACAACGCCTGGGCGGCCGCGCTTTCCACGGCATTGCCCGTAGCCAGCAACGGCTCGAACCAGCCGAGCATGATGCCCATGATGCCCGCCGCCACGAGCATGGCTGCGTTGCGCCAGCGCGAGGGCGCCGCAGCGATCGTCGCCGCATCAGGCAGCGCCGCCGGGATCGCGACCGCGTGCGTCGGGACCGTCACGCCCGGTCGCGGCGCGAACTGTTGCTGGCCGTGATCCCGCGCGGCCCCGGCGAGAAGGCGCGCTGTCATCGATTCATCGGCTTCGTCGACGAGCACGCGGTCGAGCAGGCGGTCGAGCGCCGCCGCCTCCGATGCCGCGATGTGGCGCGCCACGACGGCGCGCACCGGCTGCTCGAGATGAACGAACCAGTCGCGCGCCTCACCCGGCCAACGTGCCACGTCGGCGCCATAGGCCTGGAGCAGGCCATCGGCCCGGCTCAGCGCTTCGGTCTCGTCACGATGCATTGTCGCTCTCCTTCGCCGGCCTCAGCACCGGCCCCAATCGCTCGGCCAGCGTGCGCCGAGCTCGTACCAGCAACGATTCCAGCGCACCGATGCTGACGCCGAGAATTTCGGCCGCCTCGGCGTTGCTCATGCCTTCGTAGTAGCACAGCGCCAGCGCGGCGCGCTGTCGATCCGGCAGCTTGGCGGTCTCCTTGGCGACCAGCGCCGTGACCTCGTCGCGATAGATCGCGGCGAAAGCGTCGGGCGACGGATCGACCGGGTCGCCGGCGGCCTCGAGCGGCGCCGCTTGCGGGCGGCGCTTGCGATCGAGACACAGATTGACCGCGACCCGGTAGAGCCAGGTCGAGATGCGCGCCGCGCCGGGCCGCCATTCGGCGGCGTGGCGCCAAACGCGCAGCAGCGCCTCCTGTGCGACGTCCTCGGCTTCGGTGCGGTCGGCCAGAATGCGCTGGGCGACGGCGATCAGGCGGTTGACATGGCGCTTCACCACCACGCCGTAGGCGGTGTGATCGCCTTCGGCAATGCGCGCCATCAATTCGTCGTCGTCCATGCCTCGGACCTGTGCCGGCGCGGCTTGCGCGCGGCCCTCCCCGACCCCCGCCACGGCCGGGGGCACCAGCCCAATGCGGATTTCGCGCGGTGCCAAAATCGCTGGGCTCGGCTCGCCAATCAATACCATTGCGTCACCCCATTGGGATGCTGGCATTGATACGGTTCGAACGACCTGAATCCTGCGCGGGGATGACGGCGATTCGACAGACGGCCCGATGGTCGACCGTCTTGTCGCTTCAGGGGATTAGCCCTGCCGAGCCATCAGGTCACTGCCTTCCAGCTGAGCGGCTTGGGCCAGGTGCGCACGACGTTGAGCGGCATCATGACCCAGACCGACAGGCAGCGGGTACAGGCCGGCTTCGTCAAATCGACCAGGCGCTCGACCGGCAGTTCGACGGCACCTTCCATCGGCGGCTTGAGCTGGATCACCAGATTGGTCTTGAAGCCATAGTCCTTCTTGAGGCGCGTCTTGACGGCGTGCTCGATGGCGCCGATCGCGAATTCCTCGAGCTTCTCCGGTTCGCCGTCATCGTCGTCGCTATCGCTGTCGTCGTCGCGCGGCGTGCGTTTGGTCGGATCGATCGGGCGTTTGCGTTCGCGGCGGTCGGCATCCATCAGCTCGAAGCCCACCTCCTCGCCGTCCATGTGCAACAGGAAGTGGGGAAACTGCTTGAAGTTGAGCCGGGCATAGGTGGGCGCCAGCTTGCTCAGCTCGGCAGGCGCCTCCTCCTCGATGCCGGCCAGCGCCGAGGCGAAGCGTCCGATGGTCTCGGCGCGCACGAGATACTGGTAGGTCGGCTTTTCGAGCAAGATGCCGCCGCTGTGCTTGACCAGCTTGGCAAGACACGTCCGCGCCTTGCTGAGAAACACGTCAGGCGCGCGCCAGTCGCGAAACCAGTCCTCCGTTTCGATTTCCGGCAAGCCGGCCATCGTTGCCCCTTCGCATCCCCGCTGAACACTGCCCCAGCACGATCTCAGGCCGAGCCGGCAACCGCGTCAATGAAAATCGCGAGACCGGATTCTCAAGTCGGGCACGGGGCTGCCGTGCCCTTCCGGCAGGTCGAACTCGCGGGTTTTTGCCTTCGTCGAAAGCCCGTGAGTTCGAGCGACAGGCGCGCCTTCGCGCGCGGGAGCGGGAGTTAACCGTAATTGGCGGCCTGCGGGCAAGCCGGGTGATGCGCGGCCGAGCGGCGTGGGCTCGGGCGGTTCCCGACTATCGTGTCCGCCGCGCTTGACGTGATCGGCCCGGGCCAGGGAAGAGATCGACGTTGCCTCGGCTGCCATCGGTTCTGGTGCCGGCAGGCTGGTCAGCGCGCGCAGGCGATCGCTCCAATCGAAGAGGCGCTCGACCATGACGTGAACGACGATGCCCTGGCGCTCGACCTTGCCGACGGCGCCGAGCAGGCGCGCGCCCAGGAGCGTGCGCCGGTAGGCCTCGAACACATGCGCGCGCACGATCAAATTGGCGATGCCGGTCTCGTCCTCGAGGGTGACGAAGATGATGCCGCTTGCCGTGCCCGGGCGCTGGCGCACCAGGACGAGGCCGGCCACCGTGACGCGCCGTCCGACCGCCGCCGTTGCCAGCCCGCTGGACGGCAGCACGTTGCGCTCAGCGAACTCCGCGCGCAGGAAGGACATGGGATGCTGCCGCAAGGTCAGGTGCAGGCTGCGGTAGTCGTCGACGACATGCTCGCCCGGCGTCATGGCAGGCAACGCGACCGCCGGCTCGATCATCTCGGGCTTGACCGCTTCGGGCAGCTCGGCGGCACTGGCGGCAAAGAGCGGCAGCGGCGCCGCACCCAGTCCCTTGATCGCCCAGAGCGCCTCGCGCCGGCCGAGGCCCATGGAACGCCAGGCATCCGCGCGCGCCAGGGTCTCGAGCGCAGCCGGCGCCAGCCCGGCCCGGCGCCAGACCTGGTGCGGGTCGGCATAGCCGGCGCCGCGCGCGGTCATCAGCCTGATGGCATCGGCCTCGGCGAAGCCGGAGATCTGGCGCAGGCCCAACCGAAGGGCAAAGCCACGACCTATCGAGGCGGCGTCACTCCCTCCCTCGCCGCAGGCGGTCGAGGGTTGGGGTGGGGGCCCTTGCGGTCGAGCGCTTCCTTCCCTTCGGGCCCCCTCCTCGGTCCTCCCCCGCCTGCGGCGAGGGAGGAAGTCAACATCCGAGGCAATCGGAACCTGTCCCAATGCAGACCCGCTCGTTGACTCCAGTGTGCAATCCCATTCGCTCAGATTGACGTCGGCGTCGCGCACCTCGACGCCGTGATCGCGCGCATCGCGCACGATCTGGGCCGGCGCATAGAAGCCCATGGGCTGGCTGTTGAGCAGCGCCGCGGCGAAAGCGGCGGGATGGTGGCATTTGATCCAGGACGAGACATAGACGAGCAGCGCAAAGCTCGACGCGTGGGATTCGGGAAAGCCATAGGTGCTGAAGCCCTCGATCTGGCGGAAGCAGCGCTCGGCGAGGTCGCGCGCGTAGCCCTTGGCGACCATGCCAGCGATGAACTTGTCGCGGAACAGATGGATGTCGCCGTTGCGCTTGAAGGTCGCCATGGCGCGCCGCAGGCGATCGGCATCATCGGGCGTGAAGCCGGCCGCGACGATGGCGATGCTCATCGCCTGCTCCTGGAAGAGCGGCACGCCCAGCGTCTTCTGCAGCACCTTCTCCAGCTCGGGCGACGGGTACTCGACCTTCTCCGAGCCGTCACGCCGGCGCAGATAGGGGTGCACCATGTCGCCCTGGATCGGCCCGGGCCGCACGATCGCGACCTCGATGACCAGATCGTAGAAGCAACGCGGCCTGAGGCGCGGCAGCATGCTCATCTGCGCCCGGCTCTCGACCTGGAACACGCCCAATGAGTCGGCGCGGCACAGCATGTCGTAGACGGCAGGATCCTCGGCCGGCACGGTGGCGAGCTCGAGATGCGGACCGCCATGAAGCTCGATGAGCGCAAAGGCTTTGCGAATGCAGGTCAGCATGCCGAGCGCCAGGACGTCGACCTTGAGGATGCCCAGCTCGTCGAGATCGTCCTTGTTCCACTCGATGACGGTGCGGTCCTCCATCGCCGCATTCTCGATCGGCACCACCTCGCAGAGCGGACCGCGCGTCATGACGAAGCCGCCGACATGCTGCGACAGGTGGCGCGGAAAACCCATGATCTCGCCGGCCAGCCTTAATGTGAGCGACAGGCGCGGATCGCGCGCGTCGAGGCCGATCTCGGCCAGCCGCTCGGCCAGCTTGTCCTCGGCGTCGTCCTCGCTGCCCCAGCCCCAGATCTCGCCGGAGATCGCGCCGACCGCATCCTCGGACAGTCCCATTGCCTTGCCGACGTCGCGCAGCGCGCTGCGCGCGCGGTAGGAGATCACGACGGCGGTCAGCCCGGCGCGGTCGCGACCGTATTTGCGATAGATGTACTGGATGACCTCCTCGCGCCGCTCGTGTTCGAAGTCGACGTCGATGTCGGGCGGCTCGTTGCGCGCCGCGCTGACGAAGCGCTCGAACAGCAGATCGTGGGTGTCGGGATCGACCGAAGTGACGAAGAGGCAGTAGCACACCGCCGAATTGGCGGCCGAGCCGCGGCCCTGGCACAGGATTCCCTGCGCGCGCGCGAAGCGCACGATGTCCCAGACGGTGAGGAAGTAGGGCGCGTAGTTGAGCTCGGCAATCAGCGCCAGCTCGTGCTTGAGCGCCGCCTGCACCTTCGCCGGCACGCCCATGGGATAGCGCTCGGGCGGATAGCGCAGCGCGGCCCCCTCCCAGGCGCGGAATGCGAGCTCCTCCTGGGGCGTGCGGCCGTCCTCGGTCGCTTCGTCGGGATATTCGTAGCGCAGCTCGTCGAGCGAGAAGCGGCAGCGTTCGACGATGTCCCGCGTGCGCGCCACCGCATCGGCATGCCGGCGGAACAGCCTGGCCATCTCGTCCGGCGATTTCAGATGGCGCTCGGCATTGGCGGCGAGGCGGAAGCCGGCCTGGTCGATCGTGCAGCCCCAGCGGATGCAGGTGACGACATCCTGCAGCGGACGCCGCTCGGGCAGGTGATAGTGCACGTCGTTGACGGCGACCAGCGGCGCCCCGATCGCCGTCGCCCAGGCCGCCAGCCGCGCCAGCCGGCGGTCATCATCGCCATCGTGGCGATGGCAGGCCGCGACATAGACCTGGCCAGCAAAGCGCTCAACGAAGGAACGATACTGCGCGGCGATTGCGGCATCCGGCCTATCCGGCGGCAGCAGCACGAAGACCTGGCCCACGCCATGCTCGATGACGTCCGACCAGCCGAGCCGGCATTCGCCCTTGGCCGCGCGCCGCTTGCCGCGCGTCAGCAGGCGCGCAAGCCGGCCATAGGCGGTGCGATCGGTCGGATAGCAGAGCATGCTCGCCACGAGCGCTTCCACCGAGGGCGCCCCCGCCGTCGCTGTATCCTCGCTCAGATCGAGCCGGCAGCCGACGACGAGACGAAGTCCGGTTTCCTTGGCGGCACCATGGGCGCGCACGACGCCCGCCAGCGTGTTGCGATCGGTGATGGCGATCGCCGTGTGACCGAGGGAAGCCGCCTGGCGCACCAGCTCCTCGGGATGGGAGGCGCCGCGCAGGAAGCTGAAATTGGTCGTGACCTGGAGCTCGGCGTAATCGGCCATCACACGGAGAAAACTGGTCGTTCAGCCGAACAGGCCGTGCAGAAACCAGCACGGCTCGTCTGCGGCGCCGTAGAGACCGGCGCGGAACAGCCAGAAGCGGCGGCCGGCTTCGTCCTCGACGCGGTAATAGTCGCGCGCCGCCCCCATCGGTCCGGGCGTCAGCGCCGCCATGTCGGCATCGGTCTTGGCGGCGGCACCACGCCACCATTCCGGCGCGATGCGCTCGGGCCCTTCGGCGCGTGCGATGCGGTAGCCGCGGCCGCGCCAGCGGAACTGTGCCGGCGGATGGTCAGGCACGCCGGCGATCACCTCGACCGGCTCGGGCCGCGCGAACAGGCGCAGCGGCCGCGGCGCGGGTCGGTCGCGCCGCCGCCCGAAGGAGGCGCGCGAGCGCGCGTTCGGCCGCGTCCCGCCAGTTGGCCTTGCAGCGATCGCGGGCATCCGGCACTGCCCGCGTTCGGGAACGTGGCTCTCGACCGCATCAAAGCCGAACACGGCATCGGTGCCGAGCCGGTTGGCCAGACGGTCGATCAGCGGTGCCGCTGCATCGGCCGCCTGATCGGCGCCGCTGCCGCGATCCGCTGCATCGATCGCCAGCTGCGCCGCGCCCAGCTTCTCGACGACGGGTGCCGCGAGCACGAGGGCGTCGATGCCGAAGCCGGGATCGATCAGTTCGAGCTTCTCGGCGAACAGGCGGAAGAGCGCGTCGGCATCGCGCGCCGGGCGGCTGGTGCCGATGGCCAGCCGGCGCGCCGCGCCGTCGACGCGATAGATCTCCAGCTCGATCCGCCGCGCACCCGCCTGAGCACGCTCGAGCGCGCGCATGAGCCGGCCGATCAGCCGGCGCACTGCGGCGGCGATCGCCTCGGCGGTCATGATCGGCTCGGCGAGCACGGTACGTTCGATGAAGGCCGGGACCGGGCGCAGCGCGGCGATCGTCTCGCTGGCGCGACCGAGCGCCTGGTCGAGCCGTTCGACCACGCCTGCCGCCAGCGCGCGTCCTGCGTGCCCGCCGCCGAAGCGTGCGGCGAGCGGCGCGCGCGGCAGCGTGTAGAGATCGCCGATCGAGCGCAGGCCGAGACGCTGCAGCGTCTCGACCGCTTCGGGCAGCAGCCGGAGGCCGGCAACCGGCAATGGTGCGAGCGCCGCGCGCGCATCTCCATGCTCGACGATCGTGCTGCGTCCGTAGCGTGCGGCGGCCCATGCGGCGCCGGCCGTGTCGGCCAGGCCGAGCCGCAGATCGAGGCCGAAGCGCGCCAGCCGGTTGGCGAGATCGGCAACCAGCGCGGCTTCGCCGCCGAACAGATGGGCGCACCCGGTGATGTCGAGCCAGATTCCATCGGCACCATCGACCCCCACGACGGGCGTATAACGCCGGCACCACTCAGCGAGCTCGGCAAGCGATGCGGCATCGGCCGTGGGATCGGCTGCGATGGCGGAGAGCCCGGGCTCGCGCGCCCGCGCATCGGCGAGCGAGAGCCCAGGCGCGATGCCCGCCGCCTCGGCGGCCATGTTGGCCGCGGTCACCAGCGCGCGGTTGCCGACCGTCGCGACCGCGACCAGCGGCCGCTCGGCGGTTCCGCTAGCCGGCGCGCCGGATGGATTCGACAGCGCCAGCGGCGGCGCGCTGGCCAGGCGGCCGCGCGTCGCGCGGTCCGTCGGCCAGTGCGGCAACCAGAGCGAAATCACCCGTCTCATCATGCCACTCCACGTTCCAGGCGCCGGCGCTGCCGCCGCGGCAGCGGCGCAGCTCGAGCCGCCATCGCGCGGCACCGATGCCGATTCCTTCCCCGGTCGGAGCCGAAGGCAGTGCCGCGACCTGCCAGCGCGTGGCGAGTGCACTGGCCGCCAGCCGCCCCCCCTCTATCCCGGCAGCGCTGCCGCTCATGTCGAGCACGAGCCCCAGCCCACCTCCGGCTTCGGCGGCGAGCTGCAATCGCCGGCTCGCCGTCAGATCGACGGCGCCCGAAGCTGCGCCGACCACGGCGGCGAGCGCGCAGCAGCGCAGCGCCTCCTCCATCGTCCACAGGAGGTCGGCCATGGTGGCGGTCCGCACCAGGATCAAATGCGCCGGATCAAGCCCGGCATCGGCGAGACCGGGCCCGTAGAGATCGGGTCCGCTCCGGGAATTGCCGCCGCACCAGAGCACGGGGCCCGAGACCTGTTTCATGCGCCGGGCCAGCAGGGCGAGCACGAAACCCGCCGCCGCGCCGGCCTCATCGGCGCTTCCGGCCGCCACCTCGTGGACCAGGCCAAGCCCGATACCGCGCGCCGGCAGATGATGGTCGATTTGCGAAACGCCGAAGCTGAGCGCCCCATCCGGCAGGGCAGGGCGGCCGCGCTCGAGCGCACGGATGCGCAGACGCAAGGCGTCGAGCCCAACCGGGGCTGCGGCGACCGGCTCGGTCACTGCCTTGATCATGGCGGTCCAACGCTGTTGAATCCGTTGAGTTCCTATTTTGTTCTAGAACCAGCCTCCGCCCCTGTCAAGCCGGCCTGTCTTGCCTCATGCGGGTGGCAAAAACTCATTTCTACCAGGGCTTTGACCCAGATCAACGCGCCGCCATCGCCGGGGCGGCATACTTTATTTATGAGCGAGACACTGCTCGAAAAATACGGCGGCCAGGTGCCGCGCTACACCAGCTACCCCACGGCCAACCATTTCCATGCCGGCATTGGCGCGGCCGCGCATCGGAGCTGGCTGGCGGCGCTCGATCCGGCAAGCGACCTGTCGCTCTATCTGCACGTGCCGTACTGCAAACGCCTGTGCTGGTATTGCGGCTGCAGCACGCGCGCGACCAAAGACTACGCGCCGGTCCAGAGCTATGCCCGGGCGCTCGGCGTCGAGATCGAGCGCGTGGCGGCGCTTCTGCCAAGGCGCATGAACGTGCGCCATATCCACTGGGGCGGCGGCACGCCGACCATGCTCTCGTCGGGCGATTTCAGCAGCCTGATGGCGCTGATCGCCGATCGATTCGCCATCGCCGAGGATGCCGAGATCGCGATCGAGGCTGATCCGATGGCGCTGGCGCCGACCCTCGTCCAAACGCTCGCCCGATCGGGCGTCAACCGCGCGAGCATCGGCGTCCAGGACTTCGATGCCGACGTTCAGGCCGCGATCGGGCGCGTGCAGTCGGTCGAAGCGACCGCCGACGCCATCGAACATCTGCGCGCCGCGGGCATCACGGCCATCAACATCGATCTCGTCTATGGCCTGCCGCGCCAGACGCTCAACGGCCTGTTCGACACGCTCGAAACCGTGATGGACCTGGCGCCCGAGCGCATCGCGCTGTTCGGCTACGCACATGTGCCATGGCTGCGGCGCAACCAGCGCCTGATCGACGAGGCGACGCTGCCGGGTGCCGTGGAGCGCCTGGCCATGGCCATGGGAGCCGCCGAGCTCATCTGCGGCTATGGTTATGAGCCGATCGGCATCGATCACTTCGCCCGACCGGGCGATCCGCTGGCCCAGGCCGCACGCGCGGGAAACCTGCACCGGAACTTCCAGGGCTACACGACCGATGCCGCATCTGCGCTGCTCGGGCTTGGCGCGTCGGCGATCACCACTGTGCCGTTCGGCTACACCCAGAATACCGCCGACGTCGCCGCTTACCTGCGGGCCATGGCCCAATCCGACGGGCTCGCGACCGTGCGCGGTCACCGCCTCGACGAGGACGATCGGCTGCGCCGGGCGGCAATCGAACGGCTGATGTGCGACTTCACGGTCGATCTCGCCAGGCTGACGATGGAGTACGGCCGTACGCCCGCCATGTTCGTCGACGCGCTGGCCCGGCTCGACGCGATGGCTGGCGACGGGTTGATCGGGCGTACCGGCTGGCGCATCGCCGTGCTGCCGAAAGGCCGGCCCTTCACCCGCACGGTGGCAGCCGTGTTCGACCGTTACCTGCGCACGGATCTGCAACAGCACGCCCGCGCCGTCTAGGCCGGCGCCAACGAAAGCGGAGACACGGCCGCGCCAGTGATTCAGTTCTGACAGACCGAAGCCCGGTTCGCCCGAGGCTCACCATGAGGCATTTTGGGCATCCAAATGTCTGACTCGAACCACTAACTCCTGGCGCTCTCCGCCGGACCGTGCACCTCGCGGCCGGCGACGAAGGTCCGCTCGACCGGGATGTCCTTGATACGGTCCTCGGCGCAGCTCAAGGGATCGTCGCCCAAGACGACGAAATCGGCGGCGCGGCCGATGTCGAGCGGCCCGCGCCTGCCCTCCTCCCAGGTGAGGTAGTGGCCGGTGACGGTCGAGATGCGCAGCGCCTCCTCACGGCCGAGGCGGCTCGGGCCGAGCGCCGACTGGGAATCGCCGTCGAAGCGCGACAGCGCCTGCCAGAGCGCGAACAGCATGGAATGCGGCACGTTGTCGGTCGACAGCGCGACCGGAATTTCGGCATCGATCAGCTCGCGGATCGGCACGCCGCGGTCGCGCAGCCGGTCGAGGCCGAAGCGGTCATCGGCCATGAACATGAAGCCGGGCGTGACCGTCGCGACGAGGCCCAGCCTCTTGATGCGCCGGAGCTGGTCCGGCGTCGCATCGATGACATGAATGATGACCCAGCGCCGGTCGCGGATCGAATGGACCTTGTCGATGTCCTCGTAGGCGCGCAGCACGCGCTCCAGGTCATAGCAGACCAGGCAGTTGAGCCGGAGGCCGAGCCTCGCCGCCAGCACGCCGAGCTCGACGAAGCGGTCATGCGGCAGCGACTGGTAGAAGTGCCCGGCCCACTGCTCGTAGGGATAGTGCTCGCCGATGATGCGCGCGACCTCGGCATCGCCGACGTCGACGCACACGCCTTCGAGGCGCAGCATGCCGTCGCCGCTGCCGCGGCCGCCGAGACGATCGGCCCAGTGATGCAGCAGCTCGCCGATCTTGCGGTTGTCGAATGAGGCGCTCGGCAGGCTGAGCGGCACCTGCATGCGCACCGTGAGGTCGCCCGCGGCGTCGACCTGGCGGTAAGCGTCGATGATCGCCGGCGACACGCCGTGCCCCTCATAGGCGGCCGTGGTGCCGACCGCGCTGTAGGCGGCCGAGCCGAGGCGGACGCCGGCGACGCGGTCCTCATGGGTGAAGCGCGGCACGACGCGCAGCAGCGTGTACTCCAGGACCGGGGCGTAGTTGCGCTCGAGGAAGACACCCGTCGGTTCGCCCTTCGAATCCCGGACGATCTCCGTATTGTAGGGTGCCGCCGAATCGCGCGTGACGCCGGCGAGCTTGAGCGCCCGGGAGTTCGCCACCGACGGAAACGGCCGGTGGCTCCACCAGCCCCACACCGCGCGGATGTAGACGGGATGGTCGGGCGACACCGCGTCGAGATCCTGGCGCGTCGGGTAGCGCCCCTCCGTGAGCTGATCCGGCCGGTAGACATAGCCGGTCGGCGGCGTGCCCATGGGCATGAGCACGATCCATTGCCCCTTGGGCGTGCGCGCGACCGCCTGGCGGACGATTTCGACGATCTCGGCGATCGAGAGACGGCCGTCGATCGGTATGCCGCCGCGCTGCTTGAGCCCGTGCCGGTCCATGTGCGGATGGGCGTCGAAGAAGCCCGGCGTCACGGTCTTGCCGGTGACGTCGAGCACGCGCGTACTCGGCCCGCGATCCTTGAGCACCTCGGCCACGGCACCGGCTGCCGCGATGCGTCCGTCGCGCACGCCGAGCGCCTCGACGAGGCGGCTCGACCCGTCGAGCGTGACGATCCTGCCGCCGTGGACGATCAGATCGTGGGCCGCCATCAGGAGCCCCCGAACTCGGGCTTGCGCTTCTGCAGGAAGGCGCGATAGCCGATGCGGTAATCCTCGGTGTCGAAGCAGGCATAGCCCTCGTCCATCTCGGCCTGCGACAGCGGCTTCGGATCGTTGAGGCGCGCGGCGAACTTCTTGTGCCAGCGGTTGACGAGGGGTGCGCCATCGGCGATGCGCGACGCGGTCGCATAGGCCTCTTCGACGACCTTGGCGTCGGGCACGACGCGGTTGACCAGGCGCTTCGACAAGGCCTCGGCCGCGTCGAACACGCGCGCCTCGAACAGGATCTCGAGCGCCGTCGAGCGGCCAACCAGGCCGATCAGCGCCTCGATCTCGGGATAGGCCATGACCAGGCCCAGCTTGTTGATCGGCACGCCCAGGCGTGCGCCGGCGCCCGCGATGCGGATGTCGCAGCACAGCGCGATCTCGAGCCCGCCGCCGACGCAGATGCCCTGGATCAGCGCGACAGTCGGGTGCCGGCATTCGGCGATCGCGTACATGGTCTCGTGCATGATCGCGCCATAGCGCTTGGCCTGGCCGGCATCGGCGCGCTGGTCGGAAAATTCGGCGATGTCGGCGCCGGGGCTGAACGCCTTGTCGCCCGCGCCGCGCAGCACGACGACGCGCACCGCGTCGTCGGCCGACAGCTCGCGCATGATCTCGCCGAGCCGGCGCCACATCACCTTGTTGAGCGCGTTGAGCTTGTCGGGCCGGTTGAGCGTGACGGTCGCAACCCAGCCTTCGCGCCGGACCAGAACGATGTCGGCCGGCGAAGGGTCGGGACGGGGCTTGCGCGGGGCGGGGCTGGCGGGCGGCATGGTGGCTGAGAGTAGCAGGGGACGGGATGGCCGCGAATAGCCGGTTGGCAGCATTGCCTTTGCACGGGCGTGCGCAGGCCACGACGTGTTTCTCTTGCCGGATCGTTGTCCTGCGCCCGGGAGCGCCGCCACGCATCCGATCTTGGCCGAAAAACGCGAAGCTCTGGCTGCGTTGTGCCGAGCCTTCGGCGTCACCCGCCTGGACGTTTTTGGTTCCGCCGCACGCTCTGATTTCGATCCCGCCGCAGCCCCCGCAGGCCCATGCGAAACCAATGGCTGGATTGACCGTATGTACGATTCAAAATAAAGTACATACTCATGAAGGCAAGGGTGACGATCTCTCTCGATCCTGCCGTGCATGCGCGGGCCAAGCGCGTCGCACGGGCGCGGCGCACGACCGTGTCGGGGATGATCGAGGCCTTCCTTCGATCGCAGCAGCCCCCTGGCGGCAGTCGCTCGCTTGTCGACGAGATGCTGGGCTCAGCCGAATTGCGCGGCCTCGATCGCGGCGCGGATCCGCTCTATGACGCGCTGCACGACCGCCTCATTGGTCACCGATCCCGCCGTCGACGGCGCACCACGTGAGAATCCTGGTCGACACCGACATTCTGCTGGATGTTGCATTGGCGCGCGCGCCGCACGCCGCCGGCAGCGCGGCCGTGCTGCGCTGGGCCGAGGCCGGCGGCGCGGCGGCGGTCGCCTGGCATTCCTTGACGAATTGCGCCCACCTTCTGAAGGGTGGAGGTCGCGTCTTCCTCAACCGTCTGCTGCAGATCGTCGAGGTTGTTCCGGTGGCGACGTCTGAGGCGCGGCGCGCCCTCGAATGGCCAATGGCCGACATTGAGGATGCGTTCCAGTCTGCCGCTGCGCTGGCATGGTCGGCCGACGCCATTGTCACGCGAAACGTCAGGCACTACGAGCGGTCGCCAGTGCCGGCGTGGACGCCGGCCACATTCATGAAGCAGTCGGCGCTTTGAGGTTGTCCGAGCTTCGGGAACAAACCCGTTGTCACCGGACGAAGCAGAGGCTACCCAGTCTTGCTCAATCCCGATCACTCCGGAGCCCTCGTGATGACCAACGCCGCGCCCGATCCGCGCGATGCCCAGATGGCGGCACTCGCCGCCGACATCCTGCTCGACATCGAGGCCGTGCTGATCCGGCCCGACCAACCCTTCACCTTCACGTCGGGCCGGGTCAGCCCGGTCTACGTCGACTGCCGCAAGATCATCGGCTTCCCGCGCGCGCGCAACGCGCTGATGGGCATGGCGGTCGAGCTGCTCAACCGTCGCGCCGGCGTCGAGGCGTTCGATGCGATCGCCGGCGGCGAGACGGCGGGCATTCCGTTCGCGGCCTGGATCGCCGAGCGCCTCGCCTTGCCCATGCTCTATGTGCGCAAGCAGCCCAAGGGCTTCGGGCGCAATGCGCAGATCGAGGGCGATCTCAAGGAGGGCCAGCGCGTGCTTCTGGTCGAGGACCTCGCGACCGATGGCGGCAGCAAGCTTAACTTCGTGCGCGCGCTCAAGACCGCGGGCGCCAAGGTCGCGCACACCTTCGTCGTGTTCCACTACGGCATCTTCCCGCAGAGCGTCGAGAGCCTGAAGGCCGAGGGCGTGGCGCTGCACGGTCTCGCCACCTGGTGGACCATGCTGGAGGCGGCCGAGCGGCGCGGCTATGGCGCTGGCGCGCTCGCCGAGGTGCGCAGCTTCCTCGACGATCCCAACGCCTGGTCGAAGGCGCGCGGCGGCAAGGCCGACGGGTGACGCGAACGGACGCATGGTCGCGACGAGCCCCACTCAAGAATCGCTCTTCTCCGCGCAGGACGGCCAACGCCTTGCCGGGGGCTTCCTGACGATCGCCCAGACGCTGGCTCTGGCCGAGCTCGGCAATCTGGTTCTCGATGCAAGTTCGCTGCTGATCTCGGCCGGCGTTCGTCTCGGCGTCGCCAACCGGTTCTATCCGGGCGTCGTGATCGAAGCGGCACCCGGCGCCGTCGTCACGATCGGCCGCGGCAACACCTTCTGGCCAGGCGCTGTCATCACGGTGCGCGCCGGCACGGTCACGATCGGCAACGACAACCAGTTCGGACCGGGCGGCTTCACGGCCAGCCTCGATGAGGCAGGCGCGATCTCGATCGGCTCGCGTTGCCGCTGCCGTGACGGCGCGTCGCTCTTCCGCGGCTCGGTTCTCGGCGATGGCGCGCAGGTGCTCGGGCCCATCCAGGTCCAGGACTGCTTCCTGGCGGCTGGCGGCAGCTTCGCCGAACCGGCGCCCGACGCGCGTGGCGGCGTGCTCAAGGGCGTCGGAAGAGCGCGCCATCTCACGATCGGGCGCGGGCAGGTGATCGAAGGCAGCGGGCGCTTCGATCCGGCGGACGTCAAGCCGCAATCCTTCCATCACCCATCGGCAAGGGCTGGCTCATGACCGACCCGCTCGGCCGCTACCGCCAGGAGAGCGGCGTCCACCTGATCGAGATCCAGCTGAACAGCCTGGCACAGATGTTCAACTCGATGGATCCGTCGCCATTCCACGACAAGGATCTCGATGCCGACGCCGAGGAATACATCGTCAGCTCCGCACGAGAACTCCGTCTCGCCGATGCCATCAAGCTGGTTCTCTACCTGCCGCGCGACCATTCTGCGCAGCCGGCGGGCAGCGACATCGAGCGGGCCATTCACAACTATTTCGCCTACCGCGAGGATGCCGCCTGGCGCGAATTGCGCTTCAACCTGCGCCAGGGCCGCACCGCCCTGCTGGTCGGCCTCTGCTTCCTGGCGGCCTGCCTCGCAGCGCGTCAGCTGATTTCCGCGTTCGTCCATGTGCCCCCGGCCGAGCTGATCGCGGAGAGCCTGCTGATCATCGGGTGGGTCGCCATGTGGCGGCCGCTCGAGATCTTCCTCTATGAATGGTGGCCGATCCGCAACCGGGCGCGGCTCTACGGCAAGCTCGCTTCCATGCCCGTCGAGGTGCGGCCGTGGCCCTAGGTCTGACTGGCCGGAGGCTTCGCCGGACGGTGCTCAGGAGAGGCGCAAAGGGTGCCTTCGCTCAAGCCATCGGCAACTCGCGTGGCGGGCGTTGCGGCATCAGGCGCAGCAGGCCTTGCGCATTGGTGATGGCGCGCAACTGTTGGGGCGCCGACACGGCCGTGGGCGCCGCCTTCATCTCCGATTGGTGCAATTGAGTCCGGACCTAGAGCGACATCGCTTTTCTTTGGCCATCGGCGAAGCTGCTTCGCTCTGTCTTCGCATCGCGGCCGGGCAGGCGCAGGGTAACCGTTGTTCCGCCGCCCGGCTCGCTCACGATGCCGAAGCGGCCGCCATGAAGCTCGACCAGGCTCTTGGCGAGCGGCAAGCCGAGTCCGGTGCCGCCATGGCGGCGGCTGAGCTTGCTGTCGACTTGACCGAACGGCATGAGCGCGCGCGGAAGATCGTGCGCCGCAATGCCGATTCCCGTGTCGCGGATCAGCACCATGAGGCTGCCATCGTCGTCCCGCCCCTTGTCATCTGTGCCCTTGACGCCAGCATCGCGACCGGCCCACACGGTCACGCGCCCGCCGTCGGGCGTGTACTTGATGGCATTGTCGAGGATGTTGAGCACGATCTGGATCAGTCTCTGCTCGTCCGCCATCTCGACCATACCGTCGGGAAACTTGAGGTCGATTGCGATCCGCTTCTCATCGGCTCGCTTTCCGACCAGCCGCACGCAGCGACGCAGCAGCTCGCTGACATCGACGGGTGCGAGGTGCAGCTCCAATTTTCGGGCTTCCAGCTTCGACATGTCGAGGATTTCGTTGATGACGCCAAGCAGATGCCGGCCGCTGAAGTGAATGTCCTGGGCATAGTTCCGGTATGTCCGTGACAGAGGTCCCATCAGCGCGTCTCGTATCATCTCGGAGAAGCCGATGATGGCGTTTAGCGGGGTTCGCAGCTCGTGGCTGACCGTTGCCAGGAATTCGGAGCGCGTGCGCATGGCCCGCTCCGCCTGATCGCGCGACACTCTGAGCTCCGCTTCGCGCTGCTTGATCTCGGAGATGTCGGTTTCGATGACGACTTTCATTCCGCTCGGCGTGTGCGTTTCGTCGACCCTGATCCAGGCGCGGTCGCCGAGTTGAATTTCGCCAGCCGAAACGGAAGCACGCGCCGCGCGACCGGCGGATCGGGCGCCGGAGTCCGGTGCGGGCTCCGATGGCGATTGCTGAAGCATGTCTTGCCAGCGCCGGAAGGCGGAGTTCGCCAGCAGCAGATTGTCGGATGCGTCGTAGAGGGCAAAACCGTCGGGCATGCTTTCGACGCCTTCGGCCATGCGCTGGCGTTCGCGCACCTCGATCTCCGTCGTCACGCGGCGAAAGTGTAGCGCGAAGATGTACAAACCGATCATGCCGACGACGACGAATACCCCGGTTCCCGCGAGCACCGATTCCAGCCGATTGCGGCTGATGAATTCGTCGGCTGGAAGATCCGCGACGAAGGCGCCCATGATGTCGTTGAGCTGCCACTGCGGCCGGTCCGGGAAGATGATGTTGTGGCATTCGACGCAAGCCCATTGCTGGGCCACCGACGGATATCCCGTCCGGATCACGGAGCGTCCGTCGAGCGAGATCAGGCGCGCATTCGTCGTCGCCGTCCCGGCGGCGAAACCCCGCACCAGGTCGGCCATGTCGGCATCGAGCGGGTCGGTCGCAATCGCACGTCCGGGGATGCCGACCCAGGCAAGGCGGAGTTGCCGCGCCGGGTCACGCGAGGAGTTGAAGCGCTCGATCGAATGCGCCCGGAACGTCGCCGGCACCGGCGCGACGCCGAGTTCGCCGCGCGACCGGACGTCCGTATAGCTGAACACGAAGGCTTCCACCATTTCGATGGCGGTCAGCTCTTCCGATGCCGTGCGCTGCTGGAACCAATGAAGGTTGGATTTGTAGAAGGCGAGGCCGACGCCGGCCGAAAGCCCGCCGCAAAGCAGGATGAACAGCAGAAAGCCGTGTCCCGCCCTGGACGCGAAAAACGCTCGGATCGCGAAGGCGGCGCCCATGGCTAGCCACTCCCAATCCCCCGTCGCCGCGGAGGATAGTCCGAATTGATTAACGCTTTCTCAACAGTTGGGCCGAAGATCGACCACGGCTCCAAGCGCCAACAGTTCGGAACCGTGGATCACATCGGCGTACCGGCCCGATTTGCCGCATTTGACTACCGACCCTGCCTCGTGACCCCACGCTAGTCGCGGAAATTAACGTATTGCAGCGGCTGGGCGATCTTGAGGCCGCGCACGAGCTGGATTGCGGATTGCAGTTCGTCACGCTTCTTGCCGGAAACGCGCAGCTCGTCGCCCTGGATGGCGGCCTGTAGCTTGAGCTTCGAGCCCTTGAGCGCGGTGACGATTTCGCGCGCGAGGTCGCGGTCGATGCCTTGCTTGATGGCGATGACCTGACGGATCGTGTTGCCCGCAGCCTTCTCAGGGTCCTTGAAGTCGAGGCAGGCCGGATCGACCTTGCGCCGCGTGAAATAGACTTTCAGCAGGTCCTGCATCTGCCTGAGCTTGAGATCGTCGTCGGCGATCATCGTCAGCGCGCCTTCCGTGCGCTCGATGCTGCACTTGCTGTCCTTGAAGTCGAAGCGCTGGCCGATTTCCCGGCGCATGCCGGCGAGCGCATTGTCGACCTCGGCGAGATCTGTCTTGGATACGATGTCGAAGGATGGCATGGGCGCGCGATCCGGTTGGCCGGCTCAGACCTCGTGGATGTCGTAGCGGCCCGTCCTGACGATCTCGGCGACCGTGCCGTCGGGCGCGCGGAACTTGAGCGCATTGACCTCCGGCTTGCTCAGGATCGTGCCGCCGTGCTTCCTGATCTTCTCGGCATAGGCGTCGCGATCGTCGACCTCGATGCCCCAGTGATGGATGCATGGGCCGGTGCCGGCCAGCAGCGCTTCCTTGGAGTCCTCGCTGTCGTACTCCATGAGCGCCAGGTCGATGTTGCCGTCGCTCATATGACGCGAGACGTGCTCGCCGTTGCGTCCCGTGAACTTCTGTTTGAATCCGAAGACGTCCTCGTAGAACCTGGTCGCGGCCTCGAGATCGCGGACCTTGAGGGCGATGTGCACGATGCGCGGCATGGCTGTCTCCGGCGTGATGATCGTTTGGTCATGATACCAAGGATCGACATGGCAGGACCACAGGGGAAGCCGGCATCGCAGCGCATGCTATGCTGGCGCCGGCGGGCCTAACACGGAGCCGAACATGTTGAGTGCGTGCCGAGCCGTCGTCATTGCCCTTGGGCTGCTGTCCGTAGCGGGAGCGTCGCCGCTCCTCGCCCAAAGCCGGAGCAAGGACGATCTGGTCATCGGCATGACCCAGTTTCCCGCCAACCTGCATCCCTCGATCGAGTCGATGCTGGCCAAGTCCTACGTGTTGGGCATGGCGCGCCGTCCGTTCACGACCTACGACGCGGACTGGAAGCTCATCTGCATGCTCTGCACCGAGCTGCCGACCATCGAGAACGGCCTCGCCGTCCCGGAACAGGCTCCCGGCGGCAAGAAGGGCATCGCCGTCACCTACACGATCCGGCCCGATGCCCATTGGGGCGACGGCACGCCGATCACGACCGACGACGTGCAGTTCACCTACGATGTCGGCCGCCACCCCGAGGGTGGCCTGTCGAACTTCGAGCTCTATCGACGCATCCACAAGATCACGATCAAGGACAAGAAGACCTTCACGCTCCACGTCGACAAGCTGACCTTCGAGTATGGCGCGATCAACGATTTCCAGCCATTGCCCGCGCATATCGAGCGCGCCGCCTTCGCCGAGCCCAAAGATTACCGGACGCGCACGCGCTACGACACGGATTCGACCAATCCCGGACTCTACTTCGGCCCTTATCGCGTGACCGAGGTGGCGCACGGCTCGCACATCTTGCTCGAGCCCAACCCGCGCTGGTGGGGCAAGAAGCCGGCCTTCCGCCGCATCGTCGTCAAGACGATCGAGAACACCGCTGCGCTGGAAGCCAACCTGCTGTCCGGCAGCATCGACTACATCGCGGGCGAGCTGGGCCTGACGCTCGATCAGGCGCTTGCCTTCGAGAAGAAGCATGGCAGCCGCTACGACGTGCAGTACAAGCCCGGGCTCGTCTACGAGCACATCGATATGAACCTCGATAATCCCGTGCTCGCCGACAAGCGCGTGCGGCACGCGCTGATCCTGTCGCTCGACCGGCAGGCGATCAGCGACCGTCTCTTCGAGGGACGCCAGCCGGTTGCCCATGGCCAGACCAATCCGCTCGACTGGGTCTACGACAAGGAGCTGCCGCAGTACCCGTACGATCCGAAGCGCGCCGCGGCGCTGCTCGCCGAGGCGGGGTGGACCGAGATGAAGGGCGGGTTTCGCCACAACAAGCAGGGCGAGCGCCTGTCGCTCGAGCTGATGACGACGGCCGGCAACCGCAACCGCGAGCTCGTCCAGCAGGTGCTGCAGAGCCAGTGGAAGCAGGTCGGCATCGACGTGCGCCTGCGCAACGAGCCGCCGCGGGTGTTCTTCGGCGAGACCGTGTCCAAGCGCAAGTATTCCGCCCTCGCCATGTTCGCCTGGGTGTCGTCACCGGAGAACGTGCCGCGCACCACGCTGCATTCCGAACAGATCCCCTCGCCCACCAACAACTGGGGCGGACAGAATTACACCGGGTTCAAGAACAAGGAGATGGACGAGCTGATCGACGCCATCGAGATCGAGCTCGACCGCGAGAAGCGGCGCCTGCTGTGGCAGCGACTGCAGCGCCTCTATGCCGAGGAGCTGCCGGTCCTGCCGCTCTATTTCCGCGCCGACCCCTTCGTCGTGCCGAAATGGCTGATCGGCATCAGGCCGACCGGCCACCAATACATCACGACGCTATGGGTCGAGGAGTGGGCGCGCGCGGAGTAGTTGTCAGAATGCTTTGATCTAGCTAAACTAAGTCTAGTCATTTACTTTCGAAAAAACGTGGAGCGTTTTCAATAGATTGACGACATAGGCCATGAAAACCGTCAATGTTCACCATGCCAAGACCCATCTGTCGCGCCTGCTTGAGCAGGTTGCCGCTGGTGAGGATGTTGTCATCGCCAAGAGCGGCAAACCGGTGGCGCGGCTGATTCCGTTCAAGCCGAGCGAGGAACCCCGCCGTCCCGGCTCGATGAAGATTTGGATCGCTGACGATTTCGATGCCCCTCTGCCGGCTGACATGTTGCGTGAGTTTGGCATCGACCCGTGAATCTCCTGCTCGACACGCAAGTGTTGCTCTGGTGGTTGTCGGGAAATCCGCGGCTAGGACCGCGCTCAAAAGAGTTCATCAGCGAACCCGGCAATGCCGCTTGGGTGAGCGCGGCAAGCGTCTTGGAAATTGCGATCAAGGTTTCGGCCGGCAAGCTCCGCATGGATGAGCCGGTAGACGACCTGCTGCCCGCTCTGGAGCGGCACCGCTTCAGGGAACTCCCAGTCAGTGCCGTACACGCTCTCGCCGTCGGATCGCTACCCTGGCACCACAAGGATCCGTTCGATCGCCTGCTGATCGCCCAGGCACGCCTCGAGGGACTGACGATCATCACATCCGACACCGCGTTGGCGGCCTACGATGTCGCCGTCGTGCGCGCCGATGCTTGACCCATGACCCGCTACATCGCGCTTCGCCTGCTCCAGGCTATTGTCGTCATCGCGGTGATGTCCTTCGTGATCTACGGGTTGATCGGGCTGATGCCGGGCGATCCGATCGACGTCATGGTGTCGAGCAACCCGAACCTGACGCCGGACGATGCCCGCCGGCTCAAGGCGCTCTACGGGCTCGACCGGCCGATCCACGAGCGCTATGGCGCCTGGGCGGCAGCCGCACTCGGCGGCGATCTCGGCTATTCGCGCGCCTTCGGCCAGCCCGTGCTGTCGGTCATCGGTCCGCGCCTGCTCAACACCCTTCAGATCATGGGGCTCGCCTTCGCCTTGTCGCTCGCGATCGCGCTGCCGGCGGGCGTGCTGGCGGCCCGCTATCCGGGCTCACTGGCCGATCGTTGGATCAATCTCGCGTGCTTTGCCGGCATATCCTTGCCGACCTTCTGGCTCGCCCTGATCCTGATGCTCATTTTTGCCGTGATGCTGAACCTGCTGCCCGCCGGCGGCATGGCGACAGTAGGGGCGCCGCTCGCCGGCTGGGCATGGCTCGCCGACCGGCTCAAGCATCTGATCCTGCCGGTGGCGACCTTGGCGCTGGTCAACATCGCGGGCTACACGCGCTACCTGCGCGCCGCCATGATCGAAACCCTGGGCGAGGACTACATCCGCACGGCGCGCGCCAAGGGCGTGCCCGAGCGCGTCGTGCTGTGGCGCCACGCGCTGCGCAACGCGTTGTTGCCCGTCGTCACCATCGTGGCGCTCGAGATGGGCGTGCTGTTCTCGGGCGCGCTCGTCACCGAGACCATGTTCGCCTATCCGGGCATGGGCAAGCTCATCTACGACGCGATCCTCGGCAACGACTTCAACCTGGCGCTGGCCGGTCTGCTGATGGCGACCCTGGTGACGCTGATCGCTAATCTCGCCGCCGATCTCGCCTATGCCTGGCTCGATCCACGGATCGCCTATGGTTGACGTGGTCCTCGGCGAGCGGCGTCCTGCCGCGCCCGGACTGATCGTGCTGCGCCGCGCCGCGCGCCGGCCGGCGGCGGCCGCAAGCGCGGGCGCGCTCATCCTGCTGGTCGTGGCTGCTCTGGCTGCACCGATCGTTGCTCATCTGCTCGGCAGCGAGCCCGATGCCGTTGACCTGCTCGGTCGCTTCGCACCGCCTTCGGCGGCCCATCCGCTCGGCACCGACGAGCTCGGCCGGGACATGCTGCTGCGCCTGCTCTACGGCGGCCGCGTCTCGCTCGCGGTCGGCGTGTCGGCGGCGCTGGCCGCCGCGGCGATCGGCACGGTCGTCGGCCTGGTCGCCGGCTATCGCGGCGGCCGCACCGACGCGGTGCTGATGCGCATGACCGATGGCGTCATCGCTCTGCCATTGCTGCCGCTGCTGATCGTGCTGGCCGCCGTCGACCCGAGGAAGCTCGGCGTACCGGCAGCCATTGCGGATGCCGAATATTTCAGCCTGGTGCGTCTCGTGCCGGTCATCGCCATGGTCGGCTGGACGACGGTCGCGCGGCTGGTGCGCGCCTCGACGCTCAGCCTCAAGACGCGCGACTTCGTGCTCGCCGCGATCGCCCAGGGTGCGGGCTCGTGGCGCGTCATGCTGCGGCACATTCTGCCCAATCTGACGGCCCCGATCCTGGTCGCGACGACGCTGTCGGTCGGCGCGGTGATCCTGCTCGAATCGGTGCTGAGCTTTCTCGGCCTCGGCATTCAGCCCCCGCAGCCGAGCTGGGGCAACATGCTGACCAACGCGCAGGAGCTGATCGGAACGGCGCCGGCCCTGGCGATCTATCCCGGCCTGTGCATCTTCGTGACCGTGATCGCGTGCAACCTCCTGGGCGACGTATTGCAGGACGCCTTCGATCCGCGGCGCGGGGGACGGCTCAGATGAAGACCGCAACCATCGGCGTGCTCATGCTCAAGACGCGCTTCCCGCGCATCCCGGGCGATGTCGGCAATGCCGCGACCTGGTCTTTCCCCGTCAAGTTCCGAACGGTCGAGCCGGCAACGCCACAAAGCGTCGTGACCGACGGATTGCGGGACGCGCGGCTGCTGCCGGCCTTTCTCGAGGCCGCGCGTGCCATGGTCGAGGAGGGCGTCGACGGGCTGACGACGTCCTGCGGCTTTCTCGCCCCCTATCAGGACGAGCTGTCGCGCGCCGCCGGCGTGCCCGTCGCCGCCTCTTCGCTGATGCAGGTGCCATTGGTCGAGCGCCTGCTCCCCGCCGGACGGCGTGTCGGCATACTGACCGTCAGCCGCGAAAGTCTCACGGCCCGTCATCTCGAAGCCGCCGGGGCACGCCCCGACACGCCCGTTCAGGGTACCGAGGGCGGCACGGAGCTGAGCCGCGTCCTGCTCGGCGACATGCCAGAACTCGATCCCGCAGCCGCCGAGCGCGACATGCTGGAGGCATGCCGCAGCTTGCTGGCGCGCCATCCCGAGGTCGGCGGTCTCGTCCTCGAATGCGCCAACATGGCGCCCTACGGCGCCGCGCTGCATGCCGCGTTCGGACTGCCGGTCTACGACATCGTCAGCTTCGTCACTTGGTTTCACCACGGACTCGAGCCGCGGCAATTTCCACGGCCCTAGACCGTGAGGTTAAATTCCGGTGACAGAAATTCCGACAGAAACGGTGACAGTGCACTTAATTCAATTCCGGTGCATTACGGTGACAGTGCACTTAATTCGAACGGCCTTCAGAGCAAATCGCCCTCAGCATGAATTAGTGCACTGTCACCGAAATGTGCGTGCTTAAATTAAGTGCACTGTCACCGAAATATACCTTGTCACCGAAATATACCTAAGTGCACTGTCACCGAAATACACCGAAATATCACCGAAATATGTGTCACCGAAATGGGCATTTTGGACTTGCCCAGGCGAGGGCCTATGCAAGGACCCTATTGATTGGCTTGGAGCTGTTGGCGGAGGGCCCGGAACAATCCGGCGCGGCGAGACGTGACGACATCGGCCAAGAAATCCGCGTATTCCACGTTGCAAGAAGGCGCCGCCGCGGTCGTCACTTCATTCTGTTTCGGACTGGACGCGACCGTCAGGGACCGGTGATCGACGTGCTGCGGATCCTTCACGATGCAATGGATCTGCGACGTCATGTCTCTCGCGACGCTCCCGAGTAGCTCCGCCGAGTCGTCATTCCTCGTAAATCATCTTCACCGTCATCCCGCCGTCGATCGTGACGTTCTGGCCGGTCATGAAGCCGGCGGATTCGGCGAGAAACATGCAGGCCGCGGCAATGTCCTCGGGCCGGCCGACGCGGCCGACCGGATGCTGCAGCCGGTCGCGCCGCGAGTGCTTCGGCACGGCTGCCTTCGCCTTCTTCTTCCAGTCGCGCGTCTCGATCCAGCCCGGGCTGATCGAGTTCACCCGGATGCGGTACGGCCCCAGGCTGATGGCGAGCGCGTGAGTGAGCGCGATAATGCCGCCCTTGCTGGCGCTGTAGGCCTCGGTGCCCGGTTCGGACATGAATGCGCGCGTCGAGGCGATGTTGATGATGGCGCCTTGGATGCGCGCAGCGACCATCTGGCGCGCGGCGGCCTGCGCGCACAGCAAAGTGCCGCGCAGATTGGTTGCGATCACCCGGTCGAAGTCCCTGGGTGTGAGCTCGAGCAGGGGCGCCTTGCGCGAGATGCCGGCATTGTTGACCAGCACATCAACCGGACCCAGCGCGCGCCTGGTACGCGCCAGCCATGACTTGACTTCGCGCTCCCGCGCGACATCAGCCTGCACGAACAGGACGGGAATTTTCGTCGCACGCAGCATGGCGAGCACCTCCCGGCCCGCGGTCGCGTCGCTGTCGGCGACCGACACGGCATAGCCGGCGCGCGCGAAGTGGAGCGCGATGGCGCGTCCGATGCCCTGGCCGCCACCGGTGACCGCCACGACCCTCATCGGCCGTAGCGGCCCTCGAGTTCGCGGATCAGTTTCGCCTCGCTCACCAGCTTGTTGCCGGCGAGCCAGAGCTCGGCGACCCGGCCGCCCTTGCTGCGCACGCGACGGACCTGCTCGCCATGGGCGAGAAAGCCGCCAGCCAGCGCAATGCGGCCGCGGTCGCGCTTGCCGATCTCCAGCTCGGTCGCATCCATGAAGGGATTGAACAATGCCGGCACGGCGACCACCACCTTGCCGCCAACCGGCACGAGGTCGACAGCGCCCCAGGTACTCCACCAGCGCCCGGTCCAGTCGCGCACGCGGCGCTGCGGCGCCCCGTCTTTGGCGAAGCGCTGGAGGATGTGCATGATGCCGTCGAGCCAGGGATGAGCGAGGCCGTCGACCGAATTGGTCAGGACCGAAACGGTCAGGCCCGCCGCCGGCAGCACGCAGGTGCGCGTGATGTAGCCCTGGAAGCCGCCGGCATGGCCGAACCATTCCCAGTCGCCCAATTTGCCGCTGATGATGCCGAGACCGTAGTGGATCTCGAAGCTCGAATGCGGGTTGCGCCATTGCCGGCGCACCATTTCGCGCCGGCTGGCCGCCGACAGCACGCTTGCTCTCGCCTTCGGGTCGAGCTGGCCGAAATACCGCACGAGGTCGGCAGCCGTGCTGACGAAGCCGGTTGCCGGCGCCAGCGCCCGGGTCGACTGGTCGCCCGGAAAGATCACCCGCCGGCCGAGCGGCACCTTGCTGCTGTGGCCGCGCGCGAGCGGCGTGCCACGGGCAATCGGAACATCCGGCCTGGTCTCTTCGAGACCCGCCGCATCGACGATCTCGCGCTTGACGAAGGATGAATAGGATTCACCCGCGACCGCCTCGATGACGAAGCCGGCGAGCGCATAGCCGTGATTGGAATATTTGAAGCGCGTGTTGGAATCGATCGCGGTCGGCGCCTCGAGGTCGGCGCGGATCTCGTCGGCGCTGGCGAATGGCTTGCGGCCCTGCCAGTAGCCGCTGTCGAAACCGTCGCGCACGATGCCGGCGCTGTGGCTCAAGAGCTGGGCGATCGTGGTTTCCGCCACGCGCGGATGCAGGTGATCGATGTACTCGCCGGCCCGGTCGTCGAGCTTGAGCTTGCCCTGCTCGCGCAGCTTCATGATCGCCGCCGCCGTGAAACTCTTGGAATGCGAGGCGACGCGGAAACGATGGCGCGGCGTCAGCTCAATGCCGCGCGGCTGATCGGCAAAACCGAAGGCGTGCTCGCCAACCACGCGACCCCTGTGCCCGATCGCGACGACGCAGCCAGGAAGCTCGAAGGATCTGAGCTGAAACTCGATCCAGCGCGGGATGTAGTCGAGGGCCGCGCCCATCCAACGGTCCATGCCAGAGCTCCCTCGTTGCCCCCGGCCGCTGGCGATGGCAAAGGTGGGGGGACGGCCATAGAATTGGCGCCATCGCGGAGCGCACCATGACCGAGCTTTTGACAACCGGCAAGTTCGCGGTACCCGTCGATCCGGGTGGCGTCGAGCGCGACTGGAAGCGCCGCGGCTTCTCCTGCCAGACCTTCGTCGACCCGCCAGGCCGCCAGTGGAACGGCTTCGTTCACCAGGCCAACGAGCTGGTCACCGTCGTGGACGGTAGGCTTGCGCTGATCGTCGCCGGCGAGCGGCTCGTGCTCGGGCCCGGAGACGAAGCCCTCATCCCGCGCGAGGCCGTCCATTCCGTGCACAACATCCACGCCGGCACGACGCGCTGGCTGTTCGGTTACGACTGAGTCATGACGCGACGCTTCGTCGATCTCTCGATGCATCTGGAGAACGAAGTCCGCTCCGATCCGCCGGGCTACGAGCCGCGCATCGAGTATCTGCGCCATCGGGACACGGCGAAGGACGTGACGAAGTTCTTTCCCGGCCTCAAGGAAAGCGATTTGCCCGAGGGCGAGGGCTGGGCCATCGAGTGGATACGGCTGATGACCCACAACGGCACGCATCTCGATGCGCCCTATCACTTCCATTCGACGATGAACAAGGGCGAGCGCGCCATCACGATCGACGAGGTGCCGCTCAAGTGGTGCTTCCAGCCCGGCGTCAAGCTCGATTTCCGCCACATGGCGGACGGATATGTCGTCACCGCCGCGGACGTCGAAGCGGAGCTGGCGCGCATCGGCCACCGTCTCGCCCCGCTCGAAATCGTCATGGTCAACACCCGCGCGGGCGCCCGCTATGGCCAGCCCGACTACGTCTCGGCCGGCTGCGGCATGGGTCGCGAAGCCACCCTCTTCCTGCTCGAGCGCGGCGTCAGGCTGACTGGCACAGATGGCTGGAGCTGGGACGCGCCCTTCATCCACACCAAGAACAGGTTTGCGGAATCGGGCGACGCCACACTCATCTGGGAGGGCCACAAGGCGGGACGCGACATCGGCTACTGCCACCTGGAAAAGCTGCACAATCTGGAAGCGCTCCCGGCGTCAGGATTCACCATCGCGTGCTTTCCGGTCAAAATTCGTGGCGCATCCGCAGGTTGGACGCGCGCGGTCGCGATCTTCGACTGACCGGCCTGACGACGCTACTTCCGATGGAGGTTTGACCACCACTGATCACGGAGCTATGGTCGAAGCTGGGTCACAACGAAAAGAGCGCGTGCACATGCACCAGCTCAGAATAATGATGCTAGGGAGCGCACTCGGCGTCCACCTGCCCAAGGATGTGCTGAAGCGGCTCAACCTCGGTCGTGGCGACACCCTCTATCTGACAGAGGTCGCCGGCGGCTACCGGATCACGCCATTCGATCCGAGCACCGACCGGCCGCCGCGCCATCCCACGGGACCGCAGCTACAGCCGAAGCCGGCGCCGCAACCGGCAGCCCAGGCACAACCGCAATCCAGACCCGCGACCTCGGCGCCAATCCAGCCCACGGTTCAAGCGGCGCCACAAGCCAAGCCGCCGGATCATCCGGCAGCACCCACCCAGGCCCCGGCAAGGCCTTCGGAGACGGCGGTGGCGCCAACGACGAACGCCGCCGCTCCGGCCGCATCATCGACGCAACCCCAGCCGCCGCCGGGCAAGATCGGGGCAAACCTGCTCGCCTAGACTGAACTTTGCCCGAATTTTGACCAAGCCACTGATGTGACTCGCGTTTGTCTGCGGGTCCTGACTACAGGCTGGGCTTGACGGCGAGCAGATCGAGTGCGCG